>CAVJJO010000013.1:0-36673 GCA_963649665.1 Bacteroidaceae bacterium | reverse complement strand
TTCCCACGCAGCTCACCGAGAATGTTATTGCTCCGCTTCTTCAGAGTGCGTTTGATAAAGGGAACAACGATATACGCTATTCGCTGAGAAGGGGTGAAGGCTTTAGGTCGTATAGGGGCAAAGATGCCATGGCAGAACTTAATTCCGTATTGGAAGGTCAAAACGTCCAAATGATGCCGGACATAATAGAAGATGCTTCAGCCTTTAGAAGAATCTTTGCCAATCCAGTACGTAGTATTATTGGCGAGATGGTAAAGGTAAAGGATGAGGTCTTCAACAAAATTGTGAGAAACGGCAGAAATAGTATTTCAGGTGCGGTTCTTCCTACAATTCAAAATGCAGATTTCGCCATAAGAGATTTAGATGGAAGTACTATCTATGTGAAACGCTTTGGTGTTGAGGGAAAGAATAAGGTTTACAACGTAGCTGTTGTAAACAAATATGGCGAGATGGAAGATTATGTAAGTTCGGTTCACATAAAGAACGACAACAACTTACGTAATAAAATAGAAAAAGGTGCTGAATTGCTCCTACCGAATAAACGGAATACCTATGGGAACGAATCCCAAAGCAATTCAACACTTTCTGCAAATGTAGACATTACTACCGACATGGCAAAGGAAGTCCCCACTTCCGGCGAAGCCAATGGAACGCGCTACTCCTTGCGCCACCACAACCGCCAACCCGGTCAGATGGACACGCGTGCGGCAGAGCTCTATGAGCAGATGCTGAGCGGCCGTTGGTCGCAGATAGACGAAGCGTGGCACGATGACTTGTTTATTTGTGCTGCGATGTGATTTGCCGTGTAGAGCGTGACGTTTTGAAACGTCACCCCCATGGGCGGCATGAATACTCGGTTAATCTTCAGTCAAGACTGGAGTCTTGACCTCCATGCGTGGTGCCTCAAATCGCTGCTCAAGCCTAATCAAACGAGATGTATGGTGTGAGGCGTCTGAAATCTTCGTCGGTGAATTCTTTGTAGAGTTTGAGGTCGGTCCAGGAGCGTATGGGGCCGTAGTGGCGAATGTGGTTTACGATGGCTTTGGTTTGTTCGTAGGAAATGTAGGGATGGCGCACGAGTTGCTTGAAGGTGCTGTGGTTGATGCGCAGACGCTGCGGTTGGGCATGAGGCTTCTCGAACCAACGTGCGGTTCCGGGTGGAAGGCCTTCCACTTCGTTTATTTGGCTTACCCACACGAATCCGCCCAGGCGTTCGCGGTAGGCAACTATTTTATGGGCGTAGTAACTGCCTATTCCGGGAATGCGCTTGAGTTGGGTGGTGTCGGCAGTGTTGAGGTCTAATTGCGTGCCTTCTTCGTACTTCTCTATATGCTCGTATTCGGGAATCTCGCCTTTGGGAGTTCCGTAGTGCTCTTCATTGTGGCTATAATAGTTTTTTGCCTGGTCTTCTGCGGCAATGCGGATGTAGGGCCGAAGCCGTTCGAAGTCTTCTTTCTCCAGATTGTAGAGGCGCGAAAAGTCGTCGGGCGAACGCCAGCGTCCGCCTTTGTGCCGGTATGCCATCATGTTGCGGACATGCATTTCCGAGAGTCCCAATTTGCGCAGTGTGGCAGAGTCAGCGTGGTTCGGATCAAAAGGAAAAAGATGCGCTTTCGGATTCAGCCGGTTCTTTTCGCTCCATTCTTCGCGCGCCGTTTCCTCCTGAAGCTCCTTGTCGAGAATTTTGAGCGAGTCGGCATCGGCCTGCGAGATGACCATGTGGTCGTCTCCGCTGCCGCAATTTTTCCAAAGGCAGCATACCATGCCAAGAATAAGCGCAAGACCAATGACGATGTTGAGGCCGCGTATCTCAGAATTGGAAGAAAGCATATTCTATGGTGTTAGTGTGACGGGCTTTGGGCTTGTCGGCCTTCTTTGTAGTACCACCAGTAGGTTTCGCCGTAGGAGCGTCGAAGCATGTTGTTGCGAATGTCGGCACGGCGTATGGTGTCGCCCATTTCGGAGAAGTCGTTGTAGTTGGCTTCGATGGCAGCATCGTTGAAGACTACTACGGGACGGGTGCGTAGGTGGGTGTACATGACGAGCGCTTCGGCATAGTATTTCGGCAGGCGCTTCTGCTTGTGCAGCTGGCTTGGATAGTAACGGCCAATTTCATGTGCGAAGCGGTCAATCTGCCGGTTGGCAAGCAGTGCACACAGATAGTAGTCTGCGGCGATGCTCGGATGAGGACCGGCTTTCTCCGCAGCGTGCTTGAAGTAGTCTACGGCTTTTTCCGCTTGGCTTTGTTCGGCTGCGGTGGGGCGAGGGGCGCACAACTTTTTGCAGAGTGAATCAATGGGGAAAAGAAGGGCTTGCCTGTCGTCTTGCGGGAGCAACAGGCTTGTGGCATTGGCAGACGGCATGAGAGGCTGGTCGAAGAAGAGTTCGCCGAGTTTCCCAGGCGCTGTGGCCATAGCGTAGGAGCGCATGGCGACGAGGCGCGGCGTACTCTCAAGAGACTTTTCTCCTATGCGCTTGACGGCTTCGGGTTTTTCTTCAAGAAGCAGCAGGGAGGTTTTCATCTCGTAATGATCCGTGTCGGTTGCGGCAGCTCCGATGCCCATGTAAATGCTGAGGATTATAAGCACAGCGGTGTGGGTCATGGCTTTGTGCCACGTTGTGGCATTGGTTCTTTGGTGCAGCCAGCGGCGCTCAAGAAACAGGCTGATGGCGCAGAGGGCAATGGCGGCAAGCGTCAGCACGACAACGTGGAGGCACGAGGCGAAAGGCACACTCACAAACATTGTGGCCAACCATGCAGTGGCGAAATAGGCTGGTATGGCCGTATGGCAAAGTTTGCAGAAAGTGCTTTGCAACGCACGGACAAGCCCGATGCCTACAGCAGTGAGCGCTATGGCTACGAGCCATGGCGTGTGCGGCATCTGCTTTCCTGCAATCTGGCATTCAAGTAGGTGAAGCGCGTCGTCTTGTGCAGTTCCGAAGAAAAGAAGAAGATATAGGCTGAAGTAAATGCGTGTGAGGATATTCATTGAAAAGGGCGGATTTCTTTACGGAAAATAGAGGAAGCACCCGCATGTGTGTGCCATTACAAAAGAAAAGAGTGAACGGCAGTTGCTTGACGATGTGTCAAGAACGTACGGTTCACTCTTTTTGTTGTTCTTTGAATTATAAAGACTTTATGGCTTTCGTCCTCTTATTGGTTAGCTGCGGGAGCTGCGGGAGTGGACGATGCGGCAGGTGCTGCGGGAGCGGTAGTCTGTGCTTCGGGTTGTGCTGTTGTCACAACGGAATCGACGTCCTGTGCGCGAGGAGCGAAGAATATAGTGGCTACGGCGAGCACTACGAGTACTGCAGCAAGCGTCCAAGTGGCTTTCTCCACCACGTCGGTAGTTTTGCGTACGCCCATAATTTGGTTAGATGCGGCAAAGTTTGAGGCCAAGCCACCGCCCTTGGACTCCTGGATGAGTACGATGAACGTGAGCAGAACTGCTACGATGACAGCCAAAATAACGAGTACTGTATACATTTGCTTATTGTTTATTGTGGTTTTTGTTTATTATCAGTTTCTGTAAGAAACGAATCTGGTCTGCAAAGTAACTACTTTTTTTCGGATTATTCAAGTTTACTTTACGTATTATTTCAAGCGCTTTCTCGTAGCGTTGCTGTTTGATGTAGATTTTTGCGAGCGTCATGGTGAGATAGCCTTCGTCGGGGGTGTTGGCAGAGTCGTTGTTGTCGTCGGCTATGTCGGGCACGTATTCAGGAGTTTCTTTCAGTTGAATGCGCTCGGGCTTGTTCTCTATGAAGTCGTCAATGAGTGTGGCGCTGCGGTTGGTTTGTGCAGGTGCTTGGGGAGTGGCGGGTTGAGGCTCGGCGTCGTCGAGTTGCAGCAGGTAGGCTGCGTAGTCGGTGGTGGCGTCGGCTATGGTGAGTTTTCTGCCTTTCGGGGCGTTGCTCTCTTCAGAAGTGCTGAGGAAGTCGTCGATGAGCGTTTGTGTGCGGTCGCCGGTGGGGTGGGGTTGCGGGTCGCGGTGGATGGGCGACGGTTTTATTTCGTAGTTCTCGCCTTCTACCATGCGGAAGAGTTTGCGTCGGTCGGGTATGTAGAGTGCGGCTTTGCGCAGTTCTTCTCCGAACGAAGCATCGTGCAGCAGAAAGAGATTTTGCAGGAACAAAAGCCTTGCTGTCTGGTAGTAGGGATATTTTGCCACCGTTTCGCGCAGACCGTAGATGGTGTCCTTTCCAAGGCGTTCGGGATGGGCTATGAGTTCGGCAATTGCAGGCATTGCTTGGGATGATTGTAGGTTTTACGAAGTCCGCGGTAGGGGTTTACCAGTCAGCTACGGTGGCATTGAATATTTGGTCGCAGAGGTCGTTCGTCATTTCGGTGACGAGCTGTTCCTGCACAGCGGAGAGCTGAAGGTTGGAGTTGTATTGCGTGGTGGCGGAAAATTGCTTCTCCCAGCTCTCGTTGGTCTTGGAGTTGTTGAAGCGGATGTTTACCGTCATGCGCAGTTGCACTTGTGAGGAGTAGCCGTCGGCGGACACTGCTTTGTTGAACTGGTCGTAGCCCGTGATTTCTCCGGCTATGTGGAGGTCACCGCTTCGCTTTACGATTTTGAGCCGTGTCTGGTTGGCATATTTGTCTTGCAGCGTATTGTTGAACATAGCTTCCATCGGTGCCCATCCATAGGGGGCGCGGTTGGCTATTTTGTCCAGTTGTATGGTCTTTATCAGGTCGTAGTTGATGCTTGTGCCTGTAAATTTGTAGCTGATGCTGCAAGCCGTGAGCAAAAGCAGGAGCAAGGCTGGGAAGAGGGCTATGAGGTGTCTTTTCATATTGCGCGGGAGGAAGAGTGGCGGTTGGGACATGTGGCGAATGCGGGGGTTACTCCAGTCCGTATTCTTTTATTTTGCGGTAGAGTGTGCGTTCGGATATGCCGAGCTGCTCGGCTGCAGCCTTTCGCCGTCCGTTGTTTTCGTGAAGAGCTTGCTGAATGAGGCCGCGTTCGAGTTGGTCGAGCGACTGTACGGCGGGTTTGGCCGTTTGAGGCGTCGCCGTGGTGTGGCTTGCCGTTTCGCGCTGCGGGGTGGCGGGAGTGCTTTCGTCGTTGATCTCTTCCCACAGCGGAAGTTGCTCGTCGTCTTTGGGCAGAAGCTGTGCGTTGGTGGAGCGTGGCGCGTCGTCCTTGAACACTGTGAGCCCGTTTTGTGTGGCTATGGCGGCATGCCCGGAGTTTATTTCGTTTTGCTGCTCGCGGACTATGCGCTTGAGTTCGGTGACGTCGCGTCGCAGGTCGAAGAGAATCTGGTAGAGTATTTCGCGCTCGTTTTCGAAACTGTGGCTGGTGTGGTTGTCGCCTACGGTCACGAGTTGTGTGCCTTTCGACTCAGCGGGAAGATAATGGCTGAGTATTTCTGAGGAGATAAGCCGTTCTTCCGAGGTGACGCTCATGTTTTCCGCGAGGTTCTTGAGCTGTCGCACGTTTCCGGGCCACGAGTAGGCGAGGAGCATTTGCTGTGCGGCATCGTCGAGGCGGATGGGCGGCATCTTGTACTTTTCGCTCATGTCGAGCGCAAATTTGCGGAAGAGGAGCGAGGCGTCGGTGCCGCGTTCGCGCAAGGCGGGAATGCTTATGCTGATGGTGTTGAGTCGGTAGTAGAGGTCTTGACGGAACTTTCCGTCGGCTATGGCCTTCTCCATGTTGACGTTTGTGGCTGCCACGATTCTCACGTCGGTCTTGCGCACTTCGCTCGATCCCACGCGGATATATTCGCCCGTTTCAAGCACGCGCAGCAAGCGTGCCTGCGTTTGCATGGGCAGTTCGCCCACTTCGTCGAGAAACAGCGTACCGCCGTTGGCAGCGGCAAAGTAGCCTTCGCGTTGCTCTACGGCGCCGGTGAATGCACCTTTCTCGTGTCCGAAGAGTTCGGAGTCGATGGTGCCTTCGGGGATGGCTCCGCAGTTGACGGCAAAGTATTTTTTGTTTTTCCTCAAACTGTGGTCGTGTATGATGCGCGGAAACACCTCCTTGCCCACGCCGTTCTCGCCCGTGACGAGCACGGAAAGGTCAACGGGGGCTATCTTTAGTGCAATCTCGAGTGCGCGGTTGAGCGCTTCGCAGTTGCCGACCACGCCGTAGCGTTGCTTGATGCGTTGGATGGTTGCGTTATCCATAATGGTTTGGGAAAATGGAGATTGATGGCGGATGCCTCTTGCTGTGGACTGCCGCCTGGAAAGTTTCCCACAAAGTTACGGGAAAGCTTTTTGCAAGGCAAATGTGGGGAACTTTTATTTCAGTTCGTCGGCTTTGATGCCAAGTGCGAAAAGAAGGGAAAAGCCAAGAATCTGCGCGTCAACTCCCTTGGCTTCAAAAGGCTGCATGGAGAAGGTGGCAAATTGCTTTCCGTCGGTGTTGTCGCAGATGCGCTTGATGTCGTCTCCGTAAATGGCGGTGTCGGCTACCACGATGACGCGCTTCGCTTCTTTGGCATCGGCAATGGCGGTAAGCGATTGCGTGAAGAAGTCGTTGAACGACACGATGTCTTCTACCGCATAGGAGAGGAGTTCAAACTCGGCAATGCGATCCTTGAAGGCTTGCGCGTTGAGTTCGGCGGCGTAGCTCGATGGGGTGAAGCAGGAGAGCGCCAGACTTTCCTTTTTGTGGATGAACACAGCCTGGATGCGGTTGTCGCCTGGGGTTATGCCGCTGTCGAGGGCAATGCAGTCGAGCCAACGGCAGAGGTCGGCGCGTGAGAGTTCGCGGCCTATGCGGGAAGAGAAGTGGGCGGTGAGGTTGGCAGCCACTTGGTCGAGGTAGTCGGCATCGACCAGCACGACGGCGGGTGCCCATTGGGGTGTTTGCATGAAGAGAGGTGTTGGAGTAACGGGGGTGGAATAGGGGGTCAGTCGTCAAGGTCGAAGGGGTCGTCCGGGAAGAATTCGGGCACCTCTCCGGTGAAATCGTCGAGCGCGCGCCGATCCTTCTTCGTGGGACGCCCGGTTCCGCGGGCACGGTCCACAAATCCGCTGATGCGGCTCATTTCGAGGAGTTCGTACTGCTCGGGGGTGGTGATGTTGTCGAGAATTTCGGGCAACAGGCGTGCTCCCACACGTTTCTCGATGGCTTGTTTCACACGGAATGTGTAGGTAATGGGCGACTTCTTTACGCTTACTTCGTCGCCGTCTTTTACGGTGCGTGAGGGTTTGGCTTGCGCGCCGTTGATGCATACGCGCCCGTTCTTGCAGGCGTCGGAGGCTAATGTGCGCGTTTTGTAGATGCGCGCTGCCCATAGCCATTTGTCCAAACGTGCTTCCATATGTTTACTTATTCAAGTTTCAGATTTAGGGGAAAACGGCCTGAAGGCCCAGGCGCTTTTGGGCTTTCAGCCCGTTCGCGTTTAAATCCGAAACTTCTATTACTTGTTGTTGTACTGGTTCATGGCCACGTTGATGCCTGCAAGGCAGAACGTCTTGACGGCTTCTGCGGCGGCTTTGAGCCGCTCGTCCATGGTCTGGAGGTCTTCTTCGCCAAACTCGCCCAGCACGAAGTCCACTTGTCCTCCTCGCGGAAAGTCGTTGCCTATGCCAAAGCGCAGGCGGGCATATTTCTGCGAACCGAGCACGGAGGTGATGTGCTTGAGGCCGTTGTGGCCGGCTTCGCTCCCTGAGGGCTTCATGCGGAGGTGGCCGAAGGGAAGCGCGAGGTCGTCCACTACGATGAGCAGGCGCTCCACGGGAATCTTCTTTTCGTTCATCCAGTAACGCACGGCATTGCCCGAAAGGTTCATGTAGGTGGAGGGCTTGAGCAAGGTGAGCGTTTGGTTTTTCACCTTGAGCGTGGCTACGAAGCCGTAGCGTTTGTCTTCAAACTCCACGCCGCCTTCGCGTGCCAGCGTGTCAACTACGCGGAATCCTATGTTGTGGCGTGTCTTGGCATATTCGTCGCCGATGTTGCCGAGACCTACAATAAGATAGTTCATGAGGTTTTCAGTAAGTGGGTGGACGTGGCTCGCTTGCAGGCTTGCGTGTAGCCACCCTATGTTATAATTGCCACCTATAAATTATGAGGTTATGCCCATTGCGTGGGGTTCAGCGCGAAGCATGTTCGGCAACTGAAGCTTACACGAATAGTGGCATAACCTCATAGGTTCTTTTAGGCGCACTCCGCAACGTGTGCGGAGCGGACCGTATGTGTCAGAAAGCTTATGCTCCAGCTGCCTTTGCAGCTGCAGCGGCAGCACCGGCAGCGGCACGGGTCATCTTGACGGTGCAAACGATAACTTCCTTGGGAGTTACCATTTCGAGGCCGTCGAAGCTGAGCTGGCCAGCCTTGATGCTCTTGCCGAGCTGGAGGCTCGTTACGTCTACTTCGAGCTTTTCGGGGATGGCGCTGTAGAGGGCGCGTACCTGGAGCTTGCGGATCATCATCATCAAGCGACCACCGGCGCGTACACCTTCTGCGAGACCCTTTGCTACAACGGGTACACCCATTACAATGGGCTTCTCTGCGTGTACTTCGTAGAAGTCAACGTGGAGCACGTTGTCCTTAACGGGGTGGAATTGTACTTCCTTGAGTACAGCCTTGTGGTCAACACCGTCGATGTTGATGTCAACGAGGTAGATGTGGGGAGTGTAGATGAGCTTGTTGATTTCCTTCTCGCTTACGGTGAAGTGAACGGCTACGGGGGCGCCATTTGCGTCCTTCTGTTCTCCGTAGATTACGCAGGGCACGTTGCCTGACTTGCGGATTTCCTTTGTGGCTTTCTTGCCGAGGCCGGTACGGGCGGTACCGCTGATTGCAATTTGCTTCATTGTGGTTGGTTTGATTTTAGTTGTGTTACTCTAAATTAAGTGTCGGCCACGTTGCACGTATGCTTTCGCATCGAGGTGCAGAGCGGCTTTCTCTCGCTTAATTCGCCATCACACGTAAGGCTTTGGAGCCTCCGTAGGGACAAATCGGGTGCAAAATTACGTTTTTCTTGGGAATGTGCATAGACCGTGACTTATATTTTTGTGGAAATGTGCAAAAACGATATGCCATTGCGCCAGTCACTATGCTCTAAGGGCTGATTTTTTAACACTGAGAATCGCGTAGAAATTATCAGACGCACATACGCTCGAAAATACACGATTTTCGGCGTGCATAATAATCTATCTTATTGCGGTAAAATACATGTCTATTCAGAATTCGCTGCATGCTGCTGCATAAAGCGTCCCTATGGCGCTAAAAAAGGAGCCTTCATCGTGAAAATTCCAAGGCATCTAGAAAAAACTCCCCTTAAGCCCAACGTTTTGGGCCTAGGGGGAGTTGTCAGGAAATGCCTTGATGCAGCGGATTTGTGCTGATAAGGGGAAGAAAACCATCGTTGCTCTCTCTAGTTTGATGCTTGCGGACGAAAAAACGAGAGTTCGAAAATTAACAATCGAAAGGTTTGTTTGCAGCGCATGTAACTTCAATTTTCTCCCACAGAATTCACAGAAGACACGAAAGTTCTGTGAATTCTGTGGATTCTGTGGGAGAAAAAAATCAAGGTGCCAGCGTATGGGGCGAAGCGCATGGAGGTCAAGACTCTGTCTTGACGGAGGGGGAGGAACACGAATTTTCATGAATTAACCGCGAATTACCATAAATTATTTTTGGAACAAGGCGCGGCTTGCGTATTCAAAAAACAATTCATGATAATTGGCTTTCCCTTCGGCCGCCGAACGTTGTTTCGCGGTTAATTCATGGAAATTCGTGTTATTTTTACAAGTTGCTAAGCTCTACTTTACCACCACTTCGTCTGTGAATATCCAGCCGCCAAAGGAAGAAGGCAGGGCTTGCACGCGGATGTAGCGCGCCGTTGTGGCACGACCTTTCCAAGCACAGGTGCGAACGTCGGGCTGAATGGTCTTTTCGGATGTGTACGTTTGGCGGCATACTTCGGTGAAGTTCTCGCCGTCGGTACTTAGACTTACGATATAGGCCGATGGATAGAAAATCTCCGGTCCGCAGGCTTGCATGAAGTCGGTGCTCACTTGGCTTACTTTAGTGGGGCGGCCGAGGTCGAGCGTTACGTCAAAGCGTTTGCCGCTGATGAAGCCTTGCCAGCGTCCGTCGTTGTTGGCCCATCCGCCACGGAGTCCGTCGGTGAGCGAGCCTTCGCCGGCGGCAGGGTAGTAGTCGTGGTAGGGTAGGTTGTAGGTAACCTTTGCTCCGAGCGCTTTATGCTTCACGGAAACTGCACGCTCGGTGCGTTCCCCTTTCTCTCGGGCAATGTCGAAAGCGTTGACCGAAGCTTCGCGTCTTAGCCGTTTCGTTTCTTCTGCCGCACGGCTTCTGAATTCAGGAAAATTCTTTTTCTCCGTTCCGTGCCATCCCGTTTCAGCAATGGCAAGCACACGGGGGTAGAGCATATATTCGGCATGCGACGCAGTAGGCACGTATTCCGTCCAAAGGTTGCCCTGTATGCCCTTGATGTGTGTGCGCTCTTCGGCAGAGAGGTCTGCTCCGGGAACGAAACTGTACACTTTCTCGAGTGTCAGGTATCCGCCGATGGCTTCGGGCTGAGAGGGAGGAGCGTCTTGGTAAGAGTCGAGATAGCAGTAGGCACCCGGTGAGAGCACCACGTCGTAGCCGTGACGGATGGCTTCGCCGGCTTTCTCCGTGCCCCGCCACACCATGACGGTGGTTTGGGGTGAAAGGTTGCCCGAGGTGATTTCGTCCCATCCGACGAGCTGGCGGCCGTTGGCTTCAAGGAAATGCCCCATGTGGGCAATGAGGTGCGCTTGCAGTCCGTCTACATTGTCAAGTCCGAGTTCTTTCATCTTCTCGCTGCACAGCGGGCAGTTGCCCCACGAAGCCTTCCCGGCTTCGTCGCCTCCCACATGGATTTCCTTGGAGGGGAACACATCCATCACTTCGCGGAGCACATTTTCCAGAAAATCATAGGTGGCCACGCTTCCGGGGCAGAAGTCTGCCTGGCGGTAAGGCTCATGGGTGCAGGAAAGTTCGGGGTAGGCGGTGAGCACTTCTTCGGAGTGGGCCGGCATCTCTATTTCCGGCACAATCGTGATGCCGCGCTCTGAGGCGTAGCTTACCAAATGGCGAAGTTCGTCTTGCGTGTAGAATCCGCCGTAGGCTCCCGCAGAGTCGGCGGAGGCGTAATGGCGCTTACCGTCGTTCCACCATGTTTTCCATAACGAGTCGGTGCGCCAAGCCGCAAGGGAGGTGAGTCGCGGATAGCGTTTGATTTCCATGCGCCAACCAGCGGCGTCGGTCAGATGGAGGTGGAGACGGTTTATTTTGTAACGGGCAAGCACGTCCACTTGCTTGCGGAGAAACTCAATGGGGAAGAAGTGGCGCGACACGTCGAGCATCACACCGCGCCAAGCATAGGCCGGCGAGTCGGTGATGTCGGCAACGGCGATTTTACCTTTTTCGGTAAGTTGCGCAAGGGTTTGTCCGGCGCGCAGAAAGCCCTCGGGCGTGTTGGCATAGACGGCAAGCGTGTCGGGCGTGGCGTGTATGCGGTAGGCTTCGGGACTTGTAGAAGTTGTGCCTTTTAGTCTGTCGAACACTACGGCGCGCTTCCCTGTGTGACCTTCGGCAGCGGTCTGGAGCAGGGAACGGGTGTAGACGTTGTCGGCTTCTGCGCCTATATTATTATGGAGCGTGTAGGGCAGGGCGGTAGAGAAATGGCCTTTGCCCATGGTGGCTTGCTGCGGAAGGGGAAGCAACGTTTGCGCAGATGCGCTGTGGGGCGCGTGAAGCAAAGGAAGGGCAAGAATGAGGGGAAGAAGCGTCTTTTTCATGAAGGAAAGGTTCGTTTGGAGTGTCAAATGTACAAATAAACGCTTTCGCTGCGGTTGGGCAAAGCAAAAAAGTGGTACATTTGTTCCAAATTCTTAAAGCCATGAACGTATCAGAACAGACTTTTCAGCAAATAGAGCGTGCCTTGCGCAAGGCTTCCTCAAAATTTCCTTCCGACGTAGACTGTCCGCCGCTCACCGACCTGCTCCTTCAGGTGAAGCAGGAAAGCGGCGAACTCCTTATCTTTGACGACGACGACAACGAACTTACGCGTTGCGTGGTGGAAGAATGGATTGGCAACAGCGACGAGAATTTCTATCGTGAGGTGCAGCCTGTGCTCCAGCAGGCTATAAGGCGCATCAAGGACGTGACGGAGAACGTGAACGTGCTGAAGCCTTACTCTTATGTGCTGCTCGACGACGACCGCGAAACCGTGGCCGACTTGTATTTGGTCGACGACGAAACCATTGTGATTAACGGCGATTTTCTCCAGGGGCTCGACGAAGACCTCGACAGCTTTTGGGAGAAACTCGAGAACGAAGGTTGACGGATTGGGTTCCATGCGCTGGCGCCTTGATTTTTTAATTCTCCCTAAATCCGAAAATTGAGTGTAATACACTCGCCTCCATAAAAAGGACACTCGACTATGCTACGGCAAAAACCACACAATATCAACGTTTGTCCGTAGCTCTTTGTATTTCAGTGTCAACCTTTACAACCATGCTCCTATGGCATAGAGCGGCCTGTTTTCCATCCACCCTTGGTCTTGAAAGGGTTTCATGGAGAGGCGCAGGCCTTTGAGCGTAGGATGCTTGCCGATGAATGTGCGGAGCGACTTGGCGTGGACATTCTCTTCCGCCTTTATCTCTATTGGCGTGATGAGAGAACCATGCTGTACCATTAGGTCGATTTCCACTCGCGAATCATTGCTACTGAAATAATAAATAGGTAATTGTGTAGCCATAAGTTGCGTCAGAACAAACAGTTCGGTGAAAGCACCCTTGTATTCCTTCATCAGCGTGTCTGCCACCAGGATACTCTCCGCCGGAGCATCCACCATCGCGCCCATCAGACCGATGTCGAGAATAAAGAGTTTGAATACGGACATTTCCGCATAAAACTTCAGTGGCATCTCAGGAGCTGTAACTCGGTTGACTTGATAAACGAGTCCAGCATCAATGAGCCATTGGATAGCCATCTCAAACTCTGAGGCTCTAGCTCCTTTACGCAAAGCACCGAAAATATACTTCTTGTTTTCCTTTGCCAACTGGGCAGGGATGGAGTCCCACACCATGTTGATGCGTGGTACTTCCTGTGAAGGAGCATGTTTAGAGAAATCGCGCCGATAGTCAAAGAGAATCTGTTTCTGTATATTGCGCACTTCCTCCAGATTCTTGCTCTCTGCAAACTCACGGACAGCTGCCGGCATGCCTCCCACATAATAGTATCGGCGCAGATAGTCGGTAAACCTCAACGACAAAGAATCAATAAGCGAGAAATCTTTGGAAGTGAGCAATTTGACCAAGGATTCTTCACCCATAGCCAAAAGAAATTCGTCAAAGGTCATCGGAAACATCTTTATCATGTCAACCTTACCCACTGGGAACGACGTGCCGCCATGTAGCGATATGCCAAGAAGCGAACCAGCCACCGCCACATGATATTGCGGCGCATCCTCGCAGAAATACTTCAGCGAGTTGAGCACGACGGGATTCTCCTGCACCTCGTCGAAGATAACAAGGGTGTTCTCTGGTTCTATGTTGACATGGAGAAGGGCAGACAGAGAGAGTATTATTCGCTCTATATGATAGTCCTGTGTGAATATCTTCTCTATCATCTCATTCTTGTCACAGTTAACGTATGCCACTTTCTCGTAGCATCTATTGCCAAACTCTTGCAAGATATATGTCTTTCCTACCTGTCTTGCACCATTAAGAATCAGCGGTTTGCGATTCTTTTTATTTTTCCATTCTATGAGTTGATTGATGACGTTTCTCTCCATGGCTACATTTTTTTGCACGAACATTCGTCGCAAAGGTACATTTATTCGCACGAACATTACAGCTTTCACTACATTTTTTTGCACGAACGACAGAATACCACTATAGCGGTTTACACATACGTTTTGATAGACTAGGGCGGAGGTGATAAAGCGAAGCACGAAAAACAGTCCGTGACTGCGTGAGGCCGTGTAGAGCGTGACGTTTTTGAAAACGTCACCCCCATGCGCAACTGGAAAACGCCCCATGTGCTTCGCATCAAAAATGCTCACGTTATTTTATGAACATAAATAAAACGAAGAATGTTCCGCAACGTGCGGAACATTCTTCGTTTTAGGCTATCTTCTATATGAAATCTATTCTTGTTTCGTGCTCGAGGCTTCTATGATGGCTTTTATTCCCTCAACAAAGGAACGTGCGCAACCTTTTATGATGAGCCATAGTGTGTGCGCACCAACAGCTGCATAGTGCAGAAGATGTTGAACGCTTTGGAGGGAATAGCCCAGAAGTTGCTTCTCGGTGAATGTGACGTGCGCGGCAACGTGCCGGTAGCCTACGATCCACAGCAACGGAAGAGCCACGCCGCTTGCGAGATAGAGAATCACGAAGAATGCATTGTTGGCAGGCTGGTGCACAAAGGGATGACCGCCGATGGCTTCCCATGGCAAGCCGTAGACTCCCACTTTGATGGCGCTCGCCAACTTGAATGCCAAGAGATGGAAGGCGAAGATGTAGAGTGTGCGGTCGCCGATGTAGACGAGGGCACGCCGTAGATATTTTGATTTGCTGTCGATAAACGTGGAAACGTAGAGCACGGCAAGGAAACTGGCTATGGCTGGGAGCGGAAGACGTAGCATGTGCGCCATGTCGGGGTTGATTTCCATAAGCGACGGCCACCATGTGCCGAAGGCAGCAAACACCAGTAGTGAAGGCACAGCCACCTTCCACGTGAGTTTCGCGCAGACGTCGTATTGTCGGAGAAGGAAGCCTGCCGCCATGAACCAAAGTCCCATCAGTTCGCGGTATCCGCCGCCCGAAACACCGGTGATTTTCAGTCCGCAACTCTCTTTCCACAAAAGCAGTACGGAGGTGAAGAGCAGAATGGCCCAGCCTCTTTGCACATTTTCCCGAAGCTTTTCCGACTTTCCGAAAAGTTTGAAGAGCACGAGGAAGGCAATGCTTGCAATGAAGAGTGCGCGGAAAAACCAGAATGTACCGCAAAGGAAAGAATCGTAGCCCGACATGTTGGTCACCACGCTCCATAGGTGCTGTCCGAACTGGCTCCAGGTGTAGGGGTGAAGCACTCCGCCGTCGGCATTGCCGTAGGTTTCGCTAAGCAGGCCTAAGTGGAAGAACAGGTTGTGGAAAACAAGGAAAAACGCGCTCCAGCGCACAAAAGGCCAGTAGAGACCTTTTATGCGGCGCACGACGAAGGTGCGGTCGTCGGTAGCATATTTCGTGTGGAAGAAGTAGCCCGCACAAAGGAAGAACGCGGGCACGTGGAATATAAAGAGAAAGTGGTTGAGCCATCCGGGCACTCCCGCATGGGAGAGCACCACGAGTATGATGGCAATGGACTTTAGGATGGTAAACTTCGTTTCACGCATAAGGGTTCGTTTGGTTTTTGTCTGTAAACTTATGGGGACGTAAGTGGTGGATGGGGTGTTCCTCGCGGACGAAGGGAGTGAGGAAATGGAAGAGCCATCCCTTGAAATGCTTCCAGCGTCCGAATTTCTTCCACGTTTCGGGAGTGAGGAGGAAGCAGCGTGTGTCGCGGTCGTGTTCGAATATTTCTTCCAGCTGTGCCGTAGTGGCGGCGTCGTCCACGAGGAGGTTGCACTCGTAGTCGAACGAAAGGCTGCGGCTGTTGAGGTTTGCCGAACCGAAGAAAGAGTACTCGCCGTCGACCATCATTATCTTGCTGTGGTGGAAACCGCCTTCAAAGAAATAGACCTTTACACCGCGTTTCATAAGTTGGTGCACGTTGTATTCCACTACGCGCGGGGTGATGGGTATGTCGCTTTTGGCCGACACCATCACTTGCACGTCCACTCCGCGCTCCGCAGCTTCGCGCAGCGCGCGCTTGATGTGGCGGCAAAGTGTGAAGTAGGGGTTGATGATGAGCACACGCTTCTTTGCTCCCCGCAGCGCCTGCACGAAGGTGTCGTGAATGATATGGGGAGAGGTGTACGGGTCGCGGTTGACCACGCCGATGCGTTTTGCTCCCGCCGTAGGTGTGACGTCGGGCTGGAGCGTGGCGGAGATTTCCTTGCTCGACCGCTCGCCGGGGTAGTATTGCGTGCCATGGATGTTTTGATGAGTCGTTTTGTTCCAAAAGTCGATGAACACTTTCTGCAAACTTGCCACTGCATCGCCTTCCACACGGGCATGGATGTCGCGCCACTCGCCGAATTCGGGTTTGCCCGTGATGTAGTAGTCGGCCACGTTCATGCCTCCGGTGTAGGCTACAAGTCCGTCGATGACTACTATCTTCCGGTGGTCGCGGTGCATCACATGGTTTACCCACGGAAAGCGCAAGGGGTCGAATTCGTATATCTCTATGCCTCGTGCCCGCAGACTGTCGAGGTGCCAGGTGCGCAGCGGACGGTTGTTCGAACTGTTTCCAAAACCGTCAAACAGCACGCGCACCTTTACGCCTTCGGCTGCCTTGCGCACGAGAATGGCGAAAAGCTCGCGCGAAATGGAGTCGTTGCGGAAATTGAAGTATTCCATGTGCACGCTTTCCTTGGCGGCTTCGATGGCGGGGAAGAGGTCTGCAAATTTTTCACGGCCGTTCTTGAAAATCACCACGCTGTTGTTGTCGGTGAATTTCACGTCGTAGTCATCGTGAAGAAATTCCACGATGTCGGAGTCGTTGCTTGTCGTGTTGTTGCAGTAGGGGTTCCATGCAGCAAGGGCGGGGATGGTCATTAATGCGCTAAACAGTATTATGAGTGTGAACCGGTAATTCATCTTAGGCGGAGTAGGTACATAGGTAGTACGGTGAGAATGCCGACAGGGATGCGGCGTGATGGGCAAGCGCTTTCAGGCGGGGCCTCCAGGCGCGGTGTAGAAAAATGAGACAAACCCGACAGGAATAGTTTCCGCCGGGCTTTCTCGTTATCTTGTCTGAGTTCCTTTGCTGTTGGAGGCTTCTGCAGCGCTTCAAATCATGGTGCTGAACGAGTCTACCACGCCTATGAGGTGGCGTTCGGCATCGACAACCAGCACGGAGTGTATCTTGTGGTGGTGCAGAATCTCGTCGATTTGCGTAATCTTCGTGTCGGGGCTGACCACCTTGGGGGCGCGCGTCATGATGTCGGCCACGGTCAGCGAGAAGAAGCTGCTCTGCGAATTTTCCATGGCACGGCGTATGTCGCCGTCGGTGATGATGCCTACCACTTTGCCGTCTTCTTCAGCTATGCAGAGTCCCAAACGGCCGTTGCTCACGTGGATGACCGCTTCGCCCAATTTCATCGTGGGCGGAATGACGGGAAGGTCTTCCGTGCGCATTACGTCGCGGGCACGTGTCAGAAGGCGTTTGCCAAGTGTGCCGCCGGGGTGGTACTGCGCGAAGTCCGATGCTTTGAAGTTGCGGGCTTCCATCAGTGCGCAGGCCAACGCGTCGCCCATGGCAAGCGTGGCTGTCGTGGAGGATGTGGGCGCAAGTCCGAGCGGACATGCTTCGTGGCTCACCGCTACGTTGAGGTGCGCCGTGGCATACTGTGCAAGGAGCGATTTGGGATTTCCGCTCATGCCGATAACGGGTATTTTCCGCTCGAGCAAGTAGGGGAGGAAACGCAGCAGTTCGTCCGTCTGTCCCGAGTTGGAGATGGCGAGCACTACGTCGTCGTTTTGTATTACGCCGAGGTCGCCGTGGAAGGCGTCAAGCGGGTTGATGAAGAAACTCGGTGTACCCGTAGAGGAAAGCGTGGCTGCAATCTTTGCGCCGATGTGTCCGCTCTTTCCCACTCCCGTTACGATGAGTTTTCCCGTACAGTGGAGAATGAGGTCGACGGTCTTGTCGAACTGCTCATCGATGTGGGGTATCATTTCAAGCAGAGCCTGTGCCTCGTCGCGTAAGCACTTTTCTGCTACTTCAGTCCATTTACTCATGATATGTGATTCTCTTCGTTAGTTCTTAAGCAAGTCGTTTACCACTCCGGCGAAATCCTTGAGGTAAAGCATGTTGGGGCCGTCGCTCAACGCTTTTTCAGGATCGGGGTGCGTTTCGAAGAAATACCCGTCGACGCCGAATACCTTTGCGGCAAGTGCCATTTGCGGAACGTAACGGCGGTCGCCGCCGGTGGTGCCGTTTGAACCGCCGGGGCGCTGCACGGAGTGGGTGCAGTCCATAATGACGCGGTCGGCGTATTGCTGCATGAGGGGAATGTTGCGGAAGTCCACTACGAGGTTGTTGTAGCCGTAGATGTTTCCACGTTCCGTGAGCCAAACGGTCTGTGCGCCCGCTTCGCGGCATTTCTCTACGGGGTAACGCATGTCGTCGCCGGAGAGAAACTGTGCTTTCTTGATGTTTACCGTGCGCCCTGTTTTGGCCGCTTCAACGAGGAGGTCGGTCTGGCGGCAGAGAAAAGCCGGTATCTGAAGCACGTCGACCACTTCGCCTGCGGCTGCGGCTTGGTAACTTTCGTGTATGTCGGTAAGCAACGGGAGGCCGTACTTTTCCTTTACGTCGGAAAGCATCTGCAGTCCCTTCTCAAGTCCGGGGCCGCGGAAAGAATGGATGGAAGTGCGGTTGGCCTTGTCGAACGAGGCCTTGAAATAGATTTCTGCGTTTGTGGCTTTTTGAATCTTTACGAGTTCTGCTGCTACGATGTCGAGCAGTTCGGCAGATTCAATCACGCAGGGGCCAGCTATAAATATGGGTTTCATCGGAATTCCAGTAAACGTTTCATTTGGCTTTAAGCCTATTTTAATGCAAATATAGTGCATGGCACTTGAAGTACGAAGACGAAAGTAAAGTTTTTCCGCATTGAACTCTCTTTAGGGGATATGTATGCGTTAAAAAATAACTTGAACATTCATTCGTGTGGAATTTATAATTCTCCCACAGAACTCACAGAACTCACACAACTTCCGTGCCTTCTGTGTTCAAAAAACAATTCATGAAAATTCGCGGTTAATTCATGATAATTTGTGTTCACTCCCCGTCAAGACAGAGTCTTGACCTCCATGCGCTTCGCCCCATGCGCTGGCATCGCAAATTTTTAATTCTCCCACAGAATTCACAGAACTCACAGAACTTTCGTATTCAAAAAACAATTCATGAAAATTCATGGTTAATTCACGATAATTTGTGTTTCCTCAAACGCAAACAAAGCCGCAGGCTCTCTTGCTTGCGGCTTTGTTCGTAAAGTGTATTGTTCAAGTTTCGGTCTTTGAAGAACACAGAAGCTCGAATGTGTTTAGTTCTCAAACGTCGGGCGGGTCTGGAACATTTCGGGGCAGTTGGAGATTTCTTCCACCATGCCTTCCGGCATTTCTTTCAGTTCGCCGCTGGTGACGAGTGCTTCCATGTCGGCTTTGAATTCGTTGTACATCTCGGGAGTGAGAATGAACCACTTGTTTCCGTAGTCGCCGATGCAAAGAGCCACCTGGCGAAGGAAACCCCAACGCTCAAAGTAGGGAATGAGGTTGTAGCCGGAAAGGCGCGAAGTCTTGCGGATGTAGTTGAGCACGTAGGGGATGGAGTTTTCCCAGCGTGAGCTGCTTGCATCTACGTACTTGTTCGTAACCCAAACGGATGATGGATAGAGCGACTTGAACGTGGCGAACTTTGCGTTCTTGTTGTTGTTCTGCACGGAAGCAAGAAGTTCGTACTTGTCTGCGGCGCCTTGCTTCTCCACCTGCGAACCGTTTTCGTCGTCGTTCTGGCGAAGCGACTCGTACCAGTCGGGAGCGAAGTCGGGTTTGCCGTTGGTCGTGAAGTAAGAGTAGAGTTTGATGAAGGGGCAGAGCACTTCGCCCACACCTACTTCGTTGAGTGCGAGAGCATGCGTCGGGTCGGTGGCATAGTCTGTGATGGTGGAGTCGACCATCGTTTCGCAGAACTTGCGGAGCGACTCGCGGCTCAGCGTGTTGCGCTCGGTGTAAGCACGGTAGCGCATGCTGCTGTTGCGCGAACCTTTGGCGCTTGAGCCCTTGGAGCTTGCCTCAATGTCGGAGTAGTCGGCGGTGATGAAATGCTTGCGGGCAGGAGTCCACTGGTTAATCTTGTCGGAAGAGCGGTAGCCCATGCGCATGATGTTGTAGTAGGAGTTCATGTTGTTCGTCACTTCACCCATACCGGCCCAGCAGAAGTAGGGCTGCATCTGGTGCTGGTGACCCCATTCGTGGGAGAGTCCCCAAATGGCATCGTCGTCCGACGTGATGAGCTTCTTGCAACTGAGCACGCGGGGCTCCTGGTCTACGTGGAACGATACGCCTCGTCCGCCTTGGAACATGTAGTAGGTGAAGTTGACGTACGCCATGGTGCGGTTGTCCGGTGTGCGGTTGTACTTGTGCAGACCGAGCAGTTCGTGTTCCCAAATGACGAGGGAGTCGAGCACGTGGATGAACTGGCGGTAACCGAGTGAACTGCCGTCAACGGCTACGCAGTTGCCGTAAAGGCCTTGTGAGACTTGTGAGTTGTTTTTCGGGTTTACGGCACCTCTTGAGGTCCATACGGAGTGTACGTTCGTGCCCACCACGTCGAGGCAGAAGTTGGGAGCTTTCTTGGCAATCTCGTGCATCTCCTCGTTGGTCTTGTCGAGGGAAAGGTAACCGTTGACCTGACCGTTGATGAAGTGAACCTTTATTTTGGGCTGAAGCTCGGGATTGACGTCGGCGTAGTAAGCCACATAGGCCAGGCCGTCGTAGTCGTCATCGTAGGTGATGGTGTTGAGGCCGTTGCGGAGCGTGAAACTGTACTCGACGGGGTTGCCGCCGTCGAAGTTCGTGCCGTAAAGTCCTACATACCATGCGATGATTTGCAAGTTTACCGAGGCGTCGTCGTTGGGGAGTCCGCTTACGGCAATGGTGTGTTTGCCCTTTTTGATGTTGATGCCGGTTACGCCGTGTGCCTGGTCGTAGAGTTTATCGGGAGCGTTCCAAAGATCCGACTGTACGGTGGGGTTGAGTTTGGCGTCGTATTCAGCCACGCGGTAGTCCGTAGAGTAGGTCTTGTCGAAGATTTGCTGCGCAAGCTGTGCGGTGAACTCGTCGTCGATGGCATCGATGTCGGCTTGGGTCGTGCCTTCTTTGAGGGCAGAGTAAGAAGCGTCGGTGAATATGCCAATGTCGGCCTTTTTGCCTCTTATGCAGAACTGCATTTCGGCGCAGGAAGCCCAATCGCCGGCACCCGAGAGCACTTTTATCTGTATCTGCTTTACGTCGTCGAGTCCGTCGGCAGTAAGGCTATAACGGTGTTCGCCAGCCGTTCCGCCGAAGTCAGCAGTGCCTATGAGGCGAAGGGTAGAGTTTCCGCCGTATTTGGCGTATACTTCTATTTCCTTGAAGTTACCGTTGGTGCCGGAGGTGCGGGTGATGTAGTTGATGTAGTCGATGTGCTTGGCCGTACTGAAGTTGTACGTCAGCGTGATGGGTTTTTCCGTGCTTACCTCATAGCCTGTGTAGGGCGAGTGGTAGAGGGTGGAGAGGTTGTTGTCGTAGGTGCGTTCTATGCCCTCGCCGCTCTGGTACTTGTTGGCCTGCGCTGAAGAAGGCTTCACTTGCGTGTCGCTTTCTATTTCAGGAGACAGTTCGTTGCGGCTTTGCGTGATGGTAAGTTTTTCGCTGAGGCCGTTGTCGGCATTGGCAAATGTGATGACGGCTTGGCGCGAGGTGGCGTCGGGGTTCGAC
Organism: Bacteroidaceae bacterium; assembly: GCA_963649665.1. Classification (GTDB taxonomy): domain Bacteria; phylum Bacteroidota; class Bacteroidia; order Bacteroidales; family Bacteroidaceae; genus Alloprevotella. Next base: position 15,057 of record CAVJJO010000013.1, on the reverse strand, counting down.
TGGAGGTGGATGTATACAGCTCCGTCTTCGCCTTGGCGAACCGTTGCCCAATCGGCCGAAGAAGTGGCGGTGAAAGGCACGTTGGCCGTGATGTCGAAGCACAGCGTGCGTTCGCGATAGCTCACCGTCTGTTTTGTCGGGGCTATGATGCTGGGGAAGCCTTCGGCGGTTTGTGTGCTTTGCGCCATGAGCGGTTCAAACGTGAGTCCGGCCATAGCGATGCTTGCACACCCCAGAATGTATTTCAAGTGGTTCATTTGAATGCTTGTTTAAGGTGTAGGATGACGTTAGAGTACAACTTTCTGGCCGCCTGCTACGTATACGCCGGCAGGGAGTTGGAGTTGTGTGGGCGTTCCGGCATAGACGGTGCCTTTCCAAACGAGTTTGCCTGATGCTGAGTATACGGCAGTGGCGGTGTCGGTTGCTGCGGAGAGCACGAGTTGTCCTTGGCGGGCTTCAACATGGAGTGCGGAAGCTGCACCGGTGATTTGTGCTATGCCGTCGTTCTTTCCTTTTACGCGGAAGGTGGTGGACTTGTATTCCAGTTCGGGATAGGTGGTGCACGTGAGTGTGCAGTAAGCTTCGTCGAACGGGTTCATGAACGAGTAAGTTCCGTAAGTGGTGTTGCTCGTGGTGGCAAACACGTCGCCGGAGGTGTTGTTGGCGCTGGCTTTCGTCATGGCTGCCACTTCACCTTCACCGGAGCGTCCGTACCATGTGATGGTGATGGTACGCTTGCCGTCGGGGTCGAGTGCGAAGTCGTGGAGGTTGAGCTGGTAGTCGGCGTTGAGGCGGCTGCTCCATTCGGGACATTGGTCAATGTAGTAGCCCGCATCGTCGCTCTTGAGGTAAGCCGTGATGTCGAGATTTTCGTCCTGCGGGGTGTAGGACATGTGCGCAGGTTTGTGGGCTGCACTGGGGAGCGAACTGAACGAAAGCTTGTTGCCTCCGCAGTCCATGATGTTGAGCGTGGTGGCTGCGGGCAGGTTGATTTGCCAAAGCTGGTTGTTGCTGCAGGTGAGCGTGTGGAGGGCAAGGCTACTTTCCAGGTCGAGGGTGGAAAGTTGGTTGGCGTCTACAAGCATTTTGCGCAGACGGGTGGCTCCTTTGGAGGGCATGGCGCAGGAAAGGAGCTGGTTGTTCTGTGCCATGACCACGGCAATGGAGTCGTTCATGACAAGGTTTAGTTTGTTGGTGAGCGCATTGTTGGCGCAGTTGAGCACGTCGAGCTGCGTGTTGCTCGTGAGGTTCATCACGCCGAACTGGTTTCCGGAGATGTTGAGGTGCTGAAGGTCGAATAAGCGAAGCACAAACGTGGTGGAGCTTGTGCTCGTAGTGTTGGTCTTGAGCTGATTGTTGGATACGTCGATGTTCTGCAGCGCGGGCTGTCCCTTTTCCGTGAGCACGAGTTTGGTCAGCTGGTTGTTGGAGCAGTTGAGGTCGGCCAACTGGGTAAGTCCCGTGAGGTCAAGCGTCGTGAGCTGGTTGTGCTGACAATAGAGCGAGAGCAACTCGGTGGCTTGGCTGAGGTCGATGCTTGTGAGTTCGTTGCCGGAGCAAATCAGCGTGTTGAGCCGTTTGCTTGCGGAGAGCGTTATGGTACTTCCTTTGAGCGTGCCGGTAAGGGTGAGCAGTTCGTCGGAGGTCTTGGGGTAGGAAACGGCGTTTCCGTCGCCCCAGTCTACGGTCACTCCGCCTTTTACCTGGTTCACCTGTAGCGTGATGGTCTCACCCACGGCCTTTGCCGTGGTGAACTTTACCGTCTGGCCCTGTGCAAGGGCAGGCGATACGCTGAGGAGTCCGGCTGCAAGAAGCGAAACGAAGAGTAAGTTTCTTTTCATACCGATTAGATTTGTATTTGTTAGATGAGTTCGATGTTCTTTATGGGAAATGTTCCAACTTTAGAAACTGGAACGTCATAGGCTTTAGGGTTGCTTCTGCGGCTTTATTCCACTTCAAGCACAAGCCCTTTGAGATATTCCCCCTCGGGGTGATAGATGTTGATGGGGTGGTCGGCGGGCTGGTGAAGCTGGTGGAGTATGCGCACATGGCGTCCGCTCTGTGCGGCAGCTGTGAAAACGGCAAGGCGGAACTGGTCTTTGTTCACGGCCTGTGAGCAGCTGAAGGTGAAAAGTATGCCGCCCGGACGTATTTTGCGGAACGCTATGGCGTTGAGGCGCGTGTAGCCTTTCAGTGCATTGCGGAGTGCATCCTTGTGCTTGGCAAACGCAGGAGGGTCGAGCACGATGAGGTCGTAGTTGCTTCCAGCCTGTTCAAGGAATTTGAAGGCGTCTTCTGCGTATGCTTCATGACGTGTGTCGCCGGGAAAATTGAGTTCGGCGTTTGCACGCGTGAGTTCTATGGCCTTGGCCGAGGCATCAACGGAGTGGACAAGGTTGGCGCCGCCGCGCATGGCATAGACGCTGAAGCCGCCGGTGTAGCAGAACATGTTGAGCACGTTGCGGCCTTTGGCGTAATGCTCAAGCAGCGCGCGGTTTTCGCGCTGGTCCACAAAGAATCCGGTCTTTTGTCCGCGGAGCCAGTCGATGTGGAACTTCAGCCCGTTTTCCGTGGCAATGTTGCCTTCGTCGTTGCCGATGAGAAAACCGTTCTCCTGATGGAGGTCGGCTTTGTAGGGTAGGGTGGTCTCCGATTTGTAGTAGACGTTGTCGATGAGTCCTTCTGAGGCTTTTACGAGAGCCTGGGCTATGGCTTCGCGACAAAGGTGCATGCCCACGGAATGGGCCTGCATCACTGCGGTGCGGCCATACACGTCGATGACAAGTCCAGGCAAACGGTCGCCTTCGCCGTGGACGAGACGGTAGATGTCGTTGTCCTCGCGGCCTGTGAGCTGAAGCGCGCGGCGCAGACGGAAGGCTTCTGCCAAACGCTTCTGCCAAAAGGCTTCGTCGATGGGTTCGTCGGTGAAGGTGAGCATGCGAACGGCTATGGAACCTATCTGGCAGTGGCCGTAGCCCATCAGTTCGCCTTCGTGGCTTACCACGCGTACAGTTTCTCCTTCTTCCGCTTTCCCGTCGGCACTGGCTATGGCGCCAGAAAACACCCACGGGTGGAAACGCTTGAGGCTTTCTGCTTTGCCTCTCTTTAAATATATGGTGTGCATTGGTTTGAATGTGTGCTTAGGTGTGGAGTTAGTGAAAGGGCCGTGCTGCACGCTTCCCACAAATAATCGGAGCTTAAGTTTGCGGACTTAGCGGTTGCGGGAAAATGGCGCATTGTGCAAAAAACTACAATCGTGACGATGAAATTTAAGGCTTTGTAGCGCTCCTTGCGTGTAGCTGCACGCTCCTTGCAGGGCAAAAGTAGCAATTTTAATCCGACATGACTATGCGTTTCTCCCCGTTTTGCGGAAGGAAAGGCAAAAATGTGGTGCTTTGGAGTGCTTGCGTGACAAATTGACGACTTTCGTGGCGTTTCGCATTTCCTTTTGTGTATGAAAATTGTGCTATTCCTTATTTTGTATGTATCGGACATTTGGTTTTGTGCGGCTTTTGCTTAATTTTGCACTTATCAGAACAAATCATACCTAATGGCCAGATTTCTTCGTGTTTATATAATAGCGCTTGGGGCTTTCGTGACAATATGTGGCAAGGCGGCGGGACTTGAAGCAGACACGCTTCGTGATTCTGTGGCCGTACAGTCTGTGGCAAGTACAGAAAAAACTGTTGCGGACAGTTTGCCGGCATTCTCGCAAAGCAATTTTTCCTCGCGTCTTGACCGTTATGCCGAAACGCGCTTTTGCCAGCTCACTTATGTGGGGCTTCCGCTTCTCATAAGCGGTATGGCCGTAGGGAACGAGGACAAACGCTTTCGTCGTCTCCGCAACGACTATATGCCCCGCTTCCGCTTCCATCTGGACGACTACACGCAGTATGCTCCCGGTGCGGTGATGCTTGGGCTGAAGGCTTGTGGCGTGAAGGGACGTTCGTCGTGGTCGCGCATGATTGTGGGCGATGCCGTGGCGGTGGCGCTTATGGCATCGGTGGTCAACACGGTAAAGCACAAGGTGCATGTGGTGCGTCCCGACGGATCGAACGACCATTCGTTTCCGTCGGGCCATACGGCCACGGCCTTCATGACTGCCACGATGCTTGCCAAGGAATACGGCCACAAAAGTCCTTGGGTGGGCATAGCGGCTTATGCCACAGCTACTTCTACGGGACTGATGCGTATGGCCAACAACAAGCATTGGCTCAGCGACGTGCTGACGGGCGCCGGGGTCGGCGTGTTGTCTACGGAACTGGGCTACTGGGTGGCGGATATGATATTTCGTGAGAAAGGACTTGTGGATGACATTCCCGCCGACTCTTTTGCGCAGCATTATCGTCCTTCGTTCGTGAGTCTGTATGTAGGCCACAATGTGCCGCTTGGCAATTACGATTTGTCGGATGACATATCGTTCCGTACGTCCTCAGGCTCAACGGCGGGATTGGAGGGTGCTTATTTCTTTAATCCTTATATAGGAGTGGGCGGGCGCTTTGCCGCTTCCAACACGTTGCTGATAACGAACTCCAACAATGCGGAGAACAAGTCGGTCGACAATGTGTCTCTTCTTTGTGGCCCTTACGTGTCGTATCCCATTTCAAACCGTTGGCTGTTAGGCGGCAAGTTGCTGACGGGTTGGGCGCAGTTTCCCACGTTGCACCTTAAGGAGGCTACGGTGCCTCACCGTGGCGTTTTCTGTATGGGCTCGGGGCTTTCTCTCATGTTCCGTGCACGTGCCCGCTACGGCATACGTTTCTTTACGGACTATGGTCTGATGATGCCCCACAGCACGCTCAGCAAGGAATGGATTCATACGCTTACCGTAGGTGGCGCTTTTGCCGTGACGTTGTAGCATACAGAAATTTAAATTCATGAAAATTCGTGGATAATTCACGATAATTTGTGTTCACTCCCGTCAAGACAGAGTCTTGACCTCCATGCGCTTCGCCCCATGCACTTCGCCTTGAATTTTTTATTCTCCCACGGAATTCACAGAACTCACAGACCTTCCGCGCCTTTCGTGTTCAAAAAAAATAATTCATGAAATTTTGTGTGTTCCTCCATCCCCATGTGCGGGTATTGTTCTATTCCGTGGTGCCGAAAATTTCCGATTTTCCGATTTTCCGATTTTCCGATCTATATAGTTTTGGGGCGCGCAGGGTCATTTCAGCCATGCGTTCGTCTCTCTTTTGTGCAAGGGTAAGAATAGTTACTGATGTGTGCAGTAAAATTACCAAGCACCTTGTAAAAACACCAAAGCACCCCGTAAAAATTCCAAGGCACGCCGTAAAAATTCCATGCCTTCCCGTGACGACAAGAAGGTTTGGTGTGGCAGACGAAATGGGAATCGACGGTTGAACTAAAGAATAAACTCTTATGTTGGTGATTCAATACAAAGCACTACCATTTACAATGCTTACGCTTAGGTTCTCCCATTTTGTTACTCTGCTGCGAACATACTGAGCATTGTCTGAGGCTTTCTTTGGGAAAAAACTTCAGAGTCCTTGATATATGAGCGATTGTTTTTGAAAAAAGTCTATAATGTACGGCTCACACAACATTAAAAGTACTCATCTGTCTTTTGTCAGTAGCCGGTGAAAAAGAACTTTCTGCCGCAATTCTCCCCAAAACTATTAAGCGGAAAAAGCGGAAAAAGCGGAAAAAGCGGAAAAATCCGTGTCCTTCCGTTGCCGCATGTTGTGATTTCTTTTGGATAAAACCCAATGAAAAATCCGCTGAATGTCTTCATCACGAAAGATATTCAGCGGATTGCTTTTCTTCGTCGGGGCGACGGGATTCGAACCCACGACCCCCTGCTCCCAAAGCAGGTGCGCTAACCGGACTGCGCTACGCCCCGAAGTATTTATGTGTGTGCTTTCATTGGCTTTTTGCCTAAAAGCGAGTGCAAAGTTAAAATATTTATGATTAAGGGGAAAGTTTTCGGTTTTAAATTTCCAAGACACGCCATAGAAAATGTAAGGCATGGAGTATAGACTTGGATAGGACACGAATTAATAGGGGGCGACGCACATGGGGGCGACGTTTTCAACTAATTATTTTTTTTCTCCCATAAAATTCATTGAGACAACTCGCTTTGCTCGTTGTTGTTTTTTTGAACATGAAACAACGTTCGGCGGCCGAAGGGAAAGCCAATTATCGTGAATTAACCGCGAATTATCATGAATTTTTTTGAACATGCAAGCCACGCCTTGTTCACCAAAAAATAATTCCTGAAAATTCGTGGATAATTCACGATAATTTGTGTTCACTCCCCGTCAAGACAGAGTCTTGACCTCCATGCGCTTCGCCCCCATGCGCTATCGCCTTGATTTTTTTATTCTCCCACAGAATTCACAGATCTCACAGATTTTCCGCGTTCAAAAATAATTCATGAAAATTGGCTTTCAGCCCGTTCTTGTTTAAATCCGAAACTTAAGTCCTATTTTTAGCCTAAATTCGTATAAGGAGGCGGGCGATGCGCCATGCTCCCCGTCCACCTTTTGCGGTGTGGCGGTAAAGACTGCGGGCAATGAGGAGACGCAGTGGGGTGAAGATGGAGAATAGGCTCAATTTCAACGTGCCCTGAGCGGTGGAGTAAATGATTTCGCTGATTTGTGCGTTGCCCTCGTGGGCAATGTGGCCGGCAAGTATTGTGGCGCGGTAAGCCCACGCTCGCCGTAGTTTGCTATTGCCGGTAGAAAGTATCAGCGAGGCGGTTGCCATAAGAGCGGGCTCAATGTTTTGGTAGGTCGATGAAAAGTTCTTGCCGGTGATGCTGTCCTCGTGGATGTAGATGCGGTGGTAGGTTCGTTTCGTTATCCATTTCATGCGTGGGCTGGCAAGAAGAATGCGCAAACCGAGTTCCCAATCGTCCCAATTCGGCAAACATTCGTTCCATCCGCCGCAGTCAAGAAGGAACGGGCGGCGGATGAGCATGCTTTGTGTGGACAGCAGTGTGCAGAGAATTTGGTCAATGGGCGATGCCGTGAAGGTGCAGGTGCGGGGAAATTCCTTGCCGTTGGCAAAGATGTTGGTTCTTATGCCGACGAGGTTGAGACCTTCGTGGTTGTGGATGAAATCCTTGACGTCGGTGACGAATTCCGGGGATAACTCATCGTCGGAGTCGAAGAAATAGACCCATTCTCCTCTGGCCATGTCCAGGCCCGCGTTGCGTGCCGCGCAAGCATTGCCTGTCGGCTTGCAAATGTATGTCACACGGCATTCGGGGTGTTGCGCTTGCGTTTGTTTTACAAATTTATTGACGAGTTCTTTTGCCTCCTTTTGGCTGCCGTTGTCAACGAAGATGAGTTCGTCGGGCATTTCGGAGCACTTGGAAAGGCTTCCCAGCATGCGTTCCACTAATGGCGCACGGTCTTTGAAGGGGATGATGATGGAGAGTGTCAAGGAGAGATGGTTTAAATGGAGTTTGGTATAACGGGGGCGCGGTGGCGTACGGTGGAAATGCCGATGAGCATTTCCTTTAAAAGAAGAAAGCGTGACGGAAGGGTGACGGGCGCTGCGAGTGCAGTTCGGATTACGCGCAACGTGGCGCCGAACGGTCCGTGGATGATGCGCAGCACAGCACCTTTGGCGCGTTGCACGCTCTTGTCGGCAAGAAATCGTGCGCCGGTGGTGGCGGGTGATGTGGTGCCAAGAGTGAAGGGCACGTACACCACGCATTGCGGTCCGAAGACGTGGCTTGCGTCGTGAACCCACACTTCCTCTTCGCCGCATCCGAAACGCGGTGCGCCTATGCCGAAGGCCGTGTCGAACGGAATGAGTGCGGCTTCTTTGCGCATCGTGATTTCCCACGACGAGGGGTAATATCCTTTGGGTATGTGTCTGTAGTCAAAAACTTCCGATGGATAGCGCTTGCAGGAGCTGCCGTCGGAGGTGGTGAGTTGCGCCAGGATGATTTTCGCCTGTGGATGTACGGCGTAGGCCGTTCTGAGTCTGTGGATGTTTTCGGGAGAGTAGCGGCAGTCGTCGTCGGCAATGACGAGGATGTCGGCTTCGGCGTGGCGAAATGCATTGTTGCGGTTGGCGGAGAGTCCGCGCGACGTGGTGCAGACCACTCTCACGTCGTTTCTTTGTTCCAGTGCGGCGGGAAGGGGTATGCTTTGGCTTTGGGGCGATGTGCGTTGCCACGACACGAGGTAACTGACGCCGGCTTGGGGCGGCGGCATCATGTCTTCTACGTTTGCTATACGTTCGTCGATGGTGCAAATGAGAAATTCTATGCTGAGGGGCGTCATGGCGGTCGCGGGGGAATGGTAGTTGTTGGAAGTGCGCTGCATGTAGCGTATGCCTTCGGCGAGGTGGTGCATCATGGGGACGAAGTGGCAGAAACCGTGTCGTGTGCCGTTGATGGCGAACTTTAGGCAAATCCACCAAGCGCGGTTGCCGTGCAGGTAATAAGTGATGGCGCCTCTGCTGCGCTGCACACCGGCGTCGACGTAGACGAGCGACTTCTTGAGCATGGTGGACGTTTCCACAATCTTCACGGGGAAATAGCGCATGTGGAGTTTGAGGCGGAGCGCGTCTTCAAGCCAAATCTCCTCTTCGCCGCAGGTGAGGAACTTGGTGCCGAGTCCGAAGCGTTCGTCGAAGCGGATACGTCCTTGTATCTTTTCGCGACGGAAGGCCATTTCAAGGGCAGAGATGCTGTAGTCCTGCGGATTGGCTATTACGTTGAATTCTTCTTCGGGGTAGGTCTTGAGCGGTTTTCCCGTGTAGGTCGATGCGCAAAAGAAGGCTACGTCGAGGTCGGGGAACGTTTCAAAACGGCGTGTGACGGCTTCGGGCGTTTCGGGCAGGATGTGTGCGTCGTCGTCGGCAAACATCACAATGTCGGCATTGGACTTTTCAAGGGCGAGGTTGCGGTTGGCGGAAAGCCCCTGGCCTTTGTATTTGTAGACATCCACGTCGGCACGTTGCTCTATGGCGGCGGGGATGAGGTCGAGGTAGCGCTCATCGGTGTATTGGTACGACACGATGTAGTGCACGTTGTCCTGAGGCGGAAGCAACACGTCTTGCACGCGTACGATGCCCTTGTTGAGCGAGCAGATGAGAATGTCGAGTGTCATGGTGTTGAGTTGTTGGGGGATGAGGGTGGTTCTTATGTTTTTTGCTACGTCCTTTTGGAGAACGCGTCGTCGGTTCGTTAGCCTTTGAACTGGTTTACGGCATCAGCTACGAAGAGTGCCTCTTCGTCCGTCATGAGCGGCCAGATTGGCAGACTGATTTCTTCGCGTGCCCATGCCGTGGCTTGCGGAAAGTGTTGCGCACTGTGCGCTCTGCACCATGGAGCAAGAGCGGGCTGTTCGGCAAGGGTGAAGGGGTAGTGGATGAGTGTGCTTATGCCGCACTCTTGCAGATGCTGCTGCAAGGCTTCGCGTTTTTTGCAGCGAAGGGCAAAGATGTGGTAGACGTGGTCTTCGCCGAGCGATGAGGGCGGAAGGCTCACGGCGTGATTGCTTATGGCTTGGCGGTAGATGGCGGCAATGTGGCGCCGTTGGGCGTTGTCGTCGTCGAGCCGCCGAAGTTTGAGGGCGAGTGCTGCTGCCTGCAGTTCGTCCATTCGGCTGTTTATGCCGAGAAGATCGTGGTAGTATTTGTGCTTGGCGCCGTAGTTGGCGAGCGTTCGGGCAAGGTCGGCAAGTTCGTCGTTGCTCGTGGCGATGGCGCCGGCGTCGCCCAGTGCACCGAGGTTCTTTCCGGGGTAAAAGCTGAAGGCAGCCATGTCGCCCCAATTGCCGGCCGAGCGGCCGTGGCGTTTCGCTCCGTGTGCTTGCGCCGCATCTTCGAGCACCATGAGGTGGTGTGCCTCGGCGAGTTCAAGGAGTTCGTCCATCGGTGCCAACTGTCCGTAGAGATGCACGGGCAGCAGTGCGCGGGTGCGGGGTGTGAGCACTTGCTCGGCAGCGTGAGCCGTGAGCAATGCGTTTTCGTCGACGTCTGCCAACACTGGAGTCAGTCCGGCTCGTATTACCGCTTCGGCGGTGGCGATGAATGTCATTGCGGGCACTACCACTTCGGCTTCTGCGTTCCATCCCAGCCTGTGTTTCATGGCCATGAGACTGAGCGTGAGTGCATCGAGGCCGTTCCCCGTGCCGATGCAGCGCGTGGTGCCTGCGTAGTCGGCAAAGTTGTGCTCAAAGGTGGAGAGTTCTTCTCCGTTGAGATACCATCCTCGTTTCACCACGGCTTCAATGTGTTGTGAGAGCTGAGGTTCGAACGAGGCATTGATTCTATTTAATGGGAGAAAGGGAATTTCGGGAGTGTGCATAGTTTGAAGTTGACTGCCGCCTTCCGCGTGTAGGTGTCAGAGAAGCGACGGAAAAGTATCGAGACGTTCGTTTGCTGCGAGGTCTACGACGTATTCGTCGTAGCAGACGCCCCGCGCACCGAATCCTTCTTTTTGGAAAATGAGTCCGCGGTTGAGCCATGTGCCGTGGTCTTCGGTGGAAATGCCGAAGTCGAGGTAGCGACACGGCGCCGGTTGGTCGGCGAGCTGTGTGCGCAATTCGTGGAAGAGCAAGTCGAGCGCGCCTGTGTTCCGTCCCTCTTCGGAGGCGGCAATGTACTGCACGTGGGCGGTGCAAGCGGTGAGAAACACTACGCAACCGGCGAGCACCTCGCGCCCTTCTGCGTTTTCCGTCGGTGCGGAAAGGCGCCGTGTGAGTGTGTGGAGCACGATGTGGTTGGGAAAGCGCTGCATGAGCAGTTGCATCTCGCTGAGGGTGTGTACGGGGCTTGTGCTGTGGTGTTCACGGAGCACCGTACTTAGCACGTCCCAAAAAGCTGGGAGGCGTTCGGGGCACGTTTCGTGAAGGAGTCCTTCGGTGCGCTGCGCCTTGTGGACCTTTCGTCGGCGTAGCGTGCTGAAAGGAAGAGGGTGGGGGAGAAGGATGGCCGACGAGAGGGACCGGTGGAGGAGTTTGCCGCCAAACTGTACTATCCAGTAGAGGTCTTCGCCGGACGGATAGGTGTGGTAAATCTCGGGCGTGGGTTTGTAACGCAGTGTGCAGTAGCCTTCTTTCTTATAGTGGAGAAGCACTTGCCGCAAGGCTTCGCCCGTTTCGCAGGCGGTAAGGTTTTCTTCAGTGAGGAGTCCGCCGTAGGTCAGTCCGCCGTGCGACTCAATGCAAGTGATGTCGCTTCGTGAGACGTTGGCGGGCAGAATGGCTTTCCAATGTCCTTTCCCGTCGACCACGATGAGCGATGCGTCCTTGAAACGGTCGCTGTGGTAATCCATGAATCCGCGTTGGAACAAGAAGCTTTGCTGGCGCGAGTGGCTGGCAAAGTTGTCCCATTCGGCATGCATGGCGGGGCGGTAGGGTAAGATTTGAAAAGTCATGGGGCGCAAGGTTTGGATTGACTGTCGGAGTTTGGGGTTGACGTTACTAACGCACACAAGAATCAGACTCCGCGAGATACTGCCTCAAGGCAACGCCAGTCCGTTATGGAAGGAACAGGCGGGACTTCTTTCCGTATTTCCGATTCTTGTCCGGTTTGTTGTCAAAAAAAAGAATGGTGACTTGCCGAAAGGCTATCGCTCGCTGTCGTTCACGAAATCGATGAATTCGTCGAAGTTCTTGAGGTAGCCTTCCTCGTCGTAACCGCCCGAAGCGAGGCAAAGGCAAACGGTTCCAGGGGCGAAGTCGTAGAGCTCACACCACACGCGAGGTGGTACCAGGACAGCCTTGTCCGGACGGTCGACTATTTCGGTCCATGGTTCGCCGTGTCCGTTGCTCACTTTGAGTTTGAAACTTCCGCTGACGGCCACAAGTGCTTCCCAGCAGTGCTGGTGGGCATGTGCGCCACGCGTAGCTCCTTGGGGAACGCCCGTAATCCAAAATATTCGCTGCACATCGAAGGGCAGCGTATCTTTCTGCTGAAGAAGGTCGACGGGCGTGAGCGTGCCTCGCGGCTCGGCGAATGAGGGGAGAGTTATGCTATTGAGATGTGGATGGTCGTGGTTTGCCATTGTATAGGTTAGGGGGTACGTCCGCAGGCTTTGAGGTTGACTTTTTGCCTTCTGCGGAAATGGTTTGAAAGCAAAGTTAGCAACATTTTCGATATGTGCAAAGTTTTTTTCAATCCTCGCTATTCTTGGCGGGCATTTAGTGACGGTCACACGTGGTTCTCTACTTCATGGGCCATAGCGTGCGGTGGGGCATGGCGGCAGCGTATTTCTTGCGCAGACGGTCGAAAACGGTGATGCTTTCTTTGGCGAATCCGTGTCCTCGCCAGGTGCTGGTGTTGGTGATGAGCACCCAACACTCGCCGTCGGGGAAGCGAACCACGTTGGCACTTGTGCCCGAAAGCGTTCCGGTGCGTAGCCAGGGGCCGTTTGTGGGTGTCACGTTCCAGCCGAGGGCGAACTGATGGCCGGGAATCATGGTGGTCATGGTGCGCACGCTCTCGTCGGAGAGCACGTCTTTGAGTTCGGGCGCACCGTCGATGGAGGCTATGAGCCGGCAGAGCTCGGGAGCGGAGGCAATCCATCCGCCGGCGCCTTGAAGACTGTGTACGTCGTTTTCGCCGTAGCATTTCACCACTTGGTTCCCGCTGTTGTTGAACTCATAAGTGGGTTCGCTGCCGTCGTGCATATAGTAATGTACTTCTCCCTCGCGGCGGTCCTTGAGATAGTTGCCCGCAATGTGGAAACCGTAGCAACCGGCAGGTTTAAACACTTCTTTCTGCATGAATTCCTCGTAGGGCGTGTGCGAGACGCGTTCGATGATTTGCGAGAGAAGCATGTAGCCGAAGTTGGAGTATTTGTGCATGGTGCCCGGTGTGTAGCCGAGCCGTCTTTTCAGCACGATGCGTATGAGTTCCTGGTTGGTGGGCGGTGTGGCGAGGTGGTTCTGCATCATGATGTAGCGGGTGGAGAACATGGGGTCGCCCGCCGCATTGTTGAATCCGCCTTCGTGGCGAAGGAGTTGCTCCACGGTGATGTCGAAGTGGCGTTTGTCGCGCACGGCATTGGTGTAGGTGGTGTCGTTGAGCACGCCGTCGGCTCCGAACACGTGGTCAGAGAGGTGGAGGCTGCCTTTCTCCACCAGTTTCATGATGCCCACAGCGGTGAGGAGTTTCGACACGGAGGCTACGCGCAGCATGTGGCCCGGTTGCATGGGCGTCTGCGCCTCTTCGTCGGCCAGGCCGTAGCCTTTGGCGTAGACGAGCGAGTCGTTGCGGGAGATGGCGAGCGACGCGCCCTTTATTTCCCAACGCTTGAGGTAGCGACTTATTTCCTCGTCCATCGGACGGAGCGCTTCCACGTCGCTTTTCTCGTTGGTGAGCGTTTTGTTGAGTTCGTAGCGCGGCGCTTTTTTCTCCTCGTCGTGGAAGGCGATGGAAGCGATGCGCCCACTATTATATATAAGGCCTGCCCCGAAGCCGACGGCTAAGCCGGCCACAACGATGAGCCACCGCTGCGCTACGGAGAGGCTTTGACTTGTATGTTTCATTCGTGAAAGAGTTGGAAGAAAAGAAAGCAAAACATCTCCGCACGGTGGCGCCGAGGCGTTTTGCATAGCAAATTTACGTTATGGCGCTGATTGGGCAAACTTGCGTGCGCCCATTTTCCGTGGAAAAGGGGCAAAAAGTACGCATATGTGGGCTGGATGGACGTCTGGGCGCGCCGTTTTTCCCATGGAATGCGTAATTGATAGAAGAAAAGGGCAAATTTGACGAATGACAAGCGCAAAAACGTACGTGCGGTGCTTGGGTTTATGGAGATAAATCGTACATTTGCCAAGTAAAGGGCACAAAAGTAGGGCATCCCTGCCTACGCCGTGAAGAACAATACGTACCCTTTACCTATCAACGAGAAACTTTAATAACCAAATAACTCATGGAATTCGATATTGAAAAGCCTTATGTGATTGGCCTTGATATGGGCGGCACAAACTCTGTATTCGGCATTGTGGACCAGCGCGGCAACATCAAGTCGCAGACTGTTATTTCCACGAAAGCCTATCCCGATTTCGACGACTACGTGAAAGCTTCCGTAGAAGCACTTCAGCCTGCACTCGACAGCGTGGGCGGCATAGAAAACGTGCGTGCCATGGGCATCGGCGCTCCTAATGGCAACTACTACACGGGCAACATTGAATATGCTGCCAATCTAGTGTGGGAGGGTGTTGTTCCTGTGGCACAGAAGTTTGAAGAAGCTCTCGGCATCCCTGTTCGTGTGACGAACGATGCCAATGCGGCAGCAATGGGCGAAATGACTTACGGCGTGGCACGCGGCATGAAAAACTTCATCATGATTACGCTTGGAACCGGCGTAGGTTCGGGCATCGTGGTGGATGGCAGAATATGCTACGGAAGCGACGGTTTTGCCGGAGAGTTGGGTCACTTCGTGGTTGACCACACCTCTGCCGGCCGTTCTTGTGGTTGCGGACGCCGTGGATGTCTTGAAACCTACACTTCTGCTACGGGTGTGGCTCGCACGGCACGTGAGATGCTCGCAAAGTTTGAGGGCGAAACGCTGCTTCGCGACGTCGATCCTGAAACCATCACCTCTTACGACGTGTTTAAGGCTGCTGAAAAGGGCGACAAACTTGCGCTCGACATCTTTGAATTTACGGGCACGCTCCTCGGCCGTTCCTGTGCCGACTTTGCCACGTTCAACACCCCCGAGGCCTTCGTGTTCTTCGGCGGACTTACCAAAGCCGGCGAATATCTGATGAAGCCCATCCGTAAGGCTTACGACGAGAATGTGCTGAGCATCTTCCGCGGAAAAGCAAAACTCCTCGTGTCCTCGCTCAACGGCAGCGAAGCCGCTGTGCTTGGCGCAAGTGCGCTTGGATGGGAGTAATCCTTTCGGATATTCTATTACGGTAACACAAAAAGAGTCATCTCTCTGCTGCGGCAAAGGGATGACTCTTTTTGGTTTAGTTTTTTTGAACACGGAAGACACGGAAGTTCTGTGAGTTCTGTGAATTCTGTGGGAGAATTAAAAATTCAAGGCGCCAGCGCATGGAGGCGAAGCGCATGGAGGTCAAGACTCTGTCTTGACGGGGAGTGAACACAAATTAT
>CAVJJO010000012.1:0-39003 GCA_963649665.1 Bacteroidaceae bacterium | reverse complement strand
CAGGGTGTCGCTTCGCTTGCCCTGGGCTAGGCGCAGGTTGGGCTTTCAGCCCGTCGTTGGCACTGATTACCGTTGGTTCAGCCCGTCGTTGATGAATGCGTTGCATGATTATCGAATAAAAATGCTCAAGTTATTTTTTACACATTACTTAAATTCCGCAGATAATCTCCGTAAGGCCGCCCTCTTCAGTCAAGAATGGAGTCTTGCCCCCATGCGCTTCGCACCATCGCCCTAAAACGGAAACTCGAATATTTTATTCGCGACTAAAGGTGACGCGAAACGAAAGTTCCTATGCTTTCGGCTGCTAATGGGGAGACAAACTTACCCGATGGCTTATTCTGCCTTTTTCTTGTGGTCGAAGGCAAAGGCAAAGAGGATGAACACCACGAGGGCGTAGCCGGCGAAGATGAACCAGCAGGCTTGCCAGTTGCCCACGAGGTAGCCGTCGGCGGTCCAGTGGCAGTAGTGGTTGACCACCTCGCCTGCGATGAGCGTGCCTATGGTGGCTCCGAGGCCGTTGGTCATGAGCATGAAGAGACCCTGTGCGGAGGCGCGCACGCTGGTGTCGCACTCTTCATTGACGAACAGGCCGCCGGACACGTTGAAGAAGTCGAACGCCACGCCGTAAACAATGCAGGAGAGAATGAAGAGGATGACGCCCGGCATGAGGGGATTGCCTATTCCGAAGAAGCCGAAGCGCAGCACCCAGGCAAACATGGCGATGAGCATCACCACCTTTATGCCGTAGCGTTTGAGGAAGAAGGGTATGAGGAGGATGCAGAGGGCTTCGGCTACTTGCGAGATGGACACGAGGAGCGTGGCGTTGTTGGCAGCGAAGGAGTCAGCCATTTCGGGCATGCCCTTGAAGCTTGTGATGAACGGGGTGGCATAGCCGTTGGTCACCTGGAGCGACATGCCGAGCAAACCAGAGAAGATGAAGAACATGGCCATTCTCTTGGACTTGAACAGTTTGAATGCGTTAAGACCAAGCGTTTCAGCAAGCGACTGGCTGCCGCGTTCTTCAATTTTACACTGCGGAAGCGTGACGCAATAGAAGAAGAGGAGGATGCTCAGCACGCCGGACACAAGAAACTGCATGTGGGTGTACTGAAACTTGTTGAGGTCTTCGCTAAAGGTGCAGAAGAAGCTGCTGCCGTCCCATGTGGCGCAGTTGACGAACCACATGGTGGCTATGAAACCTACCGTTCCGAACACGCGGATGGGCGGAAAGTCCTTCACCGTGTCGAGCCCATTGTCCTTCAGTATGGTGAATGCCACGGTGTTGGAGAGGGCGAGCGTGGGCATGTAGAATGCCACACTGAGCGTATAGAGTGTCATGAAGAGCACCTTGTCGGGCTGGGCGGACTGGAGCCCGAGCCAGCAGAGGCTCACCATAAAGAGGCCTGCTATGAGGTGGCAGATGCCGAGGAGGCGCTGGGGCTGCACGAAGCGGTCGGCCACGATGCCCACGAGCGTCGGCATGAAGATGGAAACGATTCCCTGAATGGCATAGAACCACGAGATTTCGGTGCCCATGCCTGCACGACCCAAATAGTTACCCATTGAGGTCAGATAAGCGCCCCAAACGGCGAATTCAAGGAAATTCATGACCGTAAGGCGCGTTTTCAAAACGTTATTATTCATTGTATAGAGGTTATTGTTTCAGAACAAACGATGTTGGCTTATGCATTTATTGTCAACCTATTGAAGCAGCGACACGATGGACTTCCGCAACGACTTTTCGCTGACCTTTTCCACAAACACGCTCCGCACGGTGAGCGAAGCGTCGGAGACATAAACGCGGGGGATGGTCTGTGTGGCGAAAAGGTTGTAGACGGTTTTGTCGGCTTGTGCGGAACAGGGCAACGTGAGCCCGTGTTCGGCCCAATAGGTGAGCACCGTATCCTTTTCTTCGGCACGACCTATGCACACGAAGTTCACGTCGTGGCCATAGGTCTCATATAACGACTGGACGACCGGAAGTTCGCGCTGGCAGTCGCTGCATGTGGTGCGGAAAAGGACTATCACGGAAGGTTTCCCTTCAAGCGACAGCGTGGAGAGCGAACGGCCGTCGTTCATTTCTACGGTAAACTCTGGGAGTTTGTCGCCCACTTTCACGAGGGAGTGCTTGTCGTCCACTTCATACGTGCCTTCACTCGTGCAGGAAGCGAAGGCTACGTTCACAAACGAGAGAACAAGCGAGGCCAACAAGAAGCAGCGCAACAGAGTTTGCGGAACTTTGTTTATAGACATAAAAGAGAAATGTAAAAAGGATTATGCACGCGCCGTGCGCGTCTTTGCTAAGCAAAAGTACAAAGAACTGCCGCTTATTCCGCCAGCCCAACACGTTTTTTCGGTCTCCGCTAAAAAAAATGCGCAAAATCTGTTACAAAGAATGTCCCTCTTGCGTTACCTTTACAAAACCACAGCAAAACGAACCGCTCCAACAAACCCACAAAATCTGTTGCACGCCAATGAGTCACACCACACATCCTCCACAAGAAAGGGACGACGAGGTATCGCCGCAAGGCACTTTCCTCGTCACGGCTTACCGGCGCCTGCAGCAAAGGTTGAGGCACCTCTCGCGCTCCATCACACACAACGACGACGAGGCCGACGATGCACTTCAGGATGCCTTCGAGAGATTATGGCTCAGACGAGGCTGCATCAATTCGGAAGACGAAGCTGCCGCTCTGATGACCACCGCGGTGCGCAACCTCAGCATCGACACCCTGCGCCGACGCACGGCCAACGCCACGGAGCGCATCGACGACCTACGTGCAGACGCCGAACCGGCGGAAAGCCACGATGCCGATGAAACGCAGGAGCGCTTCCTGCAAGTGAAACGCATTGTGGAACAGGAGCTCTCCCCTACCCAACAGCAAATTCTGCGTATGCGCGACTACGAAGAACGCGACTACGAAGAAATAGCGCAGACACTCAACCTCTCCGCCACCGCCGTTCGCATGCAGCTTTCCAGGGCACGCAAGAAGGTACGCGAAATCTATGTTATCTCAAGAAACAACCCATCATACACACCACAATGAAACGCCACACGAAAGACCCTTTGCCACACCGCCTGCCCATCCGCTCCGACGAGGAAGCGCTCCTGCTTGGCGAACGCTACTTCGACGCGCTCACCACGGAGGAAGAGGAAGCTGCGCTGAAGCGCTACGTGGCGTTTGAAACCGCCGCAGACGACGCACGCTTCAACGAACTGCGCACTGTGATGGGCTTCGCTGCAAAATGCCGCCGCACACAAAAGTGCATTTCCGAGAACTGCCAGCCGCAGCAAAGTGTGCACAAGCGCATTCACCCTGCTGTGCGCTGGAGCGTGGCGGCAGCCGTGACTGCCGTAGTGCTCACCAGCGCATGGGGCACTTTCAACTACCGGCAACACAACGAATGCGTTGCCTACATCGACGGCCAGCGCACCACCGACACTGAACTCGTCATGCAAGCCATGGAAGCCTCGATGGCCAAAATGGACAGGGCCGACGAGGAAACGGAAATGGAAGCGCAACTCAACGATATGTTCAACACCATAGATTCTGACCACGCCGAATGAAACGAACCACCAAACTACTCAGCACTCTTGCCGTAGCGCTTGCCACGACGGTTCCCCTCCATGCGCAAGAAGGGCTACATGTGGCAACTGCCTTCGGCGGAACATTCCAAAAGCAGAAGGACGCTACCGAGGTGCTGCTCCGGGGCAACAGGCTCAAGCAGTTCAACCTCTCGCTCTACCGCAGCCTGTCGGTCAACGCCACAAGCAGCAACGTGCTCTACATGGAACGCATAGTGAAGGCCGACGGCAAAAGCGCCGTAGACAAGGAGATGAACACTCGCGGCGGCCGCATCACCTACGCCCTTTTCCAGCTCAAGCCGGAGAACGGCCAGCGGCGCTACATCTTCTACCGCAACGAGGCGGCGAGCGCACAGAAACCTGCGACACCAAAAATCACGCTTATCTACATGGAAGGCAAAGCCTCCATAGAAGCGCTCAAGCGTTCCTTCGCCAAACAATGAAGCTCCGCACCGGAGAAACACCATTCTGAAAACAAACAATAAAAAAAGATATACACACCATGCAATCTCTCTTTCTTATGAGCATGATGCTCGCCCCCGTTTGTCAGAACGACACTATCACGCGTGCCGTACACCCCGACAGCGTAGTAGTCATAGAAGAAGGCGGCTCTACCCGTGTACACATCTACGGAAAGGAGAACGACCCGAAATACGTGTTCAACTACTCGCGCTCCATTTCCAGCAACGCCGAGACGAACATCAGCGAACACCAAAGTACTGCCTTTGACTTCACCATTCCACTCCTCGACCACAAGCTGAAAAAGGACAGTCTGATGGACAAGCCCGGATTTTATGCCCTCGGATTTGAAGACATCCACATGGGTGCCGCCATCCTCACCGACAAGAAGGGCAACGTGCCCACAAAGGTGGGCTACAACGCGGGTCTACAGGTGCTCGGCGTGAACTACGTGTTTCCCTCCCGCCGCGACTGCATAGGCATCGGCCTGGGTCTGGAAGTGTACGTGTTCCGCGGAGGCAAGCAGTGGCAGTACGTCAAGCGCGACGGAAAACCCGCAGCCGTAGAGTATCCCCAAAACAGCCGCGACCGCCGTTCGCGCCTGAAGAACTACTCGCTGACACTGCCCATTGGCTACACCCATGCCTTCAACAAGAAATTCTCTTTGGGCTTCTTCGTGGAACCGCAGTACACGCTCGCCAACCGCACCCGCTCGCGCTACACGATTGACGACAAGCACTACTCCGACCAGTACTACAACGTGGACGGACACCGCTTCAGCATGGCTTACCGCCTTGTCGTCGAGTCGCGCAAGACATGCGGCTTCTACATCAAGTACCAGCCGTTCGACATGTTCAGTTCGTCTTCACCCGTCAACTTCAAGCTCCTAACCATTGGCATCACCCTTTAACACTCCCCGCACCATGACACGCAAAATCCGCACCCTTCTTTTTTCAGCATTCATAGCCCTTTCAGCAAGCGCCACAGAGGCAAACGATACCATCTATCGCCCCATAGCGAAGGACACGACATGCACCGCACAGCCCGACTCTACCGCCCCGAAAGCCCTTTCGCGCCTCGGGAAATGGAGCCAAAAGAGAAACAAGAAACGCAATTCGTTTGAAATCCCAAGCTTCAACTTCGGTTTCATAAAAGCCATCGGACGCGACGCCGCCGACATGGACCTCAACATGGGAGCGAGCTTCGAAATAGGCTTTGAGCCCATCCGCTACGCATGGCGCTTGAAGAGCCGCAAAACGTTTTTCCGCGTCGGCCTTGCGTTCAACTGGCGCAACTACCGCGCCACGGGACGCTACCGCTTCTTCCGCGACGAAACGAACACGCTGACACTTGCCCCCTACCCTGCCGCGGCTACCGACACGGAAAGCTCACGCATCAAGGTGTTCAGCGTAGGCATCCCCTTCACCTACGGATTCAACTTCCCCCACAACTGGCGTGCCGACGTTTCCGCCACGCTTCTCTTCAACACGCACGCCACGGCAAAGGCGACCTACAGCATTGCCGACACGGAGCAAGGTGTGACGCACCACGTAAAAGAATGCTACAACGACATTCACCAACGCCCCGTAAGCGTAGACCTTAAGGCGCAAGTCCACTGGCGCGGCATCGGCGTATATGTGAAATACACTCCGTGCGACGTGCTCGACACTTCGTTCGGCCCGAAGTTCAGCGCCGTCAGCACTGGTCTCGTAATCGGCTACTAACGACACGACGTCATTTCACCACATAATATCACCCAAGCGAAACGGAGCACACCCCTTGCGAGTTGTGCTCCGTTTCTTTTTGTTCTTTCACTGTACCAATGCGCCGGCTTTCAAGAGCGCATGCCAGATGTTGCTGCGATATTCGGGAGTCAACGCGGCAAACTCGTTGACCACGCGTGCCACGTTCGTACGGTTGCTCTTGTCGTCGTGTGGGCAGACTTTACGCACCGGTTCGTAGCGCTGAAGCGATGCCCACGTGCGCAAATCGTCTTCACACATCTTCGCCAACGGACGGACGATGGTGACGGGAAACTTGCGCATGGTCAGTTTGGCGGGCATGGTGCTGAAAGTGCCGTTGAAGGCGAGGTTCATGAGTGCCGTGCGGAGTATGTCGTCCTGGTGATGTCCGAGCGCTATTTTGTTGCACCCCAGTTCCTGCGCCACACGGAAGAGCACCTTGCGCCGGTGCCACGAACAGAGGAAGCAGGGCGTACGCTTCTCGTTGCGGTCGGGCTCCATGTCTATCTGCTCCACATGAAAGGGGATGCCCCACTTTTCCGCTTGGCGACGAAGGTAGTCCATGTCGGAGAGATAGTCCACTCCACTCACGCGAACGTGAAGCGCCACCACGCGAAACGAGCGGTTCGTGCGGTTCATCATCTCTCCTAAGAAGTCGAGCAATGCCAGCGAGTCCTTGCCGCCCGAAAGCCCCAGGAGTATGGAGTCGCCCGGCTCCACAAGCGCGAACTCGCGAATGGCCTCGCCCATCTGGCGCATGAGTTTCCGGTGGAGGCGATACTCGGGGCGGAGTTTCTTCATTCCTTGTTCCATATGCGCCTCTTATTTGAATACGAAATAGACTGCAGCCACAAGGCAGAGGAAAGCCGCCACGTGGTTCCAAGCGAAGTGTTCGCCCTTGAAGAAAAGGGTAACAATGACGGTGAACACGATGAGCGAAATGACTTCCTGAACCACCTTGAGTTGAATGAGGTTGAACGGGCCGCCATTGTCGAGCAGTCCCATACGGTTGGCAGGCACCTGACACATATACTCGAAGAGGGCTATGCCCCACGAGAAGAGGATGACCAGGATGAGCGGCCAATGGGTGCTGACACCGTTCTGCTGGAGCTTGAGATGGCCGTACCACGCAAAGGTCATGAAGATGTTGGAACAGATGAGAAGAACTATGGTATAAAATCCTTGCATAGGGAAAGGGTATATAGAGTTGGCTAATTGAAAATGCCGCGGCAAAAGTACAAAAAAACGGCCAAGGAGAAGACTCGCCGGAGCCCCTCCTTGACCGAAAGCATATCGTAGCGATGAGCAAGAGCGTTTTCTGCTCAAGCCACTACTTTTCTTCTTGAGCGGAAAGATATTCGTCCATACACTCTGCAGCACGTTTGCCGTCGCCCATGGCAAGGATTACGGTTGCGCCGCCGCGAACAATGTCGCCTCCGGCAAAGAGCGTGGGCAACGAACTTTGCATCTGGTCGTTCACGGCTATTGTGCCCTTCTTCCCCAGTTCAAGTCCTTCCACGGAATGGGGAAGAATGGGATTGGGCGACACACCGATGCTCACCACCACGAGGTCGGCGCTGAGCAGCACCGTGTCGCCGGGAATAGGTTCGGGGCGGCGGCGTCCGCTGGCATCGGATTCGCCAAGCTGCATATGCTGAAGTTCCACTTGCGTCACATGGCCGCTCTCGTCCGTCAGATAGCGCAACGGATTGTGGAGCGTCATGAACTGCACGCCCTCGGCCTTGGCATGGCGCACTTCCTCCACACGGGCAGGCATCTCAGCTTCCGAACGGCGGTAAACCACGGTTGCCGTTTCCGCGCCAAGGCGAAGGGCGGTGCGCACGGAGTCCATGGCTGTATTGCCTCCTCCCACAACAACCACGTGCTTGGCAAAGGGCACGGGGGTGTCGGCAGCCGCGTTGGAAGCGTCCATCAGATTCACACGGGTGAGGTATTCATTGCTCGACATGATGCCCGTAGCGTTCTCGCCGGGAATTCCCATAAAGTTGGGCAATCCGGCACCGCTTGCCACAAACACTGCGCGGAATCCGTCGGTTTTTAAGTCGTCTATACTTACGGTCTTGCCCACAATGCAGTTCTTGCGAAATTCCACGCCGTCTGCGCGCAGGGCTTCAATCTCGTGGTTCACAACGCTGTTTGGCAAACGAAACTCGGGGATTCCGTATTTCAGCACACCGCCTATCTCGTGCAGTGCTTCAAACACGGTGACGCCATAGCCTTTGCGGCGCATGGTGCCGGCAAAGGAAAGTCCGGCGGGACCACTGCCCACTACTGCCACACGGCCTTTGGATGAAGAAGGTGCGCGATGGTTCTGCTGTTCGTCGGAAGGGTGCACGCGGCTATAGTCGGCAGCAAAACGTTCCAAATAGCCGATGGCCACAGGAGCGGAATTCATCTTGTGGTGAATGCAACGGCTCTCGCACTGCTTCTCCTGGGGACACACACGGCCACACACGGCGGGCAACGTGCTGGTAAGGCGCAACACGCGGTTGGCTTCGGCAAAGTTGCCTCGTTCCACGTTCTTGACAAAGCCGGGAATGTCGATGCGCACAGGGCATCCCTCCACGCATCCCGGATTGGCACAGTCGAGGCAGCGCGATGCTTCTCTCTGCGCCTGCTCCACACTCAAACCTTGGTTTACCTCGGCGCGCAACATACGGGCACGCTCGGAAGCGTCGAGTTCGGGCATCTCCACACGAGGCACTGCCAGTCTGTCCTTGGGTTTCAGTTGCTTGCGCAAAGCTGCCCGCCACTCGGCATTGCGGCCAGTTGCTTCCTCTCGGACATTCTCGACAGACGCACTAACTTGTGCTTCAGACGGGGAAACGTCTTCGTGGCTCGTGCTGCACACTTCATCCGAGTCTGATTCCTTACACTCTGCAACGTTCACGCGTTCCCAATGAGCCTGCAGCGCTTGCATGGCTTCAGTCTCTTCGGGTTTGAAAGCGCGCATGCGCCCCAGCATTTCGTCGAAATCCACTTCATGGCCGTCAAACTCGGGACCGTCTACGCAAACGAAGCGCGTTTTTCCGCCCACACTGATGCGGCATGCACCACACATGCCCGTGCCGTCGACCATAATGGTGTTGAGCGACACGTCGGTGGGTATTTCGTATTTCTTTGTCAGCAAGCAAACGAACTTCATCATTACTGCAGGACCGATGGCGAAGCATTTGTCAACGTGCTCGCGCTTGAGAACTTCTTCAACGCCTTGCGTGACGAGTCCTTTCTTGCCATACGAACCGTCGTCGGTCATCACAATCACCTCGTCGCTGCTCTCACGCATTTCCTCCTCCAATATGATGAGAGGTTTGCTTCTTCCTGCAAGCACGGTGACTACGCGGTTGCCTGCTTCCTTCAAAGCCTGCACGATGGGGAGCAACGGCGCTGTTCCCACACCGCCGCCGGCACAAACGACGGTTCCGTAGCGGCGTATGTCGGTGGCTTTGCCCAACGGTCCTACGAGGTCGGTGAGATGGTCGCCGACTTCGAGGTGTGTCAACTTCGTTGTAGACACTCCCACTGCCTGCACAACGAGTGTGACGGTTCCCTTCTCCTTATCGGCCTTTGCTATGGTAAGCGGAATGCGTTCGCCGGACTTCCCCACACGGACTATGACGAAGTGACCCGCCTTGCGCGACTTTGCCACCAAAGGGGCTTCCACTTCCAAACTAAAGACGTTTTCCGAAAACTGGTGTTTGCTTACTATCTTATACATAAACGTGAGATTAGATGTTAGGTCTTGTCCGACACGCTGAGTATCGGCACGGACAAAGGTAACCATCTTTCCCATAGAAGCAAGAGCACAAACCGATAAAGAAGTCTTTATTTGGAAAAATGTCGTGAAAAATGCCGTGCATTCCCCTTGTACACAAAAAAAGAATGGCAACAGAAACTTTGCGTTCCTATCACCATTCATATATATAACCAAATTGTGTAAAGTACGAACCGAATGTTTATTTAACCCATCCGTTGTAGTGGAATTCGCAGTTGCGCCAATCGGGGTTGATCTTCACGTAGGTAGACTTCACCTTGTCCTGAATCCATTTCTCCACTTTTTCCTCGCGACGTTTTCCTACGACTACGTCGCGGAGAG
Organism: Bacteroidaceae bacterium; assembly: GCA_963649665.1. GTDB lineage: Bacteria > Bacteroidota > Bacteroidia > Bacteroidales > Bacteroidaceae > Alloprevotella. Next base: position 29,099 of record CAVJJO010000012.1, on the reverse strand, counting down.
TCTGAAAATCTTCCGTCATGCTGGCGCGGTGTCCGTCGATGCGGTTTTTCAACTTCACCACGGCGCATACCGTCTGACCTTTGTCGTTGGTCATTCTGAATGCGCGTGACACCTCGCCCACCTTGAGCGTGTCCACCACCTTTGCCACGTCCTGAGGAAGGTCCTTCATCTCAAAGCGAGAACTGATGGTGCGCGTTTCCTGGTTGACGTTGGCCATAAGGCCGCCGTTGGCACGCGTGTCCTTATCATCGGAAAGGTTGGCGGCGGCAGCTTCAAACGAGAACTTGTCGGCGCGAATGTCGTCGGCAATGGAGTCGAGGCGCAAGGTCTCGCGTTCAAACTCGCTTTCTTCAATGTGCGGTTTGAGTAGGATGTGGCGCACATTCACCTTGTCGCCACGTTTGTCGATGAGCTGGATGATATGGAAACCAAACTCCGAGCGAACAATCTTCGACACCTTCTTGGGGTCGTTGAGGCTGAAGGCTACGTTGGCAAACTCAGGCACCCACTGGTTGCGACCGGTATATCCGAGTTCGCCGCCGTTGCGTGCCGAACCGTCTTCGGAGTAGAACTTCGCCAGAGTGGAGAATTCCGATTCGCCACTGTTCACACGGCGGGCAAATTCACGCAAACGCGATTCAATGCGTTCTACCTCCTCGCGTGACACTTCGGGCACGCTCGTGATAATCTGCACCTCCACTTGCGTAGGGATAAACGGGAGGCTGTCGGTGGGTACGCTCTTGAAATATTCGCGAACCTCGGCAGGCGTAGCTTTCACGTCGGAGGTAAGCTTCTGCTGCACCTGCTGCACCATCTGGTCTTCACGAACCTGCTTCTTGAACATGTCGCGAAGTTGCGAAATCTTCATTCTCGATACCTGCTCCACCGCTTCGCGCGAGCCGTAGGTCTGAATGAATTCGTTGATGCGGGCGTCCACACTACTGATGATGTCGCTTTCGCTTACCGTAATGCTGTCGAGTTCTGCCTGATGGAGGAAGAGTTTCTGCACGGCCATCTGCTCGGGGATGACGCAATAGGGATTGTCGATGGTCATGCCGCGCATTTCAGCGCTGATGCGTTGCTCTTCCACGTCGGAAAGAAGGATGGGCTCGTCACCGACTACCCATATAATCTCGTCGACCACGTTTTTCTGTGCCTGAGCGGCAAAAGGCATAACGGCCAACATGGCCAGCAATAGTTTCTTTACCATAAGGGGATTATACTTTGGTTATGTTACGGTGTCGATTATTGAATGGTGTCGAGCAGACTGTCGTTTACCGAGAAGGTGAACTTCCCACGAAGTTGTTCCACCCAGTTCTTTTCCATGTCGGCCTGATAGTCGCTAAGCACTTGGGGCTGCACGTCAAGCCACGACTTGGGCTGCTTGAGCAGTTTGCCGCTCACGTTGCTCACGGCATAGCCGTTCATGCCTTTGACTTTATTGCCGGCGTTGAAAGCGTAGGCGTCGATGTAAGGGTTCTCGCCCTTCACACAAAGATAGGGACCGTTGACGTTGACCATCACGGAATCTTTGTTGAACATAGCCTTTACGTCGGAGCGCCAAGTGCCGTAGGCATTATCGTTGATGTGCTTGGACAGATATTTGTGGAGTTTCTTTGCCAACTTGGCGTCCTTGCTGTGGTAAACGAAACCTTTGAAACGGGGTTCCGTCCATTTATATTGTGCCTTGTGGGCTTTGTACCACTTTTCCTGACCGAGCGAATCGGCTGCCGCCACGTCCCAAACCTGACGTTTGCTCACTTCGTAAAGCAGCAGTCCGTCGTGGTATTCCTGAACGAGGTAACAGAGGTTGGCATTTCCATCAACATTGGCATTCATCACGCTGTCGAGCACCGCCTCGCGAGTGAGACGTCCGTTGGAAGCGTCCACCATCTTCTTGATGCGCTGCTCTGCAGAGATTTCCTCAATGTTCTGTCGCTTGAGCGAACTGACGATTTGCGGCTGAAGCGTTTCAAAGGAGTCGAGGGGCTTGCGCTCCGTCATGCGAATGATGTGGTAGCCATAGGGAGAAAGCACAGGCTGCGAGGTTTCGCCAGTCTTGAGGGCGTAGGCAGCTTCCTCAAACTCTTTCACCGTGGCACCGGGGCCGATAAGCGGCAACTGTCCGCCTTGCTTGGCAGAACCGGGGTCGGCAGAGAACTTGCGAGCCATTTCCGCAAAGTCGGCACCTTGCGAAAGGGCATTGCAGATGGAGTCGGCCTTGGCTTTGGCAGCTTCCTTTTCCTGCTCCGTTGCCGATTGCTTGAGGGCTATGAGAATGTGCGCTGGACGCAAGAGTTCCTTTCCCTGCAGTTGCTGCGCCGTGCGGTCGTAAATGGAACGCGCTACGGAATCGATAAACTGCTGGTCTACCATGTAGGGCGTCAGTTGCATGTCGCGATAGGTGAGGAATTCTTTTTTGAAACTGGAAAGCGTATCAAGATGTGCGGCTTCCGCAGCAGCCACTTTCAGTTTGTAGTTGATGAACATCGGCACGTATTCCTTCACGGTCTTTTTCTCAACGGCACCTTCTACGTTACCGTTCTTGTTGTAGGAATACTCGAATTCCGCTTTTGTAACAGGTTTTCCGTTGATTACCATGAGCACGGGGTCGGCAGCGGTTTGTGCTGCAGACGAAAGTGCCAAGGCGGCAAAAGAAAGTAGGACTACGGTTTTCTTCATAGTGTGATGATAGCTAACGGGCGGCACATGGAGCCACCTGTAATCTGTTTGTCTGTTTGCTTATGCCTCGCTACAGGAGAAGGGAGGCTAAAAGTTTTTTTATTACACATAATGGGACCATTGGCGGCGGTACACCCCGATGGAGTGCTTGTGCTGCTGCACTTCCCCCGCAAATAGTCCCATTAGTCGTTATGTGTTCGTGTATTGTCTACTATTCACCAGGGCGGCTGTAGTTGGGAGCTTCGCTGGTGATGGTGATGTCGTGCGGATGGCTTTCAAGTACGCCGGCACCGGTAATACGGGCAAACTTGGCGTTGTGAAGCTTTTCGATGGTCTCTGCACCGCAGTAACCCATACCGGAGCGCAAACCGCCCACGAGCTGATAGAGCACTTCCTGTACGGAACCCTTGTAGGGAACACGTCCGGCAATACCCTCGGGCACGAGTTTCTTCACTTCTTTCACGCCGCCTTGGAAATAGCGATCCTTTGAACCGTTCTCCATAGCTTCGAGCGAACCCATACCGCGGTATGTCTTGAACTTACGTCCGTTGAAGATAATGGTTTCACCGGGACTTTCTTCGGTACCTGCTACGAGAGAACCGATCATCACGCAGTAGCCACCGGCAGCAAGCGCCTTGACTACGTCGCCAGAATAGCGAAGACCGCCGTCGGCAATCAGAGGAACGTCGGTACCCTTGAGGGCGCAAGCCACGTCGTAGACAGCAGAGAGCTGAGGTACACCCACACCTGCTACCACGCGGGTGGTGCAAATGGAACCCGGACCTATACCTACCTTGATGGCATCGGCGCCGGCTTCAACGAGCATGCGGGCTGCATCGCCTGTGGCTACGTTACCCACCACGATGTCTACACCAGTGAAGTTGGCTTTGGCTTCCTTGAGTTTCTCTATGACGTACTTGGAGTGGCCGTGAGCCGTGTCAATAACGATGGCATCGGCACCGGCTTGAATGAGGGCTTCCATACGCTGAAGCGTATCGGCGGTTACGCCAACACCTGCAGCCACGCGAAGACGTCCCTTAGAATCCTTGCAAGCCATGGGTTTGTCCTTGGCCTTGGTGATATCCTTATAGGTGATGAGTCCTACGAGGTGGTTTTCCTTGTCAACGACGGGGAGTTTCTCGATTTTATTTTCCTGAAGAATCTGTGCAGCGGCGAGAAGGTCGGTCTGGGTAGTGGTGGTCACGAGGTTCTCGCTGGTCATCACTTGGTCTATGCGCTTGTCGAGGTCGCGTTCGAAACGCAGGTCTCGGTTGGTAACGATGCCGACGAGGTGTTTCTCGTCGTCGACTACGGGAATACCGCCGATGTGGTACTCGCTCATCAGGTTGAGTGCATCGCGCACGGTCTTGTAGCGCTTGATGGTGACGGGGTCGTAAATCATGCCGTTCTCAGCTCGCTTCACGATGGCCACTTGGCGCGCCTGGTCTTCGATGCTCATGTTCTTGTGAATCACACCGATACCGCCTTCACGGGCAATGGCGATGGCCATAGGGGCTTCGGTCACAGTGTCCATTGCGGCAGTGACGAAGGGAATTTGAAGGTCGATGTTACGGGAGAATTTCGTTGCCAAAGAAACTGTGCGGGGCAACACTTCAGAATAAGCGGGAACCAAGAGGACGTCGTCAAACGTAAGTCCGTCCATGATGATTTTGTCTGCAATAAAATCAGATGTCATAAATGTCAGGATTTTAATTGCGCACAAAATTACGCTTTTTCCTTTTTTGCGCCAAATGCGCCTTGCGATTTCTCACAAAAACTTTGTTAACTGTCCCGTCAATGAAGCCATACCATACAAGTTATGGTGCGAAAACCGGGTTACCTGTCCGATATTCGCACCATTTACATTCTCATGTTCGTCAATCAATTTAGAGGACTCTGAACTTGGCAAACTTCACAAGAAGTTTCTTCGTACCGGCCATATCGAAGGCCACGCTTAACTTCATGTTTTCGCCCGCACCTTCGCAACCTTGGATGGTGCCCTTACCGAAGCGCTCGTGCTCTATGCGTGTCCCCACAGGATACAACGAATTGTCGGCAGCATTAGACGCGCCGCCTGCTGCTGGCTCCGAACCATTCTTCATAGTTACGGACGTACGCTTGAAACCGGGCGGTACTGTTGGCGGTGCCACTCTACGCGGTGTACGCACGGGCTGGTCATAGCGCGAAGCGCGATAACCCGCACTGCCGGAAAACTCCTCATCGCGCATTGAGCCCGAATTGCGGCCTTTCTGCCAGGAAGGCACGTAACCGCCCTTCTGGTATTTCGATTCGTAAGAGCCGTAGGCATCATCATCGTAGGATGAGAATGCCGGTTTTCTCTTGGGTAGAGCATTGAGCGTTTTGTCCACTTCACGTTCCACGCAATTCTCGTCCACCTCATCGATAAACGGACTGACTTCGGATACATCGAGCGTGCCGAAGCGGAAACGTGTTTTCGCATAACTGAGGAAACAATGACGCTTGGCACGCGTGACTGCCACATAAAACAAACGTCGCTCCTCCTCCATCTCTTTCGGATAAAGTTTGGCGTTGGAATTCGGGAAAAGTTCGTCTTCCATACCCGTCACGAACACGGAGTCGAACTCAAGGCCCTTTGAGGCGTGTACGGTCATGAGGGTCACGCGCGGCGTGTCGTCACTCCGTTGGTCGGCATCGGTAAGGAGAGCAACGGTGGGGAGGAAGTCGGCGAGCGACACGGCGGTGTTGTTCGCCTCGGTCTGTTCCTTCACAAAAGTGCTGACCGAACCGAGGAATTCGTTGACGTTTTCCTGCCGACTGATATTTTCAGCAGAACGGTCGGCGGTCAAGTCTGCGCCTATACCACTATCGCGTACGATACTCACGCACAAGTCGTAAGCATTCTCTTCTTGAAGTTTCGCACGAAAACATTCAATGAGCGAACAAAACTTTTGGAGCTTGCCTTTTGCTCCGGCATTGACGTTGAGCCCCGCTTCTTCAGGACGGATTGCCACTTGCCAAAGACTCACGCCATGTTGCGCTGCCGCAAGTTGTACTTTCTTGATGGTCGTGGCGCCTATGCCACGTGCCGGATAGTTGATGATGCGACGGAAGGCTTCTTCGTCGTGCGGATTGCACACAAGGCGGAGATATGCCATCACATCCTTTATCTCCTTTCGCTGATAGAAAGAAAGTCCGCCATAGATGCGGTAAGGAATGGAGGTTGTGCGAAACGTTTCTTCGAAGGAGCGACTTTGAGCGTTGGTGCGGTAAAGCAAGGCTATATCGTTATAATCCACTCCATTGCGATGAAGTTTAATCACACGTGCCGCAACCTTAGTAGCTTCTTCCTTATCCGTCATTGCAGAAAACACTTGTATTTTCTCGCCCTTATCGCCGGCAGAGAAAACCTTCTTGGGAATCTGCGAACGGTTATGGGCGATGATGCTGTTTGCCGCATCAACGATATATTGGGTGGAACGATAGTTACATTCAAGTTTTATCACGCGTGCCGAAGGGTAACGCTCTTTAAACTGAAGAATGTTGCTGATGTCTGCTCCACGGAAGCCGTAGATACTCTGGGCATCGTCGCCCACCACACATATCCTCGACTCGGGAGTGGTAAGGAGCGACAGTATCCGGTGCTGCGCCATATTGGTGTCCTGGTACTCATCCACAAGAATATAGCGGAAGCGGTCCATATATTTTCTGCGCACTTCTTCATGGTCGCGGAGAAGAAGGAACGTATTGAGCAGAAGGTCGTCGAAATCCATGGCTCCGGCAGCCCGAAGACGCTGCTGGTAGGTTTCGTATATCTTGTGTACCATCTGAAGGCCATCCACATGGTCGCGCCGCATGATGCTGGAGTCGGCTCCATATGCACCAGGCAACATCAAATGGTTCTTGGCTTCGGAAATGCGTCCCGCCACCGTGTTGGGTTTGTACACCTTGTCGTCAAGTTGCATTTCCTTGACGATGGTCTTTATGAGCGACTTACTGTCGGCGGCATCGTAGATTGTAAAGTCGGAAGGATAGCCCGTACGCTCATGCTCAGCACGGAGCATACGCGCAAAAAGGCTGTGAAACGTGCCGCTCCACAAATAACGTGTATACCCTTCACCGCACAAAGCGCTTATGCGTTCGTTCATCTCCCGCGCAGCCTTGTTGGTAAAGGTCAGAGCGAGTATGTTCCACGGCTCTAAGCCATTCTGGAGGAGATAGGCTATTTTATAGGTCAGCACGCGCGTCTTTCCCGAACCAGCTCCGGCTATGACAAGCGACGGGCCGTCGCAATAGGTCACTGCCTCCAACTGCGATTCGTTCAAGTCGCGTTCAAATGGTGATATATCAGCCATAAAGTGACGGATTTTAGTAGGCAACACTTTCGTTGCCGGCATTACACGTTGTGTTATTTCTGTTTGTCGTGGCGCAACTTCTGCTCATAGAACTGCACCTTACGGCAGGCTTCTTCAAAGTCGTAGGACGAAACACTGTCGGCATGCAGACAGAGGAGGCTATCCACACGGGCAAGATTCTGTTTACTCTCGGCTATATCTATGGAGTCCATAAGAAGTATGGATGCCGTACGGGCTGTAATGGCGAGGTAGCAGTCCTTTCGCATCTTTTCTACCACACGCCGCGCTTCGCCGCTTCTCCCTTGCGAAAGAAGCGAACGGGCCTGCACAAGACGCTGCGAAGCGTCTGCTTCCATACTGGCACGTTTCTCGCTGTAAGCGTTTTCGGCATCACCCTTTCGCGAACCGAATAGGCCACACGAAGAGAAACACGCCAGAACCGTCAGCAAACATAGCAGGTATTTAAGTCTGAAGTCTTTCATCACATTAGAGGAATAGTCGTTAAGAATACCGCGCATTACACACTCGTAATTCAGAATACGCGGCCTGTAAATATCTTATAGAACGTGAGCCACAGGATTCTGGCATTGAAGAAGAGCGAGCGATGTTCGAGGTAATACAAGTCAAGCTCCAAGCGCCGAAGCATCTTCTCCATCGTGTCGGTATACCCATTATATATAGTGGCAAAAGACGTGACGCCCGGACGCACGGCATAAAGACGTTCGTAACGCGCGTCACGTTCCATAATCTGACGGATGTAGAACGCACGTTCCGGTCGCGGGCCCACAAAGGCCATGTCGCCCCGCACCACATTCCAAAACTGCGGGAATTCATCCAAATGGTGTTTGCGCAACACACGACCTATGCGTAGAAGACGCGTGTCGGCATCGTCGGGTTGTGCAAGTTGCGGACCGTTTTCTTCTGCATTGACATGCATCGTGCGAAACTTGTAAATATAAAACGGACGGCCTTTATAACCCACACGTTCCTGCTTGTAAATGACCGGTCCGCGATCCTCGCACCATATAAGAATGGCACATGCCACAAGTACCGGAGAGAACACTACAAGGCACATCATCGCCACCACACAATCCAGCACACGTATTACGCCCGCGTCGAAACGCGAGGCTTTATGGGAACTATGTAAATTGTGATTTGAAGTAGTCGACATGAATGATTAACGGATTGCAGTGAGGATATAGTGCACCTTATTCATCAGGCGCAATGCAAATTTACGGCTATGACGCTACCGAAAACACCTATCGGAAGCAGTACACAAATGTAAAAACGCTCAATCTTTGCAAATATTGCCTTCGAGCCTTAAGATTTATAGGCATCCGAACAAGCATAGCAATTCACGCGCTAAGCATCAACGCCACACCTTTCTGGCGAGCACAATAAAAAAAGGGAACAACCCATAGAGTCATTCCCTCTTGTTTTTACATTGCGTCAAGCAAACGATTAAGCTTCAGCGGGAGCTTCTGCAGCTTCGCCTTCTGCTGTTTCAGTTTCAGCATTGGCAGCAGCCTCTGCTTCAGCCTTGGCAGCAGCTTCAGCAGCCTTCTTTTCAGCTACCTTTTCTGCAATCTTTTCGTTTACTTTCTTCTCAGCCTCGAGACGTGCTTCGGCTGCAGCCTTCTTAGCAGCAGCGTTCTTGTCAGCATCAGCGGAAGCCTTAGCGTCCTTCTGCTGCTTCCAAGCGTCGAACTTAGCCTTAGCTGCAGCTTCGTCGAAGGCACCCTTGCGAACACCACCGTTGAGGTGCTTCATAAGGAGCACACCTTCATTGGAGAGGATGTTGCGAACGGTATCCGTGGGCTGTGCACCGTTTTCTACCCAATAGAGGGCACGGTCGAAATTCAAATCTACTGTGGCAGGATTGGTGTTGGGGTTGTAAGTACCAATCTTTTCAGTAAACTTACCATCACGTGGTGCTCTTACGTCAGCGATTACGATGCTGTAGAAGGCGTAGCCCTTACGGCCATGACGCTGCAATCTGATTTTTGTTGCCATTGTTTATGTAATTTAAATAGGTTTGAATATGCCATCATCTCGTGATAGCGGCGCAAAATTACGAATTTATTTCGTTACTGCAAAGATTCGCTACGTTTTAAGCGGACAATAGACCTTAAAATCAGGAAAAGCTTCAAATCCAACACCCTCAACTCCCTTCATTTTACCCCATCCTATGCATTTGTAAACCAACGTTTCATTTGTCAATTTTCGCCCTCTCGTTTTTTCGCTTATGGGGTTCAAACTAGAGAGGAGAACGAGGGTTTTCTTCCCCGTTTCAGCACATTCTCGTCACTCCAAAGCATCTAGAAATAATTCCCCCTAGGCCCAAATTTTCTAGCCTAAGGGGAGTTTTTACTGGAAGCCTTGGATTTTTCACGGGAATGGCTCCATTTTTCGCTCCGAGAAGACGTTTTATGCAGCCATATGCAGCAAATTCTGAATATATACGTATCCCATAGCGATAAGATGCATAATTATGCGCTCTGAAAATCGCGTATTTCCGAGCGTCTGTACGTTTGGTGATTTCTACGCGATTCTCAGTGTTAAAAAACCAGCCTTTAGAGCATAGCGCAAGGGCAAAATCTAGAGTTTACTTAGGCTATCGTATGGCTTCACCCTCTTCAATGGGGTGCCAGCGTATCGAAACGAGACTTTCAAAACTTCACGCCTTATGCGGCCATCACAGCGAAGCGTACAATCATTGCTGCCATAGATTCTACAATGGAGCGCTTCCATAAAATATCCAAGCGACCTTTCAAATTGAAGGCTTCAACTCCTTATTATAATAGGACAGTTCCATAAATCACCCCATAAAGAGAACGCACTACGATTCCGAGGTTCACACATCGCAAAACTACAACCACAACCGAACGTCAAATCGCCAATACAAAGTCCCAACGTAACCCCGAAATGGCATACACGCAAGTCCCCGACCGCAAACATCTGCAATCCATTCTACACCATAACGCCACCTATCCTTACAAAAAGAGAGAAAAGGCTAATTACACTTTGCAAAATGTCAGAATAAACACCGCGCATTGACTTTCTGCGAAAAACGAAGCTCAAGGAGCATTAAATTGAAAGGAAAATAGTAAATTTGCAACCAAATAACAAAAACCGACCAGGCGCGCGTTCTTTCAGACAGACGCGGAACGAAGAAACCGCCACGCGCAGCCGACGAACTATCCTATTCAATACAAGGACATTATGCAACCAGGACAAAGGCTTAACCAAGGACTTTACAATGCAGACAACGAGCACGACGCATGTGGCGTGGGTATGATTGTCAACATACACGGCACAAAAAACCACGAGCTCGTGGACTCCGCCCTCAAAGTTCTTGAAAACATGAAACACCGCGGAGCCGAAGGCGCCGACAACAAGACCGGCGACGGAGCGGGCATCATGCTGCAAATTCCCCACGAGTTCATTCTTCTCCAAGGCATACCTGTGCCCGAGAAGGGACGCTACGGCACCGGCCTCGTATTCCTCCCCAAAGACGAGAAGACACAACAGGGAATCCTCCGCATCATTCTTGAAGAAGTTGAACGCGAAGGACTCCAACTCATGCACGTGCGCAGCGTACCCGTCAACTCCGACATTCTCGGAAAAGACGCACAGGCTGCCGAACCCGACATCAAGCAGGTATTCATCACCGGTGGCAATCCCGACGAACTGGAGCGTAAGCTATATATAATAAGGAAGAAAGTGGAGAATCTCGTCCACGACAAGGACTTCTACATTTGTTCCCTTTCCTCCAAGAACATCGTCTACAAGGGCATGCTCACCTCTACCCAGGTGCGCGAATACTTCCCCGACCTCACACAGCCTTATTTCACTAGCGGACTGGCTGTGGTTCACTCCCGTTTCTCCACCAACACCTTCCCCACATGGGGACTCGCACAGCCTTTCCGCCTCCTTGCCCACAATGGCGAGATCAACACCATTCGTGGCAACCGCGCCTGGATGGAAGCACGCGAAGCCGTCCTCTCTAACGACAAGCTCGGCGACATTCGCGAAATACGTCCTATCATACAGCCCAACATGAGCGACTCCGCATCGCTCGACAACGTATTGGAGTTCATGGTAATGAGCGGCATGTCGCTGCCCCACGCCATGGCAATGCTCGTACCCGAAAGTTTCAACGACAAAAACCCCATCAGCGAAGACCTTAAGGCCTTCTACGAATACCACTCCATTCTTATGGAGCCTTGGGACGGCCCTGCCGCACTTCTCTTCAGCGACGGACGCTATGCTGGCGGTATGCTTGACCGCAACGGACTGCGCCCCGCACGCTACCTCATCACAAAAAATGACATGATGGTGGTAGCTTCCGAAGCCGGTGTCATCAAGTTTGAAGCATCCGACATCAAGGAGAAGGGACGTCTTCAGCCTGGAAAGATTCTGCTCGTCGACACACAAGAGGGCAAAATCTTCTACGACGGCGAACTCAAGGAGCAACTTGCCAAAGCCAAGCCCTACCGCCAGTGGCTCTCCACAAACCGCATAGAGCTCGACACGCTCAAGAGCGGACGCAAGGTAGAGAACAGCGTAGAGGATTTCAAGAAGAAACTTCTCGTGTTTGGTTTCACTCGCGAGGACATCGAGCGCACCGTCACCCCCATGTGCACCAACGGAAGCGAACCCATAGCTTCCATGGGTAACGACACTCCGCTCGCCGTACTCTCCGGCAAGCCCCAAATTCTCTTCAACTATTTCCGCCAGCAGTTTGCGCAGGTAACCAATCCTGCCATCGACCCCATTCGCGAAGAGCTCGTCATGTCGCTCACCGAATACATCGGTGCCGTGGGCATGAACATCCTCACACCCAGCGAGAGCCACTGCAAGATGGTGCGTCTGCCCCACCCCGTGCTCAACAACCGCCAGCTCGACATTCTTTGCAACATCCGCTACAAAGGCTTCAACACCGTGAAGCTCCCCATGCTTTTTGAAGTGAAGAAAGGTCGCGCCGGTATGCAGGAAGCACTCACAAACCTCTGCAAGCAGGCAGAACAGAGCGTAAACGACGGCGTGAACTACATCATCCTCTCCGACCGCGGCGTGGACGACGAACACGCACCCATCCCCTCACTGCTTGCCGTAAGTGCCGTACACCACCATCTCATCTCCGTGCAGAAACGTGTGGAGACCGCACTCATCGTGGAAAGCGGTGAAATAAGAGAAGTGATGCACGCCGCACTCCTTCTCGGCTACGGCGCAAGCGCCATAAATCCCTACATGGCATTTGCCATCCTCGACAATCTCGTGAAGCACGGCGAAATACAGATGAACTACGAGACTGCCGAAAAGAACTACATCAAGGCCATCCGCAAGGGACTCTATAAAGTGATGTCCAAAATGGGCATCAGCACCATACGTTCCTACCGCGGTGCCAAGATATTCGAAAGCATCGGCCTTGGCGACGAGATTCTCCAGAACTATTTCGGCACAGCCCAAAGCACCATCGGCGGCATTGGGCTAGAGGAAATCGCACGCGACTACACCGAATTCCACCGTCGCGGATTCCATCCCACGGAATTCGAACTCGACCAGCACAAGCTCCTCCCCTACGAAGGTCTCTTCTCTTACCGCAAAGACGGAGAGAAACATGCCTGGAACCCCGAAACAATTTCCACGCTCCAGCTCGCCACGCGACTCGGCAGCTACAAGAAGTTCAAGGAGTTCACACACCTCGTAGACGACAAGGAAAGCCCCATATTCATCCGCGATTTCTTCTCCTTCAAGAAGAACCCCATACCCATCGACGAGGTGGAACCCGTGGAAGACATCGTGAAGCATTTCGTCACCGGTGCCATGTCGTTCGGCGCCATCAGCAAGGAAGCCCACGAAGCGCTTGCACTGGCCATGAACAAACTCGGCGCACGCTCCAACACGGGTGAAGGCGGCGAAGACAGCGACCGTTTCCACGAAACCTTCGACGGCATTTCGCTCTCCAGCAAAACGAAGCAGATTGCCTCAGGACGTTTCGGCGTGACCACCGAATATCTCGTCAATGCGGAAGAAATACAAATTAAGGTGTCGCAAGGTGCCAAGCCTGGTGAAGGCGGACAGCTCCCCGGTTACAAGGTGAACGAGATTATCGCCAAGACGCGTCACTCCATTCCCGGCATTTCCCTCATCTCTCCCCCGCCCCACCACGACATCTACTCCATTGAGGACCTTGCGCAGCTTATCTTCGACCTCAAGAACGTCAATCCCCGTGCTGCCGTCAGCGTGAAGCTCGTGGCAGAGAGCGGTGTAGGCACCATTGCCGCAGGTGTGGCAAAGGCCAAAGCCGACCTCATCGTCATTTCCGGTGCAGAAGGCGGCACCGGAGCATCGCCCGCTTCTTCAATGCGCTACGCAGGCATCTCACCCGAAATAGGTCTTTCCGAAACCCAGCAGACGCTCGTGCTCAACGGACTCCGCGGACAGGTTCGCTTGCAAACCGACGGACAGGTGAAAACCGGACGCGACATCATATCCCTCGCCCTCCTCGGTGCAGAAGAATTTGCCTTCGGTACCACCGTGCTCATTGTGCTCGGATGCGTCATGATGCGCAAGTGCCACACCAACACCTGCCCCGTGGGCGTTGCCACTCAAAATCCCGAACTGCGCGAACATTTCCGTGGCCACTACGAATATGTGGTCAACTACTTCCGCTTCCTCGCAGAAGAGGTGCGCGAATATCTCGCAGAAATGGGCTACCGCCACCTTTCCGACATCGTGGGCCATACAGAACTTATAGAACTGAAGAAAGCCCGTGCCGGAAGCAAGGCCACGGAACTCGACTTCAGCCGCCTGCTCCATCGCGTAGACAACAAGGCTGCCATCCACAACGTGAGCGAGCAGCAGCACGACATTCAGCACGTAATGGACGTGATGATGATTGAAGGCGCAAAAGAGGCCATCGACAACCAGAAAGAGGTATCGCTCGAATATGCCATCGCCAACACCGACCGTTCCGTTGGTGCCATGCTCTCGGGAGCCGTAGCCACAAAATACGGCCAGGCCGGACTTCCCGAAGAAACCATCAACGTGAAGTTCAAAGGTTCTGCCGGACAGAGCTTCGGTGCTTTCCTCGCCCACGGCATCAACTTCAAACTTGAAGGCGAAGCCAACGACTACTTGGGTAAAGCGCTCAGCGGCGGACGCATTGCCGTGATGCCTCCCGTACGTTCCAACTTCAACGCGGAAGACAACACCATTGCGGGCAACACCTTGCTCTATGGTGCCACAAGCGGTGAAGTGTACATCAACGGCGCCGTAGGCGAACGTTTCGCCGTGCGCAACTCAGGTGCCATTGCCGTAGTGGAAGGCGTGGGCGACCACTGCTGCGAATACATGACAGGCGGACGCGTGGTAGTACTCGGCGCCACAGGCCGTAACTTCGCTGCCGGTATGAGTGGCGGCGTGGCTTACGTTTGGGACAAGAACCACAACTTCGACTACTTCTGCAACATGGAGATGGTGGAACTCACCCTTCTCGAAGACTCCGCTTCCAGAAAGGAACTCCACGAACTCATTCGCCAGCATTACCTCTACACGGGTTCGCAACTCGCACGCACCATGCTCGACAACTGGAGCCGCTACCTTGAAGAGTTCATTCAGGTAACGCCCATTGAATACAAGCGTGTGCTCGCAGAAGAGCAAATGCGCAAACTCCAGCAAAAGATTGCCGAAGTGCAACGCGACTACTAAACCTTCATTTCGAACTTTAGCGGTGGCGTTCCCTAAAGCGCCACCCTCAACACACATAAAGAAGAATCATGGGAGATCCCAAAGCTTTTCTTACCATACCGCGTCAGGAAGCCGGATACCGTCCGGTTCACGAACGCATTGCTGACTTCGGAGAAGTAGAACAGACGCTCAACGTCAGCGACCGCCGCCGACAGGCTTCACGTTGCATGGACTGCGGCGTGCCCTTCTGCCACTGGGCTTGCCCGCTCGGCAACAGACAACCGGAATTCCAGGACGCCATCTACCGCGGTAAATGGCGCGAGGCATACGAAATACTTGTAGCGACCAACGACTTTCCCGAATTCACGGGACGTATCTGCCCCGCACTCTGCGAAAAGAGCTGCACGCTCAAACTTACGCTTGACCAACCCGTAACCATTCGTGAAGACGAGTGCTCCATCATTGAAATGGCTTTCCAGGAAGGCTACGTGCAACCGCAGACTTTCACACGCAACGGCAAGAGCGTTGCCGTAATAGGTTCTGGCCCTGCCGGACTTGCTGCGGCCAACCAGCTCAACCACCGCGGCTACGACGTGACGGTTTTTGAGAAAAACGAATACGTAGGTGGTCTTCTGCGATTCGGCATCCCCAACTTCAAGCTCCAAAAGTCCGTGATAGACCGCCGAGTGAAAGTAATGGAAGCTGAAGGCGTGAAGTTTAAAGTCAACAGCGAGATAGACCCCAATGCCCTTCCTGAAGGTTTTGACGCTTACTGCATCTGCACCGGAACACCCACGGCACGCGACCTCAACATTCCCGGACGCGACGCCAAAGGCATCCACTTCGCGCTAGAGTTGCTCAGTCAGCAAAACCGTGTGCTCGCCGGACAAACCTTCGACGACAAAGAACGTATCACCGCCAAAGGCAAGAAGGTGCTCGTTATCGGCGGCGGCGACACGGGCAGCGACTGCATAGGCACAAGCAACCGACAGGGAGCCGAAAGTGTCACCCAAATAGAAATCATGCCGAAGCCCCCCGTAGGGCATAACCCCAACACGCCCTGGCCGCAATGGCCCATCGTGCTCAAGACCAGTTCAAGTCACGAGGAAGGTTGCGAACGCCGCTGGTGCTTGACGTCAAACAAGTTTATCGTCAACAAAGCCGGTCATGTAACGGGCGTGGAAGTGGAAGAGGTGGAATGGAAACCCAACCCCGAAGGCGGCCGCCCCATCATGTGCCCCACGGGAAAGAAAGAAACCATCAAAGCCGACCTTGTGCTTCTGGCCATGGGCTTCCTACGCCCCGAGCACCCGAAGTTTGCCAACAACGTGTTCCTCGCCGGCGACGCCGCCACTGGAGCAAGCCTCGTGGTACGTTGCATTGCCTCAGGACGCAAAGCCGCAGAAGACATCGACAACTTCCTCAACGCTTCCAAGGCATAATTTCGTAGACATATAAATCATACGCAGCACGCAAAGGTTCCAAAAATCTTTTGCGTGCTGCGTTACGTTTACAAGTAACATGGTTATAGATTCGCTTTTATTTGTTACATTTGCCCAAACCTAAACAACAAGCGTACCTATGAACATCAGAAGCATTTCGCTATTTATCTTGTCACTGTTTTTTACCCACGTGACAAACGCTCAAACTTCTTCGCATTTACCGACAACGGAATGGGACAAGGCTACCGCCATTCTCATGCACACACCAGGCGAAGAACTCTTCAATGGCGCCATCCACCCCAGAGCGGGACTTTTCGAATATTATTTTGACGTGGATGCTGCAGCCAAAGAGCACAAAAATTATATGCGTATGCTGCAAGCGAACGGCATTAAAGTATTCTCGGTGGAAGACATCCTAAACGACGTAGGAAAAGACACCCTCCAAAGTTTAGCCGAGCAATCGCTCATCTACAACGTCAATGCGTTGAATGCTGCTGACACTACATCATACGGGCAAGCGTACAAAAGCTCCATCGTGCAGCAAATGAGCAGAAAGGACCTTATTCGCTGCATACTCATGCGCCCCGAAGTTAAACTCCGAAGCGTGGACAACAACACCGGCGTAGAAGCCGACTATGTGCAACATACGCTCATGAATCTCTATTTCACGCGCGACCAAAGCATCACCACACCTCGCGGACACATCATTTGCAAGATGAACTCGTCGCAGAGAAGCGCGGAAACAAGTGTGATAAGCACATGCTACGCCCACCTCGGACTAAGCCCCATTCTCGAAATAAGCGGTGACGGGCGTCTTGAAGGCGGCGACTACATCCCTGCCGGAACAATCTCGCTCATCGGCTGCGGAATGCGGACCAACATGGAAGCCATACGGCAAATAATGAAAGCCGACGCGTTCGGACACGACACCATAGTGGTAGTCCGCGACCACAAGCTATGGCAAATGCAGATGCACCTAGACACCTATTTCAACATCATCGACAAAGACTTGTGCACGATGGTCGCAAGCCGGTTCAATGCCCAACCCGAGCAACCGGAATATGTGACGGCCGACGTATATGCCCGCAAACCCGGAACCAAGGAGTACCATCTATCGTCGGGTAACATATCGTTCAAAGACTTTCTACTTCAATGCGGTTTTCACATTATCCCCATTGACGAAGCCGACGAAATGCATTACGCCAACAACTACCTGACCATCGCACCGCGCCACATCATGATGGTGGGCGGACAGTCGGAGCAATTGGCTACAGAGTTAACGAAGCACGATGTAAAAGTGGAATGGGTGCCGCTCGACAATCTCATCAAAGGCTATGGTGCCGCACACTGCATGACGCAAGTGCTGCAAAGGATTTCTGAAAAGCGATAAATGAAGAGAAGCCGTGCATAGCTGTAACGTTTTGAAAAAAGAACCTGACGATTAACGATCCGACCTCGCTATATGGAGTTTCGAAACGTACCATTCACCACCGTCTCAAAAAAGCCTGATTCTCTACATTTACGAAAGCATCTTGAAGGTACGATAATATAGATTAAAAATCAACGAGGCTATACCTCATCAGAAAACGCACGTACGTTCATCAGGAATCGCATGTACGTTCATTAGGAATCGCACGTACATTCATTAGGCATCGCATATACGTGCGTTTTTCGGAATAGCGTTTGATGGGTGGACATACGCTTAGAGCAAAGCCTTCTGAAACAAAGACATTACCCCCGTTTTTTATTCATTACTCACCCACTTGCTTCCAATCAATAAGTCCCTTGCCCATGTCGTCTAACTCTACGGCAAGGGCAACAACTTTACGTTTGTCTGCCTTGAAGGGTTCGGTGTAACGGTTCTCTAGGATTTGTTTCTCCGCAGCAGCCAAGCCGCCGCTCTTGGAGAGTTTCAACTCCATGACGTAAACGTAACCATATATCTCCACCACCATGTCTATTCTACCCGTCGAAAGCATTCGCTCCACCTCCACACGACATCCGATGGCACTGAAGATGGTGCTTATTATCAGGCGGTAGCGCTCCTCCATATCCATTGAGGCGAGTTTCTTGTTGCTGTATGGAACGTCGGCAACAAGTGCTTTCAGACATTTCTTTGCTTCAAGGAGGTTGCCTATGCTGAGATAATAGGCAAGGTAACCCTGCACGGACTGCAAGTCGTTGCTCTTGCGCATAGAGAGTGCCGGCAATACCATCTCGTTGAGTGCTTGACGAACTTCCTGGTTCGGAATTCCAAGGAAATATACACCATTCGCATATCTCTTTATGGTGAGATAGCCCGACTGGTAGAGGAACAATTCCGGTCCACCTCCCGTCACATCCGATGTCTCGACGATTCTTCCCACCATGGCACAATGGTCGAAGTCTTGCAGACGAATCTCCATGTCTTCCACAAACTTCGGCAACATAGAGGTAGCACCCGACGAAGCCCAATAATTTCTGATTTCTCCGTCTGCCAGCGCATTGATAAGGCTGAACGGGTTGAACACATCCACCATATTGCCACGACTGAAATGATAGCCGTCGTAGTTGGCCTTCAATTGTTCTATCGTTTCCTCCACCGTCCATCCATTCGCTTCACCCATAGCCTCAATTTCCGGCATAAAGTTGTCGGTAATCTCTTGCTTGGTAATGCCGCAGAGGGCTGCGTACGGAGCGTCAAAACTGATGTTGCTGAGATTGTTGAGAACGGAGAAGAGGGATATCTGCGTAAACTTGGTGATGCCAGTGATGAAGACAAACTTCTCGTATTCGTCGTCTGCCTTCAGAATGGCAAACACCTCTCGGTACACTTCTGTGCATCTATCGTGCTCTGGAGTCTTCCAAGAGTGTTGTAATGGTGCATCATATTCGTCGATGAGAATGGCTACCTGTTGGCCTGTCTTTTCATAGGCAGACGTGATGATGCCGTCGAAACGGTCGGCAAGTTGGGCGGTAGCCTCAGGAGTGATGCCGTACTGTTGTTCGTATTGGCGAAAGCGGATGTTCAGATAGGAGCGCAATGTCTCGGCATTGGCTCCGCCACGACTCATGTCCAGCCGGATAACGGGACGGCAAATCCAGTTCTTTTCCAAGTCCATGATGCGGAGCCCTTCGAAGAGTTCTTTCTTCCCTTCAAAATAAGCTTGTAAGGTATCAATGAGCACTGACTTGCCGAAGCGGCGCGGACGGCTCAGGTAATTGAACATCTTTCCCTTGTTGACAAGTTGCCATATCAAGTCGGTCTTGTCAACATACAAATACCCTTCCTTCCTGATGGTGTTAAAGGACTGGATGCCTACGGGCAGACGTCTTTCATTCAAAGCTTCAATTGTCATGGCTACATTTTTGCTAATTTATTGCGAACTTACACAATGTTATCCGAATCTCGCACTCGTTTCGCAAAAATATTGGGCACAAAGCCACATTTTCATTTCGTATCTCTTTCGATAGGTGTGTATACATTGTGCCTGCGTACTTCGCTTAAAACGGAAAAATCCCTGCCCGAACACTTGCTTACACAAGGGTTGGGGCAGGGATTTGCTTAAAACGTACACCTATAAAGATGTCTGCGTTAAAGCTTAAGAGAGTTGATTACTTGCTCTGCTCGTTAGCAGCAGAAATCATGTCCTTGCTGGGGAGAATGTATACTTCCACGCGACGGTTCTGCTTCTGGCCGTCAGCAGTTGAGTTGGAAGCAACGGGGTTCTCTTCGCCATAACCCTTTACAGACACGAGACGGGCTGAGGGATAACCGGCACTGATAATCTGAGACTTTACGGCATCTGCACGCTGCTGTGAAAGCGTAACGTTCTTAGCCTGGCTCTGCTCGGTGGTGCAGTTTTTCCAACCCTGATTGTCGGTGAAACCGGCAATGGCCATTTCGTAGGTAGTGTCTTCTGCCTTCAAGTTGGTGATGAACTTGTTGATGTCGGCCTGTGCAGCTGCGCTAAGCGTAGAGTTACCGGTGGTGAAGAGCAAACCGCTGTCGAAGGTAGCCTTCACGTACTGCGTACCATTAGCGTCTTCAAGCACTTCAGCTTTTGCATTGGCAAGTTCGGCAGCCTTCTTGGCCTTGTCCATCTTGTTGCCGATGAGGATACCTGCGCCGGAACCCACTGCTGCACCTACAGCTGCACCGATGGCAGCGCCCTTACCATGACCGATGAGCTGACCAACGAGTGCACCGAGTGCACCGCCGCTTGTACCGCCGATGAGGCCGCCCTTGGCTGTGTTAGACATGTTGCAGCTGCTGAGAAGCAACGCTGCTGACAATGCGCAGACAGCGAACTTTGAATTCTTCATGTTCTTCTTATTATTTATTAGTTTGACAAATTTCTTGTTGTTCCACACGCCATAGACGAGAAGTCCACGCGTATATGCATTCTCTATAAAATGAGCGTCGTTTGCTCGGCAAAGTTACAAAAAGCGCCATGCAGAACGGACATTCAGACATTATTTTTGTATTTTTGCGTCCAAAACAACTTTATTGCACGCTTAACGTGTGTCTTTAATTACAACGGCAACAAGGATACATAATTGCAGCAACGGATGCACGTTTTAAGCAAAAAGGCAAACAATCGCGGCGAAGAGGAGATAACATTATACGAATTGTTCCTTTTCGCCATGGCCTTTTCAGACATTACACACAACAATGGCAAAAGAACTCAAGAACCTGACCAAGCGCAGCGAAGATTACTCGCGTTGGTACAACGAACTGGTAGTAAAGGCCGACTTGGCCGAACAGAGTGACGTGCGCGGATGTATGGTAATCAAACCCTATGGCTATGCCATCTGGGAGAAGATACAGCAGTCGCTTGACGAACGTTTCAAGGAAACCGGCGTACAAAACGTATATTTCCCCATGCTCATCCCGAAGAGTTTCCTCTCCAAGGAAGCCGACCACGTGGAGGGATTTGCCAAGGAATGTGCCGTTGTCACCCACTACCGTCTCAAGTCAAACCCCGACGGCGACGGTGTGGTAGTTGACCCCGCAGCCAAGCTTGAAGAGGAACTCATCATACGCCCCACTTCCGAAACGACCATCTGGAACACTTACCGCAAGTGGATACACTCTTGGCGCGATCTGCCCCTCCTCTGCAACCAGTGGTGCAACGTGATGCGCTGGGAAATGCGTACCCGCATCTTCCTCCGCACTTCGGAATTTCTCTGGCAGGAAGGCCATACGGCTCATGCTACCCGCGAGGAAGCCGAGGCACGCGCCCAGCAGATGCTCCATGTCTATGCCGACTTCGCTGAAGAAGTGATGGCTGTGCCCGTGGTTCGCGGCGTGAAGAGCGAAACAGAGCGTTTTGCCGGTGCACTCGACACTTACACCATCGAAGCCATGATGCAGGACGGCAAAGCTCTCCAAAGCGGCACGAGCCATTTCCTCGGCCAGAACTTCGGTAAGGCTTTCAACGTTCAGTTTGTTGACAAGGACAACAAGCCCCAATACGCTTGGGCTACGTCGTGGGGTGTCAGCACTCGCTTGATGGGCGCCCTCATCATGACCCACTCCGACGACAACGGCCTTGTGCTCCCTCCCCATTTGGCTCCCATTCAGGTGGTCATCATACCTATTTATAAAGGCGATGCCGAACTCGACGCGCTCAACACGAAGTGCAATGCCATTGCCAAGCAGCTCCGCAGCATGGGCGTGCGCGTGAAGTACGACAATGCCGACAACAAGCGTCCCGGCTTCAAGTTCGCCGACTACGAACTCAAGGGTGTGCCCGTACGTCTCGTGCTCGGTCCGAAAGACCTTGAAAACGGAACCATCGAACTCATGCGCCGCGACACGCTCGAGAAGGAAACGCTCCCCATCGAGGGCATTGAAGCACACGTGAAAGACCTCCTTGAGGAAATTCAGACGAACATCTTCAACAAAGCCAAGAAAATGCTCGACGAGAACACCTTCGAGTGCAACGACTACGAAGAGTTCAAGGAGCGCATCAAGGACGGCGGTTTCTATCTCTGTCCTTGGGACGGCACTGCCGAAACCGAAGCACGCATCAAGGCCGAAACGCAGGCCACCGTACGTTGCGTACCTTTCGGCGTAGACCAGTCCAACCCCGGCACGGACATGGTGAGCGGCAAGCCTGCCACCTGCAAGGTCATCATTGCCCGTAGCTACTAAAAAGAGCACAAAGACATACTGACATGAGTTTCGGATTTACGTCTTGGCGCCGCCCACAAGCGGCATGAAGCGTAAATCCGAAACTTAAATTTGGTTCTATAACCAAGCGCTGGTTTTAAGATTTACACCCAGAAAGGCCAACACTCCGTTCCCTACCCTATCCGGCACTTCAGTTCCACGACCTTTCGCTGCTGCCGTTTATAGAGCCACACCAAACATATTCACTCTTTTGCCAATGGTGTTTTGGGGAAAGTCCATCCCCATGACCGACCATTTTCTTGTAAACCGGACTTTTTATGCTGTCTGTCGAACATTTATCTATAGAATTCGGTACACGCCCGCTCTTCACGGACGTGTCCTTTGTTATCAACAAGAAAGACCGCGTGGCGCTCGTCGGAAAGAACGGCGCAGGCAAATCCACCCTCCTCAAGATTCTCTCTGGCGAGCAACGCCCTACCACCGGCGTGGTGTCCGTACAGAACGACTGCACCATCGGCTATCTACCTCAGGTGATGGTACTCAGCGACGAACACACCGTGATGGAGGAAGCCGAAAAAGCCTTTGAGCACATCAGCGAAATGCAGGAACGCATAGAAAAGCTCAACAACCAACTTGCAGAACGCACCGACTACGAAAGTGCCGACTACATGGCTCTCGTGGAACAGTTCACTCACGAAAGCGAGCGTTTCCAGATGATGGGCGGAATGAACTACCATGCGCAACTTGAGAAAACGCTTCAGGGACTCGGTTTCGCTACGGCAGACTTCAATCGCCCCACAAAAGAGTTTTCCGGCGGATGGCGCATGCGCATAGAGCTAGCCAAACTCCTGCTCCGCCAGCCCGACATACTTCTGCTTGACGAACCTACCAACCACCTCGACATCGAAAGCATACGCTGGCTTGAACAGTTTCTCTCCCGCTCGGGCAGTGCCGTGGTGCTCGTCAGCCACGACCGGGCGTTCATCAACAACGTGACGAACCGCACGATGGAAATTTCCTGCGGACGCATCACAGACTATAAGGTGAAGTACAACGAATACGTCAACCTTCGCGCTGAGCGCCGCGAACAGCAGTTGCGCGCCTATGAAAACCAGCAGAAGGAGATTGCCGACATCAAGGACTTCATAGAGCGTTTCCGCTACAAGCCTACCAAGGCCGTACAGGTGCAAAGCCGCATCAAGCAACTTGAGAAAATTGTACCTATAGAAGTAGATGAGGTGGACAACTCCTCGCTCCACCTGAAGTTTCCCCCCTGCATGCGCTCAGGCGACTATCCTGTCATCTGCGAAGACCTCCGCAAGGACTACGGAACGCATTGCGTGTTCCACGACGTGAACCTCACCATCAAGCGTGGCGAAAAGGTAGCCTTCGTCGGGAAGAACGGCGAAGGAAAGTCCACCCTCGTGAAATGCATCATGAGCGAGATAGACTACACGGGACACCTCAAGGTGGGACACAACGTGCAGATTGGCTACTACGCCCAAAACCAGGCGCAGATGCTCGACGGCGAACTCACCGTGTTCGACACCATCGACCGTGTGGCAAAAGGCGACATCCGTCTTAAGATACGCGACATTCTCGGTGCCTTCATGTTTGGCGGAGAAGCCTCCGACAAGAAAGTGAAAGTGCTCTCCGGCGGCGAACGTTCGCGCCTGGCCATGATAAAGCTGTTGCTTGAACCCGTCAACCTGCTCATTCTCGACGAACCCACGAACCACCTCGACATGCGCACCAAAGACGTGCTCAAGGAAGCCATCCTAGCTTTCGACGGCACCGTCATCGTGGTAAGCCACGACCGCGACTTCCTCGACGGCCTCGTCACGAAGGTCTACGAATTTGGCGGCGGACTTGTGCGCGAACACATTGGCGGCATCTACGACTTCCTGAAGAAGAAAGAAATAGAGTCGCTCGACGCCCTTCAAAGCACACGCCTCTCTTCCGGCACATCGGCAAGCGGTCCGCAAAGCAAAGCAAGCGACGATACTCCCTCCGAGGGAAAACTCTCTTACGAAGAACGGAAAGAGCAAGCCAAGCAACGGCGCAAAGCGGAAAAGCTTGTGGAGCAGTGCGAAGCGCGCGTAGCAAAACTCGAAAGTGAGAAATCGGCTCTTGAAAGCCGTCTTGCCACACCCGAAGGTGCTCAGGACGCCCAACTCTTTGAAGAATATGCCCAGCTCCAGGCACAGCTCAAAAGCGCCGAAGAAGAATGGGAAACCGCAATGGAAGCTCTCGAGAGTTGAATGCATTTATCACCATTTAGGGTGGTTCTATAAATTACCACCGTTCGATATGCAAATTCGCTCACGTGGCGTTTTGTCATCTTTCGGGCTCTTTTCCGCCCCTTTTGTCTGTTCGCTCAGTCGCATAGCCCGCTATGCTCCTTCGTTCACAAACAAAAGGGACGAAAAATAGCACCGAAATCTGACAAAGCTAATTTATAGAACCACCCTTTAATCTGAGAAACAAACACACATCTATATGACAGTAAAAAAACTTCTCCCCATCTTGGCACTTGCCGCCACTTCGGCTTTTGCCCAGCAGGAACTATCGTCGGGCATCGACAAAGCCAACATGAAGCCCAACGTCAAACCCGGCACTGACTTCTTCAACTATTCCGCGGGCGGATGGAACGAAGCCCATCCCCTCACCGCAGAGTACGCCCGCTACGGACAGTTCAACGAACTTGGCGAACAAAATGCGAAGCAGATTCGCGAACTCATCGAAAACTTCGCCCACACCGAGCAGCCCAAAGGTTCTTTGGGACAGAAGATAGGTTCGCTCTACCGCCTTGCCATGGACAGCACGCGCCGCAACAAGGAAGACTATGCGCCCATCCAGGCTCTCCTCAACGAAATCCAGGCTCTCGACTCGCGCAAAGCCGTACAGTTTGAAATGGCAAGCCTCAATGCGCGCAGCGTGAGCAACTTCTTCCACATCGGATGCTACGCCGACGTGAAGGACGCGAAATGGAACCTCATGCAAGTGAGTCAAGGCGGCATATCCATGGGCGACCGCGACTACTACCTTGCCACCGACGAAGCTACGGTGAAGATACGCGAAGCCTACAAGGGCTACGTGGCAAAACTCTTCACCATGACGGGACAGACTCCCGAACAGGCAGAAAAGAGCATGAAGGCCGTGCTCGACATTGAAACGAAACTTGCCACCGCCTCTTACGACGTGGTGAAGCTCCGCGACGATGCCGCCAACTACCACAAAATGTCGTACCGCCAACTTCTTATGGACTATCCCGGCATTGACTGGAGCACCGTGTTCTTCCTCAACAAGATACCCGCATTCGACTCAATCTCCGTGCAGCAGCCCGAAGCCATCAAGGCCGTAGAGAAAGTGCTCGCCGAAAGTCCGCTTGACGACCTCAAGGCCTACCTCTACTTCAAGGTGGTCGACGATGCCGCCAATTCGCTCAGCGACCGTTTCCGCACGGAAAGCTTCAACTTCTACAGCCACGTGATGGACGGTGCCGAACAGGACCGCCCCCGTTGGAAGCGCGCCGTGAGCGCCGTGCAGAGCGTACTCGGCATGGCCGTAGGACGTATGTATGTGGAGAAATACTTCCCCGAAAGTTCAAAGAAACGCATGATTGAACTGGTGAAGAACCTCCAAGTAGCCCTCGGACAGCGCATTGACCAGCAAGCATGGATGAGCGAAGAAACGAAGCAGAAAGCCCACGAGAAACTGGCCTCCTTCTATGTGAAAATCGGCTACCCCGACGAATGGATGGACTACACGGGCCTTGAAATAGACGACAGCCTTTCCTACTACGAAAACCTCACGCGTGCCAGCATCTTCCTCAGCGACGATTACACGAAGAAGCACGTCAACAAGCAGGTCAACCGCAACGAATGGCTCATGACTCCGCAGACCATCAACGCCTACTACAACCCCACGACCAACGAAATCTGTTTCCCCGCCGGCATTCTCCAACCGCCCTTCTTTAACCCCGAAGCCGACGACGCTTGCAACTACGGCGCTATCGGCGTGGTTATCGGTCACGAGATGACGCACGGATTCGACGACCAGGGCGCCAATTACGACAAGGACGGCAACCTGCGCAACTGGTGGACCGATGCCGACAAGGCCAACTTCCAGAAGCGCACGAAGGTGATGAAGGACTTCTTCGACAAACAGGAAGTAATCCCCGGAGTCAACTGCAACGGTGCCCTCACGCTCGGCGAGAACATTGCCGACCACGGCGGTCTCAACGTGTCGTACCTTGCCCTCCAGAATGCCATGAAGAAGAATCCGCTCTCCACAAAGGACGGTTTCACCCCCGAGCAGCGTTTCTTCCTCAGCTACGGACTCATTTGGGCTGGCAACGCTCGCGACGAAGCGCTCCGCAACCTTGCCAAGACCGACCCCCACTCTCCCCAGCGCCTCCGTGTCAATGCTGCCCTGCCCCACATCGATGCATGGTACAAAGCCTTCGGCATCACTTCCAAGGACAAACTCTTCGTTCCCAAGAAGCAGCGCGTAGACGTGTGGTAACCCCATCCTTTCACCCCTTTACATTCATTCCATTATGAACAACGACACTGAAAAGCAAGCCACAAGCGGAGCTTCGTTGCCCGACAACGCGTTCCGTCCGCTCAAAGAGGGCGAAGAATACGAACCCCTCATGAAGCCCAACCGGCAATACCGCGAAGTATCTGCCTGGAGCATCACATGGGGCATACTTATGGCCGTCATCTTCTCTGCCGCCACAGCCTACCTCGGCCTCAAGGTGGGACAGGTGTTTGAAGCCGCCATCCCCATCACCATTATTGCCGTAGGCGTGAGCGGTGCCACCCATCGCAAGGACCCGCTCGGCGAGAACGTCATCATCCAAAGCATCGGTGCCTGCTCGGGCATGATTGTGGCAGGTGCCATCTTCACCCTCCCCGCGCTTTACATCCTGCAATACAAGTTCCCCGAAATAGAGGTCAACTTCCTTCAAGTGTTCCTCAGTTCGCTCCTCGGCGGCGTGCTCGGCATACTTTTCCTCATTCCCTTCCGCAAGTACTTCGTGAAGGACATGCACGGAAAATATCCCTTCCCTGAAGCCACCGCCTCCACGCAGGTGCTTCTCTCCGGCGAAAAGAGCGGCAGCCAGGCCAAGCCCCTCCTCGTGGCAGGCATCATAGGCGGTCTCTACGACTTTGCCGTTGCCACGTTCGGCGCATGGAGCGAAAACTTCACCTCGCGCTGCTGCGAACTCGGTGTGACGCTGGCCGACAAAACGAAACTCGTGTTCAGCATCAACACCAGCGCCGCACTGCTGGGTATGGGCTACATTGTAGGCCTCAAGTACGCCGCTATCATCTGCTTCGGTTCGGTAGCCGTATGGTGGGTAATCGTTCCCGGCATCGCACTCATCTGGCCCGACCTCAACATTGCTGCCAACGGCGCTCCCGCCGTGCTCGCCGGTTCTGCAAGCGCAGAAGAGCTCTTCGGCTATGCCAAGAGCATCGGCATCGGCGGCATTGCCATGGCCGGCATCATCGGTGTGATACGTTCCTGGGGAGTGATCCGCAGTGCATTCAGCCTCGTAGGCCAAATCTTCAAGAAAGGTCAGCAGTCATCCGCCGAAGTGCGTACGCAGAAGGATCTTTCCATGAAAATCATTGCCTTCGGTTCGCTCCTCACCATCATCGTCACCACCCTTTTCTTCTATTTCGACGTGATGGACGGCAACTGGCTCTTCACCATCGTAGGCATCATCATTGTGGCCGTCATAGCCTTCCTCTTCACCACGGTGGCTGCCAACGCCATTGCCATCGTTGGTTCCAACCCCGTGAGCGGCATGACCCTCATGACCCTCATTCTCTCTTCCATCATCATGGTATGCGTAGGCCTTAAGGGTACGGGCGGCATGGTGGCTGCGCTCATCATGGGCGGCGTGGTCTGCACGGCACTTTCTTCAGCCGGTGCATTCATCACCGACCTCAAGATTGGCTACTGGCTCGGTTCCACCCCGCAGAAGCAGCAAACCTTCAAGTTCATCGGCATACTCGTTTCGGCAGCTACAGTAGGCGGAGTCATCATGATTCTCAACAAGGCCTACGGCTTCACTCCCGACAACAGCGACGTGATGGCCGCTCCCCAGGCACGCGCCATGGCAGCCGTCATCGAACCGCTCATGAGCGGACAGGGCGCACCTTGGTTGCTCTATGGCATCGGCGCCGTCATTTCCATCGTGCTCACGTTCTGCGGCGTGTCGGCCCTGGCCTTCGCCCTCGGCATGTTCATCCCGCTCCAGCTCAACCTTCCGCTCATCGTTGGCGGTTTGATTAACTGGTACGTGAACAGCCGCTCCACCGACAATGCACTCAACCAGGCACGCAACGAGAAGGGTACACTCCTTGCCTCCGGATTCATTGCCGGCGGTGCTCTGATGGGTGTGGTAAGTGCGGGCATGCAGTTTGGCGGACTCAACTTCGCTTCTGCCGACTACCTCAACACGCCCTATGCCCAGTACGTTTCGCTCCTCGCCTACATCCTGCTTATCGTTTACCTCACGAAAGCAAGCCTTAAGGTGAAACTGTAAATACATTCAAGCGTCTGGTTTAGGAAGATGGTGCGAAGGCCTCACGGAGGCTTTGCGTGGCTGCGCCTTTGGGCGAAGCGCATGGAGGTCAAGACTCCCGTCTTGACTGAAGAGGGCGGCCTTACGGAGATTCTCCGCGGAACTTACACGGAGAATTTCTGTCTGAGTTCCGTCTGCATTCCGATGATAAATATTATCCGCTCATGCTACGCATTCATCAACTACGGGCTGAAAGCCCAACCTGCGCCTAGCCCAGGGCAAGC
>CAVJJO010000011.1:0-41303 GCA_963649665.1 Bacteroidaceae bacterium | reverse complement strand
TAGAGCATCTGACTACGGATCAGAAGGTTATAGGTTTGAATCCTATAGGAGTCACAAAGAGAGGAATATACATAGTATATTTCTCTCTTTGCTTTTATATAAATTCGTCTTTACCCTAAAAACGCACACGCAGCAACACACCTGCATCGTTTTTCCAGGGAGAGGAAATAGCCATTACGCCCGTCGACTGCTCGTCCACGTTGAAATAGCGTGTCGACGACAAGCGAATGCCCCATTCCAACCATTTACAAAGTTTGAAGTCGGCAGCCACTGTCGCGTGCGCGCCATGATTGAAAAATGCTTGCGCCCGCACACTCTGCAAGAGTTGAGGTTCCTGCAAGTATACGGCACTCGCATAGTCCGACGTAAAGAACAATGCTGCCAATGTACGAAAACGTATCGTCTTCGAACATTGCCACGAAATTCGGGCAGCCCCCAAACCTCCCCAATCATGCCGTCCGGTCTGCCGGGCAGACGACGTTCCTGCAAGCGTCACATTGCAGTCCACATTTCCTTTGACAAAACTTGCCATAGCCACAAGGCGCTGCACGGTTCTGTATTCCAAAAGTTGATAACCCGTGACGGTACGTTGCCGCGTCTTCATTTTATAACGGAGTTGCAAAAGCGTGCCCGACTTTAGCGCATGACTTCCGCGCACATTCAGTTCAACGCCCTTGGCATGAGGCAAGACGCTTGTGTAAGTCGGTTTCATAAATTGAAACGCATCAATGCTCGCTGCCAGTTCCGTTTGCCGTGAAAACCGATATGTACCGCCAAGCAAAACGCCTTCTTCGTTAGACACACGGGAAGCCTGCTGCAAAGCATTGCCGTAAACGCTCACGTAGCGTGCATCGTAATGGCGAACCTGGAGATTGGCGGTCCATTTCCCGTAGCGCGACAACCCCACAACGTGTTCCGTGGCAAAATGTCCATCTTTGTCAAAAGCCACCTCACCTTGCACGCTGAAAAGTTTGCGTTTGTAAGAATAAGTTCCCGACAGACCACCGGCATACGTGCCACGGAAGTAATACTTGTTGTAGAAGCGCTCTTCCGGCCAAACCGTATGATTGTAATGCGCCGCATAGGCCGACACTCCGCAAGCAAACCATTTCTTTTGCCACTCTACTCCCAAACCACCAGTAAGGCAAAGCACGTTGCGGCGGCGCAGCACTTCGTTGACCGTTCGGTGCAGACCGGTGGTAAGAATCGTGCGCACGGTGTCGTTCTCCATACGTCCGTCCAGTTTTCTTGCCGAAGCAAACGCAGAAAGCGTAAAGCCGTTCACATTCCATTGCGCCGCGGCTCCGCGGAAGAATCCGCTCTCTGCAACCGACGTGTGCGGCCGAAAGGTCAGTCCGGCATAGCGTTGTGCCGTATAGAACTGCTGCGCACCGCCAAACACGGCACGTCCGAAGAGCAGTCCCCTACCCTTTCGCACCTCATAGTCGCCAAGAACGATGCACCAGTTCCGCCCCTTCGGCTTTGCATACACATAGCCCGAAATGTAGTCGTACGGATAAAAGCCGCGTTTTCCTACGGGTTCCCCGGCATCCTTTTCAAAAGTCACGCCCCACATGAGCTCTTTCTTTTGGGCAAAGCGATATCGTATCAGATGCCGCAACGAGTTTCCAGTAAAATAGTTATTGGCGGTAGGTGTTTCGGGAGTTTTGTAACCCTCTCTTTGGTAAAATGGTACTTCCGCCAGCGTAGCCACCTCGTGTCTTCCCGCATTAAGCCGTTCTTTCAATGTGCGCGGACGCGACCATGCGCGCTCTTCAACCAAAGCCGAATCGCAACGCACGAAAAGCGTCAGCCAACGCCGTGGAAAGTAGTCCATTCCCCGCACCAGTTGCAGTTCTCCCAATGCCAAGAAGCCATGCTTCGCCGAACGGTAAGAAAGCAGCGAGTCCACCTGTGCCCCAGAAAGGAAGGGCAACTCCAACAGCTCCTCACGCGAAGCACGGTTCAGTTGCAACGGACGGGAAGCCATTTGTTCAAGGCGGTCCACCTCTTCTTCCCACAGATTATCGTCATCTGCGTTCTCTTCGGTTTCAAGGTAGTCGGAATACTCCACCAAAAATTCGTCCCACGAAAGGAATGCCCGTTGAGGCATCTGCGCCCGCAATGCGAGAGAAAATGCCAAGGCAAAGATTGATACAAAATATTTCTGCAAACGGTATTGGTTTTTCATGATGGTATTCGGTCTAATGTAAAGCAAAACGCTCCCTGCGTTGTCACGTCGTGGACGGTCTTATGCAAGGCGGCGAATTCTTTCTGCAACAAAACACGCCGGTACTCCGGCAAACTGGAATCAAGCACCACATAACGGGCTGAATAGGCATTTACCAATTGACGAGCCGTTAAGGAACATCCACGACCCACAATCAACACATCAAGGGCAAGCTTCTTGCCTTGTTGCCGGCTCACCTTATTGGAAGTTAGCCACAAGAAGCGATTCTTGCCAAACTGCACAAGACCGTGAAGCCGCATAATCTCATTGTTCGCAAAGCGCTCACCTATAACCTGCGGAGTTTCCATGTGCTTGTGTTTCCAATAATTCTCCTCCACGTAAGAAAGGCGGTTCAAAGCAGAGTCCACCGGCAAAGAACTCACCAAGTAAGACGACCGTGCGGAAGAGACGAAGTGGACGGCCGCAGTGCGCGGTTCGTTGTACACCCAAACGCACGACGGAGTGCGCATGGGGCGCCAGTCAAAAGCTTCGCTGGCAAGAGCGAGAAAAACGGCAACCTGCAAGGACAATGCAGCCGGCACGCGATAGGGATACCACCGGTGTCTGAAATAACAAACGGCCATCACCGCCAAAGAGAACAGCGTAAAAGCGTTGGCATGCCATTCAATGGAAGCGCCGGGCAATGCAGCGAGCGAACTCAACGCCCAAAAGAGAAAGTCCAGGCAACGTTGAAGACAAAAGGCAATTGCCGACTGAGCAAACGGAACAAGAAAAAACAGGAACGCAAAGCCCAATATCAAATAAGCCAAAGGTATCACCACGTAATTGGCCAAAAGGGCATAGGGCGAAATCAGGTGAAAATAATAGACAACCAAAGGCAACGTGCCTATCTGTGCTGCCAGGGAAATGCAAGTAAAGTTGTAAAACGCACGACGCTGCACCACGAACGTCTTGTAGTAGCGCTTGCAAATCCAAGTACGAAATCTATAATAAGGGTGCGGTATTCCATAGTCGGGATAAGGCGACCTCTTGTCCTTCCTCGTGAGAACAGGAAACCATACCGGCTTGATGTACTCGACATAAAGGGCGATGCACAAAACCGCTACGAATGAAAGTTGAAAGCTTACGTCGAAAAGCATAAGAGGAGAGAAGGCCAGCATCACTATGGCGGCTACAGACAAACTGTTTATGCAGTGGTAATCCCGCCGAAAGCACGAAGCAGACTGCACCACGGTCATCATAAACGATGCACGCACCAACGACGGCGACATGCCGCACATCACGGTAAAAGCCCATAGGCAAGCCACAAAGAAAATCGACGCACACACCACCTGTTTTCGTCGCCGACAGAGGCGCACCACCGTTAGGTTGAAAAGGGAGTACAAAATGCCGACGTGCAAGCCTGAAAGTGCAAGGATATGGCTGCTGCCCGTTTCGGCAAAGAGTTCACGGGTTGATTTGTCAAGATACGTTTTGTTTCCCAAAGTCATTGCCGCCAACACGGCCATGCTTTCCCCGTCAAAATGGAACGAAAATTTCTCTACAAGCCGCTCCCTAAAGGCCATGAGGCGCGCAGTGAGCGATCCATCCGTGCCATTGTTCAACCTCTTCCACGCTCCCGTTCGACAAAAGGCCGTCCCACTGATTCCATGGTTGGTCAAATAGGAAGCATAGTCAAATTCAAAAGGATTGCCCGCATTGTCCGGCTTCTTCACCCGTGTACGGAAGGCAATTTTATTACCGGGCAACACTTTCCCTTCGGACGGTCCCTGCAAATAAAGGCGGATGCGCTTCCCCGCATTTTCCCCTTTCAACACGGCAGCGTCTACCTGCAAGCCATTGTCGTAGGTTTTGTTCACGTGCTCCACCTCAACCAAAAATGTAGCAGGCTGCGCAGACCAATCTACCACTATGCGTTTCATCTCCGCCTGCGTAAGAGCCGCCCCAAGGAAAAATGGAGAAATGGCAACAAGCCAAAAGCGTATGCGAAGCTTGTTGTCGTTCATGCCCCAAGAGTCCTTGTTCAACACATACATCGACTTATCCAGAAAATGATAGTCCACTACAAGCGAACCGATGCTAAAAAGGAAAGCCACAAGAAACAGCCACACAGGACTTACGCTGCCTAAACAACAGCGCGACAAACCGATGCCGCACCCCATACTGAAGGGAACCAACAGCAAAGGTGCATGTTCTATTACGTTCTTGTGGTAATAAGGCTTCATGGCAATTCGGCTAACAAGGCTTAAGATTAGTTGGAGCAACGGCCTCAAAAGGAAATTGAAAGGCTACGCTTTGTGAAGGAAGTTGCGGGATTTGTATAAAATCCCTTATCTGACGCTAAATTGGCAATTTCAACCGACTTAGCCAAAGACCCGTTCTGAAAAATAGCTTTTTCAAACAGAGACCAAGCACGATAATGCCACATTTACTCCTCGTCCAAATGGTTCTCCCAAAGATAATGGCGCGTTTCCTTTACCACCACACCCGAAAGCAGCAACAAAGAAATGATGTTCGGAATAGCCATCAACGCATTAAAGAAGTCGCCCAAATTCCATACCAGGTCAATAGCCGTCACCGAGCCCACGAAGGTACCAGATATCCATAAAACGCGATAAACATAGCGGGCATTTTTACCGAAAAGGTATTCAAGTGCCTTTTCGCCCAAATAGCTCCATCCGAGAATGGTGCTGAAAGCGAATGTCACTATTCCAAAAGTAAGAAGCGCCGGCCCTACTGTAGGAATCTGGGCAAAAGCCACCTTCGTAAGCGTGGCGCCAGCCGTAGAGTCTATGCTCGTGTCAGCCATCACCGAACTCACCAGCACTACTCCCGTAACGGCACAGATTACCACGGTATCCCAAAACGGAGAAGTGGAAGAAACCAACGCTTGGCGTACAGAATTGCGCGTTTGCGCAGCTGCCGCAACGATTGGCGCGGAACCCAAACCCGATTCATTGGAGAAGAGTCCGCGCGCAATGCCGTAACGCGCTGCAAGCATCACAGAAGCCCCCACGAAACCGCCACCTGCCGCACGAGGCGTAAAAGCATCATGGAAAATCAACTTTATTGCGGGCCACACAAAGACACCATTATGCACCAAAAGCCAAATGCAACCTGCCACATAGAAGACTGCCATGAACGGCACCAAGCCTTCGCACACGCGCGCTATTCCCTTCACGCCGAAGATGATGACGGCACACGTGAGCAAGGCTATCGTTACGCCCGTGGTGAAGGGAGAAACGTCGTAGCCTTCTGAAAGCACCATGGAGATGGAGTTGCACTGAATCATGTTGCCGATAAAGAACGAAGCCATTACGGTGCATAGTGCGAACGCTACGCCCAACCATTTGCAATTGAGACCGCGCTCCAAGGCATACATTGGGCCTCCGAGCATCTTACCGTCTTTTGTCGTGGTTCTGTATTTGATGGCCAACAAGCCTTCGGCATATTTCGTGGAGATGCCGAGGAAGCCGGTCATCCAGCACCAAAACACGGCGCCGGGGCCGCCCATTGTAACGGCCGTGGCCACACCTATGATGTTGCCCGTACCGATGGTTCCCGCCAAACTAGTCGCCAAAGCGGAGAACTGGCTAACGTCGCCCGTCGAACCTTTGTCGCGCGAAATGCTCAGACGGATTGCCTTGAATATATGACGCTGTGGGAAACGCAAACGGATGGTGAGAAACAAGTGGGTACCAATGAGCACCACAATCATGGGCACGCCCCATAGAATGGCATTGCACGCCGAGAGGAAGTCGTTTAGTGCGGCTGTCATAGTCGTAAGTTTTTGATAGGATATTCTGCAAATATATAACATTACGAGAAAGCAACACATAAATCCGCTTCGTTTTGTCAACAAAAGGAGAAAAACGAACGCAAAAAGTCCGGTTTGAAACTTCCACTATGCAAATTTGCAGGGCAATGGCATATTGTGAAATTCCAAACCGGACTTTTTCAACGGGAAGCAATTTCCCTTCAAGACCGGGGCATTAGTCTTCGAGTTTGCGGTAGCGAATGCGTTTCGGCTCATCAATGCCCAAACGCTTGGCTTTGTTCACTTCGTAGTCGGAGTAAGATCCTTCGAAGAAGAACACTTTTCCGTCGCCTTCGAAAGCAAGGATGTGTGTGCAGATGCGGTCAAGGAACCAGCGGTCGTGACTGATTACCACAGCGCAACCGGCAAATTGCTCCAAACCTTCTTCCAGTGCACGCAAGGTATTGACGTCGATGTCGTTGGTAGGTTCGTCGAGCAAAAGCACGTTGCCTTCCTGTTTGAGAGCCAAAGCAAGCTGCAAGCGGTTTCGTTCACCGCCGGAAAGCACGCCGCACTTTTTCTCCTGGTCGGCACCTGCAAAGTTGAAACGGCTGAGGTAGGCACGCGCATTCACGTCGCGGCCGCCCATGCGCATAAGTTCGGTGCCACCGGAAATCACTTCGTAGACACTCTTCTCAGGATCGATGTCGGTATGCTGCTGGTCGACGTAAGAGAGCTTAACCGTCTCGCCACACTCAAAGGTGCCGCTGTCAGGAGTATCAAGCCCCATAATCAACCTAAAGAGGGTGGTCTTACCCACACCATTGGGACCGATAACGCCTATGATGCCAGCAGGGGGAAGAGTGAAGTCGAGGTCGGAATAAAGCACCTTGTCGCCAAAAGCCTTAGCCACGTGGTGTGCTTCAATAACCTTGTTGCCCAAACGCGGACCGTTGGGAATGAATATTTCAAGGTTCTGCTCACGCTCCTTCTGGTCCTCGTTGAGAAGTTTGTCGTAGGAGTTAAGACGTGCCTTACCTTTTGCCTGACGTGCTTTGGGAGCCATGCGAACCCACTCCAACTCGCGTTCGAGCGTTTTGCGGCGCTTGCTTGCCACCTTCTCTTCCTGAGCCATTCGTTTGCTTTTCTGGTAAAGCCAAGAAGAGTAGTTACCCTTCCAGGGAATGCCCTCGCCACGGTCGAGTTCAAGAATCCACCCTGCCACATCGTCGAGGAAATAACGGTCGTGCGTGACGGCAATTACCGTACCTTCGTACTGGTTCAAGTGCTGTTCGAGCCAGTCAATACTTTCGGCGTCGAGGTGGTTGGTAGGTTCGTCAAGCAAAAGCACGTCGGGCTTCTGCAAAAGCAGGCGGCAAAGAGCCACACGTCGACGCTCGCCACCAGAAAGGAATTCGGCCTTTTGGTCAGCGGGCGGAAGGCGAAGGGCTGCCATAGCGCGGTCAAGACGTGAGTCGAGATTCCAAGCGTCGGTAGCGTCGAGCACATCCTGAAGCTCGCCCTGACGGGCAAAAAGCTCGTTCATCTTGTCCTCGTTCTCGTAATATTCAGGAAGACCGAACTTCTGGTTGATTTCTTCATATTCGGCAAGCGCGTCCACTACGTTCTGCACGCCTTCCTGCACAATTTCCTTCACGGTCTTGTCGTTGTCGAGATGGGGATCCTGAGCCAAATAGCCCACTGTGTATCCAGGCGAGAACACCACTTCGCCCTGATAGTCGTTGTCAAGGCCGGCAATGATTTTCATCAAGGTCGACTTACCGGCGCCGTTGAGACCGATGATGCCAATCTTTGCTCCGTAGAAGAAGCTGAGGTAAATGTTTTTAAGGACCTGTTTGTTGTTTTGTCGGATGGTCTTTGAAAGGCCGACCATCGAGAAGATGATTTTCTTGTCGTCTACTGTTGCCATATAAAGTGTGGTATTATCGTTTCTTGAGTATTAATGCGGGCGTTCCGTTGCTTGCTGTCAAGCGGAGCGTATCGTTGCTTATTGCGGCACGGGTCACGCGTTGCAGCGCCTCGAGCATGGGCGACTCGTAAATGTTGTCGTGGCAAAGCATGCGGGTGCTTCCCATTTGCGAAAAGTCTACCATGCCATCTGCCCACTTTGACTTATCCATTCTTCCAGTCAAGCGATTGCATCCGGTAAATCCATATACTTCACCGTTTGCGGCATTGAAACCGAGGAACGGGGTTACGTCCTTTTCGGGCGTAATATGCAGCGTGTCAATCTGTACAACGTCCCACTCGCCGCCTAAGTGTAGCGTTTGTCTCGCGCCTGAGCATGCCGAGAGGGCAATAAGGGCGAGCAGACCCCATGTTGCTGAAACTTTCATTCGTAGTAGGAAAAAGAAATCGGCTGCGTCGCAGGGCGACTTGCTCTGTGGCGCAGCCGAAACGTATTGTTCGGTTGTTTCAAAGCGGGCTTCTCATTGCAAGCCCACACAAAATTAGCGAATTAGAACTTATATCCCAACGTCAGCATGAGGTTATTGCGGTTCAGGTCAACCTTTTGTCCCTGAAGACGGTTCAACTCGGAGTTTTTCTCGGGAATGTGGAAGGCATAAACGTCACCTTGCTGACGCTGATACTGGTAAGCCACGTCGGCATAGAAGTGCTTGCCATGGTAGCCCACGCCTGCGGTCACGCGATTGATGGCACCGAGATTTACATAGTCGGTGTTCGTACTGCAATTGTAGGAGGGGCTTGCCGTAAAGAGGTTCAGATAAGCGTCCTTCTTGAAAGGTGCACTTACGTAGTTGTAACCCACACGGCCGAACACTCTCGGTGCAAGGCGTATTTCAGCGCCGACACGGAATGTGCTTACGGGCTTCATGAAATAGTCGATTTCCTGATTGAGCGCCTTGTCTTTGGTTGACGACGTGGAACCCCATTCGTTCCATCCGTCGTAATTGGGGTAACGCACCTGTGCGCCGCTGTAACGGCTTAGTTCGTACTCTGCATCGAGAGCAAGATAGTTACCGACCGTTGTGCCCAAGCTGACGTTCAAGCGCCAGGGGGTGAATATGCGGTAGTTGTAGTCCTGCACGGGATAGCTTCCGGAAGAATAATCGTAGGTTTGTCCCGTCTGGCTATCGGTCCAGGAGAACGGAGTCTCCATATAAAGATAGGAACTCTGCGTCAAGTCGTAGAAAGTCGGGGTTGAGAACGAGAATCCGATGCGGAAAGGCGACTCTTCGATGGGGCGGAAAATGAAACCAAACTTCAAGTCAAAACCTGTGCCGGTAAGATTTTCGCTGTTGGCCATATAATAGTCGTGGAGTTTGCCATTTCCGTCTTTATAGTCGTCACCCATGATGCCTTCGCCATAGAGGAGACTCGTGTGCATGTCCACATTGTAGACGCCAAGCGTAACGCCGCCGTAGAAGCGGTCCTTCACGTTGAAAGAAACGTTGAAGTCGTACTGCTGAATGCCGCCCCACTGTGCACGGTGATAGTTGTAGTTCGCAGAGTTGACAGGTTCGTAACCAGTGACCTTACCATTGTCGTCCAATACTGGGTAAAGCAGTTGGGTGTCGTAGCCCACGCAAGTAAGGGGAGTGGTGAGTTGGCGGCCGGCATCGGTGGAGAGGTCAAGCCAAGCGTTGTTGACATAAGAGAGGTCGAGCATCTGCCACGACTGCGACATGCCATCAGAAAGGGCCACGTTGTCGAGACCGATGTAGTTCTTCAAGTTGCGGCGTTTCTGGTAGTTGAAGCCGAAGTTGACGTACTTCAACGATTCGCCGCCCACTTTACAGGCATACACGAAGCCCGCTTGGTCAAAGGAAGCGCGTGCTGAATTAATTTCAGAGAACTCCTTTCCGTTGGGCTGCTGGGTGATGCTTCCGGTAAGCGCCACATCGCTGCGGCGGTAGAGTCCGATGCCTGCGGGATTCTGTCCCATTACGGAGAGGTCGGCACCGAGCGCACTCATGGCGCCGCCCATACCCACGAAGCGTGCCGTTCCGTTGAGGTCGGAACCGGAGAACGTTTCTGCTTTATATATGTCCTGTGCACTTGCCGTTGCGCCAAGCGTAAGGGCTGCTAGTGCTACGATGTATTTGCGTTTCATATTCTGTATTGTTGGGGAATCGGAGTTACATTCCGAGTCACACTGTTAGCATGCGTACTTGTTGAAGCGTTGTGTCTTGATGAAGTATGCCAAGACCTTATCGGCGTCCGCCGAAACTGCGACCGCCACCGCCTCCGCCGCCGAAGCTGCGTCCGCCTCCGCCCATGTTTCCGCCTCCGCTGAAGCCACCGCTGCGCGAGGGTGTTCCAAAGGAGCGTGAGGGAGTGCTTTGTGAGGGTTGGCTGAAGGTGCGCGTCGACTGGTTGCGCTGTACGGAGCGATTGCTTTGGTCGTTTCCGAACTGACGCGAAGGAGTCTGCGAATTGCCGAATTGGCGTGAGGGACGCGTGCCGTTTTGGAATGAGGAACGCGAAATGCCGTTGTTGCGGGTGTCTGCTGCACCGAAGTTTCTTGAAGGACGATTGGCTGAACCGTAGTTCGGACGCACCGTGCTGAAGCTGCGTGCTGCGCCTCCGCGGTTGACGTTGCCGGCGAAATAGCCTCCGTTAAATCCTCGGGGATTGGGCTGCGGGTGCCAGCCGTCGAAATGATGCGGATGCCAAGCCCATGAGCCGCCCCACCAAGGATCGTACCAACCGCCCCAACCGTACCAGCTGCTGTAATAGGGGCGCCAGCCGTACCAACTGCCCCAGCCGTACCAGCCGCTCCATCCCCAGCTCCAGGGCGAACCGTAGCCGTAGTAGAACGGGTCGTAGCAGTAGTCGTAATAGTCCCAATAATAAGGACTGCTTACGTAGACGCCAATGCGCGGTGACCAGAAGCGAACAAGTCGTGAGGTGAAGTAACCGTCGTCGTAGCCGTCGTCGTAACCGTCCTCGTAAGCCTGACGGGACGAGGCTGCGGTGCTTTGAGCTGTGGTGTCGGTGTAGCACTGACCTTTATATTTCGGTCCGCGACGATTGTATTCGTCCACGTTCCACTTGCCGTTGCCGCGATGGTCGGCCCAGGAACTCGACTCATAGGCAGAGTTGTCGCTTTCAATGGTTTCGTATGAAGAACGTCCGGACGTATATACGTCGCGACTTTCCACTTTGTTTTTTGCTGAGGGCACGAAATAGACATCGTCGTCCTGTGCATAAGTCCCGATTGTGCTGAGACCCATTGCCAATAACAAGAGTGACTTTTTCATTGTGGTTCTTATTTTAGTGTTGCTGCAACTTGCTCAGGTGCAGTCTATTTTTTGCAAATATAACGACTTAACGAACGGAACCTTGCACGCACGAGCATAAAAAACGGCACGGCGGCGGCTTTTTTTACCGAAATTAAGTTGTTATCACAAAATATTTGGCGTGCGGACTGCTCATAAGCAGACCACAGATAGAGCTTTGCGGATACATCGCGCCAGACTCCGTCAGTTTTAAGTTCATTTGTTCGAACTTGAGCAAGGACGCTACGGGGAATATGAGTTTCTGCACGGGCAGAGAAGGATAGCCTATGGCGGGACGTATGCCTTGGTAGGCGGCGCGTGCCAAGTCGGCAAGCGGAAGCGCTTCGCCAGGAGAATAGCCCCAAAGGTTGCGCCGCACTTCGCGGTGGAGCCATTCCGCCGTGGCTTCTGCCAGGCGGTCGCCTACTGACTGCATGAGGAGCGAACGCTCGTCGTCGCCTTCCGCCTTGGCCTTTTCGAGTTCTTCCACGAAGGAGGGCGACACGGTGAGCGCAAATGCACCTACGTAATCTTTGTAAGGCTCGGGGGCCACATAGTCGCAGAGCGAAAGACAAGGTGCGCCACTTTCGGCTGGATGTGTCTGCCGCGGTGTGGGAAGTTCAAGGTCGGCGCCTTGTCCGTCAGCGTTGTGGAACACGATGCTTCGCTCCGTGCCGTTGGCTTCGTAGAATGCCACTTGAGCTTGCATGAAGTGTCGCTTTTGGAGTTCGTCGAGCAAACGTTCCGCTTCGCGACGTACCTCTTCTGCTTCGGGCGTCCCCTTACGCACGCGCCACAGATTATAGAAATAAATCCAGTTAATCAAAGGGCGAACTTGTGCGATGGGGATGTGGGGAATGTAGCGGCAACCGAGGAAAGACGGTTGCGGCAGACTTTCTTTCTCCCAGTCGATCTTCAGGCGATGGAAGGCCGTGCCGTTGGGATGGGGCACACCGCAACACGGGCATTGCTGCATCTGTTTGACCGTTTTGCGGTATTCGTGTTGACGCACAAGTTCCTGCTGACGCAAGCGATTGTCGCGTATGAGTTTTTCGGCATCGGCGCTCTGCAACTGCAGGGCGAGCACGGGATTTTGCGAAGCGTCCTTCACGTGAAACACGGGACCATTGTAAAGCGGAGCTATCTTCAACGCCGTATGCAGTTCGCTTGTGGTGGCACCTCCTATAAAAAGGGGAACGGTTATGCCCGCCTTGCTCATGGCCTCAGCGGTGTGACACATTTCATCGAGCGAGGGAGTGATGAGTCCGCTGAGCGCCACGAAGTCTACCTTCTCGCGAAGCACAGTCTCCACGATTTTCTCGGCGGGAACCATCACGCCAAGGTCAATGACGTGGAAGTTGTTGCAACCGAGCACTACGGCCACAATGTTCTTGCCGATGTCGTGCACGTCGCCCTTTACGGTGGCCACGAGATAGCGTCCGTTACTTTTTGCCGACGCCTGCTTGGCCTGTTCAAGGAAAGGCTGCAAAATGCTTACCGCCTTCTTCATGGTACGTGCAGACTTGACGACCTGGGGAAGGAACATCTTGCCCTCGCCAAAGAGGTCGCCCACACGCTGCATGCCGTTCATGAGCGGCCCTTCTATGACGGCGCCAGGAGCCATGCCCGAAGCGAGCGCCTCATGGAGGTCGGCATCGAGAAACTCGTCGTCGCCACTACGGAGCGCCGTCATCAACCGTTCTTCTAGCGGTATGGCGCTGCGGTCTTCTTTTTTCGTTTCGGTCTTCGGTGCGTTGTTCTTTTCTTCAAGCAATTTCTGCGCGCGGTCAATGAGGCGGTCCGCCGCATCGTCGCGCTGGCAGAGCACTACGTCTTCGATAAGTTCCAAGAGGTCGGAAGGAATGTCCTGAAACATCACTTTCGAAGCGGGATTCACTATGCCCATATCCATGCCTTGCTTCATTCCATGGAAGAGGAACACGGCGTGCATGGCTTCGCGCAGGTAATTGTTTCCGCGAAAGGCGAACGAGAGGTTGCTGACGCCTCCGCTCACGTGGGCTTCGGGCAGATTCTGGTGTATCCACCCCGTGGCGCGAATGAAGTCGAGTCCATAGCGGTCGTGCTCCTTCATGCCTGTGGCAACGGTAAGCACATTGGGGTCGAATATGATGTCGCGTGCCGCCACGCCGGCTTTCTCTGTAAGCAACCGATAGGCTCGTTCGCACACTTCTATCTTACGTTCGTAGGTCGTGGCCTGACCTTCTTCGTCGAAAGCCATGACCACCATGGCGGCACCGTATTTGGCTATGGTGCGAGCATGGTCGATAAATTTGTCTTCGCCTTCCTTAAGGGAGATGGAGTTGACCACGCACTTGCCCTGTACGCATTTGAGCGCGGCCTCAACCACTTCAAACCGCGAGGAGTCTATCATCCAGGGGATGCGTGCCACCTCGGGATCGGAAGCCATGAGGTTGAGGAAGTGACACATCTCTTCGCGCGCATCGAGCATGCCGTCGTCCATGTTGACGTCGAGGAGCGTAGCCCCATCGCGCACCTGCTTACGGGCAATGCCCAAGGCTTCGTCGTATTGCTTTTCGCCGACAAGACGAAGGAACTTGCGGCTACCTGCCACGTTGCACCGCTCGCCTACATTCATGAAGGTGCCTTCCATCGGCGTGAAACCTTCCAAGCCTGCGAGCCAGTCGGGACGCACATCGGCATTGGGGCGACGTGGAGCACGTCCGTGTGCCATTTGGGCTATGGCGCGTATGTGGTCGGGGGTGGAACCGCAGCAGCCACCTATGATGTTCACACTTCCGTCGTCAACGAAGGTGGAAAGTGCGCGAGCCATCATTTCTGGCGTTTCGGTGTAGCAACCTTCTTCGTCGGGCAATCCGGCATTGGGATGGGAACTGACAAAGAGCGGCGACTTCTCGGCAAGCAGACGCACGTACGGACGCATATCTTCTGCACCGAACGAGCAGTTCAGTCCCACGGAGATGATGTCCTCGTCGTGCGCCACGGAAGCGAGGAAGGCTTCAAGCGTTTGTCCCGAGAGCATGCGTCCACTCGCGTCGGCAATGGTCACACTGAGCATCACGGGCACTACACGGCCGCGCCGCTGACTGACGTCGCGGGCTGCCTTGAGGGCTGCCTTCACGTTGAGCGTGTCGAAAATGGTTTCGAGCAAAAAGAGGTCGGCGCCTTCGCGTGAGAGCACATCCATCTGTTCGGCATAGGCCTCATACATTTCGTCGAACGTCACGGCGCGGTAAGCGGGATTCTCCACGTCGGGCGACATGGAAAGCGTTTTGTTCGTCGGACCTATGGATGCCGCCACGAATCGCGGTTTGTCGGGGGTGATGGCGGTCATGCGGTCTACCTCTTCGCGTGCTATGCGCATGGCAGCAGCGTTCATCTGCTCTACGTAAGCCTCGGTGTGGTAGTCGGCTTGGGAGATGCGCTGGGCATTGAAGGTGTTGCTCTCTATGATGTCGGCTCCGGCTTCAAGATAGGCACGATGTATGTCGTGAAGCACGTCGGGACGCGTCAGGGCAATGAGGTCGTTGTTGCCAAGAAGCTTTACGGGGCTGTCTTTGAATATATCTCCGCGAAAGTCGTTCTCTCCGAGATGGTAGCGCTGTATCATGGTGCCCATGGCACCGTCGAGAATGAGTATACGCTGGGAGAGCAGCTTGCGGAAATAGGCTAAGTCGTAGTGCGGCATTGCTTTATGGATGTGCTGAATGCTTTCTGGTGTTGTGTGTTGGCAGGTCTATCGATTTTGCGTTTCGGACTTATATATAGTGGGTATATGGTATGAAGCGGCGGCAGCAACATGTGCACCTTTAGCGCGATGGCTTCGCGGCTTCCCTATGTAATACCCTCATCCGAACCCGTCGTAAAACGGTCAATAAACTGCCTTGGCTATTTTCTCTATGCTTTCTGCGGCATTCATGGAATAGAAATGAATGCTGGGCACATGCGCGGCCTTGAGTTCGCGTGCCTGCTGTATGCCCCACTCCACTCCGAGCGCCTTCACGTCGTTGTTGTCGCGACACTTGGCAAACTCCACGGCGAGTTCTTGGGGGAAGTCCACATGGAACGTCTTGGGAATCATCGTGCAATGGTTCAAGGTGGTGAGGGGTTTGAGTCCCGGCACTACGGGCACGTTTATTCCTTCCTTGCGAAGGCGGTCGACGAAGGCGAAATACTTTGTGTTGTCGAAAAACATCTGCGTGACGATATACTGCGCCCCAGCTTCTACTTTTGCCTTAAGGTGCATGATGTCGGTCTCGAGGTTCATGGCCTCGTCGTGCTTTTCGGGGTAACCTGCCACACCATAGGTGAACGGATGCTGCGGAACTTCGCATTGCGTTCCGTCGATGAGCACGCCGCGGTTGAAGTCGTT
This sequence comes from Bacteroidaceae bacterium, assembly GCA_963649665.1. Classification (GTDB taxonomy): domain Bacteria; phylum Bacteroidota; class Bacteroidia; order Bacteroidales; family Bacteroidaceae; genus Alloprevotella. Next base: position 25,719 of record CAVJJO010000011.1, on the reverse strand, counting down.
GACCTGCCGACAGAGTTCTTCGGCATGGGCATAACCGCCGGGCGTAGGAATAAACCGGTTCTCGTCGCGGGCACGGTCGCCGCGCAGCACGAGCAGGTCAGTGATGCCAAGGAAAGAGAGGTCGAAGAGTTCGTTTTCTATTTCCGTGCGGTTGAATCCGCTGCAAATGATGTGGGGCACGGCGGGCACGCCATAGCGCCCCATGAGGGCGGCGGCAATGGCTACCGTTCCGGGACGGCTCCGCACGCTCATCCGCTCGTAACGTCCGTCGGGGAGTTCGCAAAAGACGTTCTCGTTGCGATGGGTGGTGATGTTGATATAAGCGGGGTTGAACGGCATGAGCCGGTCTATGGTGCGGTACACGCTCTCTATGCTTTTGCCGCGAAGCGGGGGAAGCACTTCGAAGGAGAACGCGGTGGGTTTATTGGAGTCGAAAGTCATGTGTTGTGAATTCGTTTACTGAATGGATAGAAAAGTTGCGTTTAGCGGATTCTCACGCTGTCGCCCACGCGGAAGTGGAACGTGGGAGTCACGGGGTTCATCTTGCAGAGCGAGGTAAGGCGTATGCCGAAACGCTGCGAGATGGTGTAGAGCGACTCTCCTTCTTCCATCGTGTGGTACTTGGTGCGAAGTCCCTTGTCGGCCTTCTTGGCTTTTCTGCCGAGGTATACGACATCGCCTTCCTTAAGGCGGTAGGACGTGTCTACGTCGTTGTATTTGCGCAACTTGCGTTCGCTGCTTTTGAGCGCTTTGGCAATGGAAGCATAGGTATCGCCCCTTCGGGCTATGACGTAGAACTGCCCGTTGCAGCGGTGTATGGGATAGGCGTAGTCGGAACGCTGTTCAATCTGTTGCTTGCGTTCTTCCTCGTGGCGTTCATGGCGTGAAAGGCGTTTGCCGTTGTCGAAGCGCCAAAGTTCGTTGCGCTCAATGACGTCGATAATCATCTGCGCGTAACGCGGATTGGTGGCGTAGCCAGCCTTCTTCAAGCCCTGAGCCCAACTTTTGTAGTCGGTAATTTTATAGGAAAAGAGGAAAGCATAGCGCTGTCCTTTTTTAAGAAAGAGCGAATGGTCTTCATAACTTTCCCTCACGGACTTGTACACGCGGAACTTCTCGTTCTGCGCATCGTCGTCGCGCAGGATGTAAGGGCCGCTCCATCGTCCGCCGCACTTTATGCCGAAATGGTTATTGGCCTTGCGGGCGAGGGTGCTCGTTCCCGCAGCGCTTTCGAGCAACCCTTGAGCGAGGGTGATGCTGGCAGGTATGCCGTAGCGGTTCATTTGGTCGACGGCCATGGATGAATAGCGGTCGATGTAGTTCTTATATGCAGCACTTTGCGCCACTGCCTGAAGGGGCAGCAGAGAAAGGACAAGCAGGAGGAGTGCACGGAAAATATGCGGCATGGCACATGATGGTTTACGGGGATCAACTGCAGATGAGCCTATGGCCATTATATAGAATAATGGCTCTGACGCTTCTACAGAAAAAGCGTTTTATATGCAAAAATAGCGAATAATGCAGAATGCAATGCGCAGAAAGGCGCAAAAAGGTATGAGCAAGCGCGAAAAGGGCGGGTTTGATGATGGTATAACTCTTCAATGGAGGCGTGCAGAGCGGCTTAGTCTAGAGCAAATGTGCGACAGCACCCTTCCATGGGGGGCATTGGCCAAAAGCGTGTGGTTGGCGTTAGCAGCTGCCCATGGGGGTGACGTTTTCAAAACGTCACGCTCTACGCTGCGCTTGAAGCGAGAGCGCATGGAGGTCAAGACTCCAGTCTTGACTGTTGAGCACGGAGGTGATAAAGCAAAGCACGAAAAACAGTCCGTGGCTCCGTGAGGCCGTGTAGAGCGTGACGTTTTGAAAACGTCACCCCCATGGGCGGAGCAATGGCCGCGAAAGAGCAGTCAAGACAGGAGTCTTGACCTCCATGCGCTTCGCTCCAACATTTAACCCACCTAAGTAAATGCCGGCCATACACAATCAGAGCCAAGGATTTGACTTTTTCGTTGCAAATCCTTGGCTCCGTTTTGTAAGAGTCACTGCGCAGCCGCTAGCGGAAGGAGTCGGTGAGCAGTTTGATTTCTATTGTGGGCGATATGCGTTCGTAGAGAATGTTGTAGACGGCGTCGAGTATGGGCATGTTCACGTGGTAGTGACGGTTTATACTCTTCATGCACTTTGTGCCGTAGTAGCCTTCAGCAATCATCTCCATCTCTATCTGCGCCGACTTCACGCTGTAGCCTTTTCCTATCATGGTGCCGAACACACGATTTCGGGAGAAATTGGAATAGCCCGTCACGAGAAGGTCGCCAAGGTAGACGGAATCGTATATCTGCCGGTCTATGGGATACACGGCGCGCAGGAAACGGTTCATTTCCTGCACGGCATTGGACATGAGCACGCTCTGGAAGTTGTCGCCATATTTCAGTCCGTTGCATATTCCGGCGGCTATGGCATAGACGTTTTTGAGCACGGAAGCGTATTCTATGCCGATGACGTCGCACGACGTTTTGGTCTTGACGTAGCTCGAAGCGATGGTCTCTGCCAAAGCGCGGGCTTTCACCTGGTCGGAGCAACCTACGGTAAGGTAAGTGAGCCTTCCAAGAGCCACTTCTTCCGCATGGCTCGGACCGCCGAGCACGGCAAGATTTTCGTCAGGCACGTTGTATACTTGACGGAAAAATTCCGAGCACACAAGATTCTCGTCGGGTACGATGCCCTTGATGGCCGTGACGATGATTTTGTCGCTGAGCCTACATTTGAGTTTCTTGAGGTGGTTCTTCAAGTAGGGCGACGGGGTGACGAACACGAGCGTGCGGCACTGGCGTACCACGTCGTTGATGTCGGCAGAGAAGGTGATGCGCTGCGTGTCGAAATGAACGCTTGTCAGGTACGACGGGTTGTGCTCCATGCGTATGAAGTCGTCTATCGTTTCCTGCTTGCGCATGTACCAATGCAGATGCGGCACTTTTTCAAGCAGCATCTTGGCTATGGCGGTGGCCCAACTGCCGCTGCCCAGCACGGCTATTGAACCTAGCGTTTCGGCATTCGCCTTTTCGCTGGGGAATATGTTGTTGAGCTCGATGGTGCCGGCTTGTAATGAGTCCATAACGAATGACGTTTGGTTAGGGGCGCACTTGGCGAACTCCTTGAATGTTCTTTGGGGCGGGAATGTGCATTCCCGCAATATAGAGTCGGTTCCCGGCCTTGGGCGGCACAATAGACACTGCTGTCAACGAGCAGCCCCTTCAGCCGGGAGCACGGGAGAACGCGTTACACGTTCCAGGATTCAATGTCGGCCACGCTGGGTTTTTCCACTTCCAGCTTGAACTTCTTGATGACTTCGCCAATCTGCTGCTGAATCTTCTGAGCCTTCACGTCCTTGAGGTCGCTCACGAGGTAGTAACCTACTTTCTGGAGGATGGGCACGAGTTCTTCAGCGATGCCGGCTTCCACATATTTTGCGGCGGCGTCGCGCGGAGCTTTCTTTTCGGGGCGCATCTGCGGGAAGAAGAGTACTTCCTGAATCTGCGTTTGGCCTGTCATGAGCATCGTGAGGCGGTCTATGCCGATGCCGATACCTGAGGTGGGAGGCATACCGTACTGGAGCGCACGGAGGAAGTCCTGGTCGATGAACATGGCTTCGTCGTCGCCCTTCTCTGAGAGTCGGAGCTGATCCTGGAAGCGTTCTTCCTGGTCGATGGGGTCGTTGAGCTCGGAGTAGGCATTGGCAAGTTCCTTGCCGTTGACCATGAGTTCGAAGCGTTCGGTGAGCGCAGGATTGGTGCGGTGCTTCTTGGTGAGCGGCGACATCTCCACGGGATAATCGGTAATGAAGGTAGGCTGGATGTACGTGCCCTCGCAGAATTCGCCGAAGATTTCGTCGATGAGCTTGCCCTTGCCCATGGTGTCGTCGATTTCCATGTTAAGCGCCTTGCAGATGTCGCGGATTTCGTCCTCGCTCTTGCCGTTGAGGTCGTAGCCCGTTTTTTCCTTGATGGCTTCGAGGATGGGCAGACGGCGGAAAGGTGCCTTGAAGCTGACGGTCTTGCCGTCGATCACGCTCTCGGTGCAGCCGTTCACGGCGATGCAGATGCGCTCGAGGAGCTTTTCGGTGAACGACATCATCCAGTTGTAGTCCTTGTACTGCACGTAGAGTTCCATGCAGGTGAACTCGGGGTTGTGGTTGCGGTCCATACCCTCGTTGCGGAAGTTCTTGCCAATTTCGTACACGCCTTCAAAACCGCCCACGATGAGGCGCTTGAGGTAGAGCTCTGTGGCAATGCGAAGGTAGAGGTCAATGTCGAGCGAGTTGTGGTGGGTGATGAACGGACGTGCGCTTGCGCCACCGGGGATGGACTGAAGAATGGGGGTTTCCACTTCAGTGTAGCCAGCCTCGTCGAAATACTCGCGCATGGTCTTGATTACCTGCGCACGCTTTACGAAGATGTCCTTCACGCCGGGGTTTACGAGGAGGTCCACATAGCGCTGGCGGTAGCGGAGTTCGGGATCGTTGAAAGCGTCGTAGGTTACGCCGTCCTTTTCCTTTACCACGGGGAGGGGTTTCAGACTCTTGGAAAGAAGCACAAGTTCGCGGGCATGAACGGAGATTTCACCGGTCTGTGTGCGGAACACATAGCCCTTCACGCCCACGAAGTCGCCGAGGTCGAGAAGTTTCTTGAAGAAAGTGTTGTAGAGGGTCTTGTCCTCTTCGGGGCAGATGTCGTCGCGGGTCACGTAGACCTGGATGCGTCCCTTGGAGTCCATGATTTCAGCAAAGCTGGCCTTGCCCATCACACGGCGGCCCATCAAACGGCCGGCAATGCACACTTCGCGCTGAGGTGCGTCGTCGGTGAAAGAAGCCTTTATCTCTTCGCTGTAGGCGTCGACGGGATATTCTGCTGCGGGATAGGGTTCAATGCCCATGTTGCGCAATTCCTGAAGGGAGTTGCGGCGCTGTATTTCTTGTTCGCTAAGGTCTAAAACGTTCATGTTTGTTTGTTTCGGTTTGTTTGTTGTCGGCAAATTTAGCAATTTTATATGAATGTGTGGTAGGCTTGCATGAAAAAGCCCTTGGCAACGGCCTCACGGACGGCTCTCCGCACCGGTGCTACGGAGATTTCGGCGTAGGGCAATTGCTGGCGCAAGAAGAAGCGGCTTCCGCGTTTTCGTTTTCTTCACCAACGTTAATTTCGGGTACTTTTTCTTGACAACGGCGCGCTTCAAACTAGAACGGATAAACGGCTTTTTCGCTTCCTTCAAGCGCCCTCTTCGAACTCCAAGGCAGCAAATTTGAATTTGCTGCCTTGGAATTTAAATTTGCTGCCTTGGAATTTTTCCTGGATGCCCTACATTTTTTGCTTCTTTCGGGCTAAAAATTCCCACCATAAGGAGTTTTATGCGTTCATATACGCGATTTTATGCAGAATGTGCATATAATCGGTATAAACACGCTTCTTTATGCACGCCGTGGCGGCCGTATTTCCACGCAGATGGGCGGTCGGTGAATTCTACGCGATTTTCAGTGTTAAAATCGATGCGAAAACGCGCCCAATCGGCACCAAATTGGGTGCACATTCCGAGGCTCCGTTTTGAAAACGAAGGTGCGCGGCGCGGCGCGCTTCCATTTCGCGCGGGATTATCGCGCATGTTCCCGCATTATTACTTATCTTTGCATTCCCATCAATTTAATCGCAACATGAAACGCACCAACCCATTCCATGGTTTAGGCATAGCCCTCGTCACTCCTTTCCACAAGGACGAGAGCATCGACTTTAAAACACTCGAACAACTCGTTGACGAACAAATAGCAAACGGCATAGACTTTCTTTGCGTGCTCGGCACGACAGCCGAAACGCCCTGTCTCAACGAAGAAGAGCGAAGCGCAGTGATTGAAACCGTCGTTCGCAAGAACAACGGACGCGTGCCCCTTCTGCTCGGCGCCGGAGGCAACAACACGCAGGCCGTAATAGAAGCGCTCAAGGACGTTGACCCGAACATATTCAGCGGTGTACTCATCGTATGCCCGTATTACAACAAGCCCTCGCAAGAAGGTCTCTTCCAGCACTTCAAGGCTGTGGCAAACAACAGTCCCGTGCCCGTGGTGCTCTACAATGTGCCGGGCAGAACGGGCGTCAACCTCGAAGCCGCCACCACGCTTCGCATTGCCAAAGAGTGCCCCAACGTGGTAGCCATCAAGGAAGCTTCAGGACGCATCACGCAGATAGAAGAAATCATTGAAGGTGCGCCCGAGGGCTTTGAAGTGCTCAGTGGCGACGACGCCATCACCTTCGAACTGCTCACCGTAGGCGCTACAGGGGTGATTTCCGTTGTTGGCAACGCTTACCCCAAAGAGTTCGGCGAGATGGTACACGCGGCACTGCAGCACGACTACAACACCTCGCTGCTCATGCACCGCAAGTTCAGCCAACTCTACAAACTGCTCTCTGCCGACGGCAATCCGGCAGGCATAAAAGCACTGCTCGGCGTAATGGGAAAGGCCAACGACATTGTTCGCCTACCGCTCGTAACCGCCACGGAAGCCACGCGCAATGGACTGAAAGAATGCACCGCACAAACGTTCTAAACAATAGCCGCCCGAAGCGACAAGTTTCGGGCGGTTTTTTGTTTGGCAAAAGCGAGCGTGCTTCCCAAGCGAAGCGCATGGCTCCACACCGCCTTACGAATACTTTTGCGTGCTTCGCCCTACCATCTTCGCACCCTGCCGCAAAAAACGGGGCCTTGCCCGCCATGCGCAGTCGCCTCCGTTCCTTGCCCACAGATTGTGCAAGTGATTCTACAACACGACTAAACACACCCTTCCAATGAAAATATCAAGTCAGGCCAAAGGCCATGCCGCCATGCTCACCGCCAATGCGTCATGGGGTCTTATGTCGCCTTTGGCAAAAATCGTGATGGGCACAGGACTCGTCACCCCCATCGTACTCACCGACCTGCGTCTCTTCGGCGCCATGGTGCTCTTTTGGCTCGTTTCCTTCCTGCAAAAGCCGGAACACGTGTCGCACCGCGACCTCGCACGCCTTTTCGTAGCTTCAATGCTCGCCATCGTCCTCAATCAGGGAAGTTTCATTTTCGGCGTGTCGCTCTCCTCCCCTGCCGACGCTTCCATCATCACCACAAGCATGCCGCTTTGGGCCATGGTGCTCGCAGCATTTTATCTGAAGGAGCCCATCACAGGAAAGAAGGTGCTTGGCATCGCTTCGGGCGCTGTAGGCGCATTGCTCCTCATCATGGCAGGCGCGAACTTCGACGCCGGTAGCGCAGCAGCCCCTTCGGCACGTTCCATCTGCGGCGACCTGCTCGTGCTCTTTGCCCAACTGAGCTATGCCAGCTACCTCGTGTTCTTCAAGCACTTCGCCGAACGCTATTCGCTCGTGACCATCATGAAATGGATGTTCACCTACGCCTTCGTTTGCACGCTCCCCGTTTCCTACCATGGCCTTGCCACCACACAGTGGGCAGCATTCACTCCCAAGATGTGGGCGAGCATCGCCTTCATCGTATGCATCGCCACGTTTGTCAGCTACATGTTCATCGTGGTCGGACAGAAAAGCCTGCGCCCCACGGTGGCGGGGATGTACAACTATGTGCAACCCATCGTAGCATGCATCGTCACCATCAGTCTCGGCATGGACCGCGTCACACCGCTCAAGTGCGTGGCGGTGCTCCTTATCTTCGGCGGTGTCTACCTCGTGAGCATCAGCCGCAACCGCCAGCAAGTGGAAAATTACGAGAAGAGCAAGAACAGCGAAGCAAGCGCCACGGAAAGGAAATAGTCCCTTCGCGACGCACAAAATTAACAGGTCAAGAATTAGAGAATTCAAGCATTTTCCCAATATCTTGAAGAGATAGAATTACGGGAAGGCTTGACAAGTAAAGCCGAAGAATTTGAAACTTTCCCGAATTCCGATAACGCACGTACGTGCATCTAGCATTGGCCAAAAGTGTATGGGTGACGTTTGCAGCTGCCCATGGGGGTGACGTTTTCAAAACGTCACGTTCTACACGGCCTCATGGAGGCTTCTGCGTGGCTACGCTTGAGGCGCGAGCGCATGGAGGTCAAGACTCCAGTCTTGACTGCTCTACACAATATTAACAGGTCAAGAATTAGAGAATTCAAGAATTTTCCCAATATCTTGAAGTTCTACAAAGAACTTGCCCCATATATGAATAAGGAGTGCAACCTCTCTCGCGAAAGGTTGCACTCCTTATTATCTATTACGTTGCATTTAAATGCAGCCGATGATTTCCTTCACGTCCTTCACGCCGTGGCTGTCAAGCCAAGCGTTCATTCCGTCTACAATCTTCCCCGTCACTCCGGGATCAATGAAGTTGGCCGTTCCCACCTCCACGGCGGTTGCACCGGCCATGAGGAATTCTATGGCATCGGTAGCATTCATGATGCCGCCAAGTCCCACCACGGGAATATTCACGGCATGTGCCACTTGCCATACCATGCGGAGTGCCACAGGCTTCACGCAGGGACCGCTCAAACCGCCCGTACCGATGCTCAGACGGGAACAGCGGCGCTCCACGTCGATGCTCATGCCCATCAGCGTATTGATGAGCGACACACTGTCGGCTCCTTCAGCCTCCACGGCACGCGCAATTTCGGCGATGTCGGTCACGTTGGGCGAAAGCTTCACGATGAGCGTTTTGTCGTAGGCCTGGCGTACAGCCTTTACCACCGAAGCGGCACCTTCGCACGTCACACCAAAAGCCATGCCGCCGCTCTTCACGTTGGGGCACGAGATGTTCAGCTCTATGCCGGGAATTCCTTCAAGTTCGCCTATTCGCGCCGCGCAGGCGGCATAGTCCTCAGGAGAACTGCCGCTCACGTTGACGAGCACATTGGTGCGGAAGTCCTTGAGTTGCGGATATATTTTCTCGCAAAAGTAGTCTACGCCCTTGTTTTGCAGTCCCACGCAGTTGAGCATACCGGAAGCGGTTTCCGCCATACGGGGATAGTCGTTGCCCTCACGGGGATGGAGCGTGGTGCCCTTTACAATGAAACCGCCCAAGCGGTTGAGGTCTACGAAATCGGCAAACTCAATGCCGTAGCCGAAAGTTCCCGAAGCTGTCATTACGGGATTCTGGAGCGAAAGTCCTCCTACGTTTACATTTAACTGAGCCATGACAATTCTTTTACGTTAAATACCGGACCTTCCTTGCAGACACACACGTTGTGGCCGTCGGCTTTCTTCTCCACGCAGCACAGGCAAGCGCCAAGGCCGCAGGCCATGAGGTTTTCAAGCGATGCTTCGCAGTCGACACCGTGCGCCGCCGCCCATCGCGCCACGGCCACCATCATGGGCTTGGGGCCACACGTGGAAATCTGGTCGAAACGCTCACGGTCGAGCACGCTATGGTTCGTGACGAAGCCCCGTTCGCCGTCGGTGCCGTCCTCCGTGGTCACAAACACCTCGCCATATTGACGGAAGAGGTCGAGCTGCATGAGGTCGCCCGCGCTGCGTCCGCCAAGGAGGAACACGGGTTCGTGGCCCTTGCTTTTCAGCACCTTGCCAAACTGAAGAAGCGGTGCAGTGCCCACGCCGCCGCCAACGAGCAGCACACGTTTGCCTTCTCCCTCGGGCACTGTAAATCCGTTGCCCAAGGGGAATACGCAGTTGAGCGTGTCGCCCACGGCAAGACGGCTCATGGCAAGCGTTCCGTCGCCCACTACGTGAACGAGGAGCCAAAGTTCGCCGCGTTCTTCATCCACAAAATTGATGGAGATGGGCCGACGCAAAAAAGTGGTTGGGGAATCTTTGACGAGTACTTCAACAAACTGCCCGGGACGCACTTCGGGAAACGGTTGGCCGTCTATGCCGAGCTTGAGCAGTACATAACCTTCGCGCGGAGTGGCTACTTGGCGCACGGAGAGGTCTAATGCATATTTTTTCATTATAGCTGATGATTGCTTTTACCTTATTATATAAAGGCTCATTACTGTCGTTTTTCTCTTTCATGCACGTTCCCACAAAGCCCTTATGGGCAACAAGCAACAAGAAGGAGCGTGCAATCCATTGGCGCAAATTTATAAAAAATAGTCCACTCCATGCCCGGCACCCCAACATTTGTTACTATCTTCGTGCCTAACTATGTCTGCCGTTCCATAGTGGCACACCCGACATGGTATGTTTTCCCGAAAAGACAAAACCGAACATGAATCTCGAAATCTGTTGCGGTAGCTACCAGAGTGCCCTCGCGGCAAGCAAAGCCGGCGCTACACGCATTGAACTCTGCAGCGGACTTGCCGAAGGCGGCATCACGCCTTCGCTCGGACTGGTGCGCGCCGCGTGCACACTGCCAAACGTGGTGCACCACGTGCTCATCCGTCCACGCGGCGGCGACTTCCTCTACACCGAAACGGAGAAACGCATCATTCTCGACGACATCGACGCGGCCATCCATGCCGGAGCCGACGGAGTGGTTGTTGGCGCGCTCACCGACGACGGCGAAGTGGACATCCCCTTCCTTGAAGCTTGCGTGAACCACGCTGCCGGACGCAACGTGACGTTTCACCGTGCATTCGACCTTTGTGCCGATGCCATGCGCGCCATGAAACAGATTGCCGATGCGGGAGCAAACCGCATTCTCACCTCGGGACAGGCCGCCACAGCGGTAGAGGGCATCGGTTTGTTGGCAAAATTGACAAAAGAAGCGCCCGAAGGTCTTTCCATTATGCCGGGATGTGGCGTAAATGCCGCAAACGCTGCCAAACTTCTCAAGGAAACGGGAGCCAACGAACTCCATGCCTCGGCGCGCGCACCTTACAAAAGCCGCATGCGCTTTGTACGCAACGACGTGAACATGGGCGCAAAGGGCGCCGACGAATACGCCACACTGGAAACGTCGGAAGAGGCGGTCGAAGCCATTCTCCGGGCTATGCGCACCGTGGAGAACTGATACGCCAGTGCCCTTCCTTTTTCGAAAAACCCTTAAACCTGCCCGAAATGACCGGTTCAAAACACATACTCGCAGCCTTCGTTTTGGGACTTGCCGCCACGCAGGTCTCAGCACAGGGGCATTCTCAAGGAACGCGAGCCTTGCAGCAAGCAAAAAGCAAGCACAACGCCTTTGCACACAAATATTCTGCAAAACTCGACTCGCTCATCGCCCACTACGCATCCTGGAAATACGAAGCTGCCGACACGCTCAGCAATCCGTACTATGCACTGCTGTTTTCACCCGTCACGCTTTCCTCGTCGACCCTCGGACGCACCATTGGCTCTACGAACGAAGCGGCAGACGGGCAGTCGCCCGTTCTCTCTTCCTCGCAACACATCCACGACGTACTGGCATTGACAGACAGCGTGCTCGTGCAGACCTATGCCCACACGCCTTGGTTCATCCACAACGAAGAGGAGAAGCAGGGTACCCTTCCCATTGACGTACGCAACAAGCCCATACCCAAGCCGGAAGTGAGTCTTACCGAAGCTTACGCCAAAGACCACCCCACCCCACAGGGAGACATTTTCTCCACGGCAGACGATGTGCCGCTTATCATACGCCGGCCCAATTTCTGGACAATCAAGACGAACTTCTCCCTTCAGTTCACGCAGAACTACATTTCCGACAACTGGTACAAAGGCGGTGAAAGCCACAACGCGCTCTTGGCGACTACCACCGTGGAAGCCAACTTCAACAACCAAAGCAAAGTGGCGTTTGACAACAAATTGGAAATGCGCCTCGGTTTCCAAACCTCACACGACGACAAGGAACACAAATACAAAACGAACTCCGACCTAATCCGCCTCACCAACAAACTCGGACTGCGTGCCTTGAAGAACTGGTACTACACCCTCATGCTCCAAAGCTGGACGCAGTTCTACAGAGGCTACAAGGCCAACGACAAAAAGATTTACTCCGACTTCATGTCGCCCTTCGAGTCGTTGCTCTCCATCGGTATGGACTACCAGCTGAGCAAAAAGACGTTCAACATTTCCGCCACCATCTCCCCGCTCGCACTGAAACTTAAATACGTGGGCCGTCCCTCGCTCGAAACTTCCTTCGGACTGACCGAAGGACACCACACGAAGTGGGAACGGGGTTCGAACATCACCGTTAACTACAAGTGGACCATTGCCAAACCCATTACCTGGCAAGGACGCATCTACTACTTCACGGACTACAGCAAGGTGCAAGTGGAATGGGAAAACACGTTCAACCTCACCATCAACAAGTACCTCTCCACGCGACTCTTCCTCTACCCGCGCTTCGACGACAGCCGCACACGAAAAGAGGGCGAATCCTACATTCAGTTCAACGAACTGCTCAGCCTCGGCCTCAACGTCAATTTCTGAACATAGAAAGCAGTCACGGGGAAGCACCTTTTTTCCCGAAAACTCTTTCATAGAAAACAAAGAAGACATCTTCTTCCTACGCCAAACTTTAGCGTAAGCAGAAGATGTCTTCTTTTTGTCGCGGCAAAAGGCCTTTCGCCGTTTCGATGCAGCAACGTTCACGTTACCTATAATATCCCATTCGCCTTATAGCCTCATCCACACGAGGCGGAAGAAGAGAAGAGCAGTTTTCCCCTTCACGAATGCGCCGCCGTATCTCCGTGGAGCTCACCGGCCATAGCGGAGCGCGAAGCAACGACACGCCCTTTGGAAGAGCGTCGGCAGAAAGCGGACTATCCTCGCGGGGATAAACGATTATCGGGTAGCGTGCGAGAATTTCCTCGTAGTGTGCCCAACGGTCAAAGAGCGCCCAGTTGTCGCCCCCTATCAGAAGCGAAAACTCCCGCTCAGGATACGCTTGGCAAAGGCTCTCCAGCGTGCGGTACGTGTAGGAAGGGCGAGGCAAGTCAAACTCAAAGCGCGAAGCTTTTATTCCCTTTTCGCCTTCCACCGCCATTGCCGCCAATTGATACCGCACCTCTTCGTCGAGCAACTCGCCGTTTTGCTTCAGCGGGTTCTGAGGCGATACCATCAGCCACACTTCATCGGCCAAACGCTGCTTTACAACCTCACGCGCCAATTGCAGATGACCTACATGCACGGGATTGAACGATCCGCCGAAGATTGCCGTGCGAATCATGCTTCAAGGAATTTGCGCACCGTTTCCAGTGCTTCAGCCTCGGCACGTTCAAGCTCGTCATTCACGATTACCACATCGGCTTTCTCGGCAAATGTCAGCTCAAACTCAGCACGCGCCAAGCGGTCGGCAATCACTTCTGCCGAGTCCGTTCCGCGTCCTTCCAAACGGGCACGCAAGGCTTCCAGCGAAGGAGGCTGGATGAACACGCTCAATGCCTGAGCGCCATAAGCCTTCTTGATGTTTTGCGAACCCAGCACGTCGACGTCGCAAACCACGTTCTGGCCGTCGGCAAGCTGCTTGTCCACCTGAGCCTTCAGCGTTCCGTAGAAACGGCCGGCATAAACTTCTTCATATTCAAGGAAATCGCCGGCAGCAATGTGCTGCTCGAATTCCTCGGGAGTAAGGAAATAATATTCCACTCCGTTCTGCTCCGTACCGCGAGGCGGACGGCTTGTGGCAGACACCGAAAAATGAAGATTAAGTCCTTGCTGCATCAAATAATTGATGATGGTGCTTTTACCGCTTCCGCTCGGTGCGGAAAATATTACCACTTTCATTGCACGTAAGTATTTGGTGATGGCCGGTGCCGCATTTGCAACCGGCACAGCGTACGTTATTGTTTCGTTTTGCTCCGTTATTGATTAAAGCACGACCGTTGCAGATTAGAGCGCATTGAGCACCTGTTCCTTTATCTGCTCGAGTTCGTCCTTCATCTTCACCACGATGTTTTGCATCTCGGCTTGGTTGCTCTTTGAGCCGGTGGTGTTTATTTCGCGGCCCATTTCCTGAGCGATGAAGCCCAGTTTCTTTCCTTGCCCGTGACCGTTCTGCAACGTCTCGCGGAAATACTTGAGGTGATTGGTCAAACGCTGTTTTTCCTCGCTGATGTCGAGTTTCTCTATATAATAGATGAGTTCCTGTTCAAGGCGGTTCTTGTCGTAGTCCACGCCGCGGAGTTCTGCCAAGCGGTCTTCAAGGCGCTGGCGAATCTTTTCCACGCGCGAGGTTTCGAAAGGCTCTATCTGCGAGAGGAGCTTTTCGATGTTGTCCACCTTTTCGTTGAATTTCCGGCAGAGGGCCTCGCCTTCCTGTATGCGGAAGTCTACCAAATTGTTCACAGCCTGTTCCACTGCACCACGAGCCACAGCCCACTCTTCATCGGTGAGTTCTTCCACCGATACCGACGAGGTGATTTCCGGCAGACGCACGAGCACGTCCCATACTTGCGCACCCGACGGACAAGGAATGCACTGTGCGTCGCTTATGACGCGGATTTGTTCCAGGTAATGCGCTACCACTTCTGCATTGACAACGGGAGCAGCCTGAGCGGCATCCTTTTCAACCCAAAGATTGAAATCGACCTTTCCACGCTCCAACTTGGCAGAAATAAGTTTGCGGAGCTCCATCTCCTTCTCGCGGTAAATGGGAGCGATACGAGTGGAAAGGTCAAGTGTCTTGCTATTAAGCGATTTTATCTCGGCATGAATTTTCTTTCCGTTATACACGGCATCAGACTTGCCGTAGCCCGTCATTGACTGTATCATATATTTTTTACGAGTTTTACTTGTGTTCTACTGAAGAAACGTAGCGAAGTTAAGCCTTTTTTCCGAAACTTTTACTTACCGCCCCGCACTTTTGCCCGCAAAGGGGCAAAAAGCGCCGTAGCGCATCATGTGCAATGACTTATTGCTTAAATTTGTGCCATGAAACGATATGTCACCTGTATGTCCATCGCAGGCTCCGACCCCTCGGGAGGCGCCGGAATCCAAGCCGACCTCAAGACTTTCGCCGCCTTGGGGTGTTACGGACAAGCCGCCATCACGGCACTCACCGTGCAGAACACAAAAGGAGTGAGCCGGAGTGTGAACTTAGATGCGCAGTTGGTTGCCGAACAGATAGAAGCCGTGTGGACAGACTGGCTTCCCGATGCCGTGAAAATAGGCATTACCGGCACGGCAGAAGTCGCCGTGGCCATTGCAAACCTTATCGCCACATACAGCCCGAAGTTCGTAGTGCTCGACCCCGTCATGATTTCATCGTCGGGGCATCGGCTGATGGGCGCCGACGCTGCAAACGCACTTCTCACCACGCTTATGCCACTTTGCTCACTCGTCACACCCAACATTCCCGAGGCAAAAGCACTTCTTGACCTTTCGTCTGCCGACACCACCGCACCTTCCGTTCTCGCCACGCAGCTTTCCGACCATCTCGGAGGCACGCCCGTGCTCGTGAAAGGCGGACACGCAGAAGGAGCACCCACCGATTTTCTGCATTGCGCCGAAGGCAACTTCACCTATACTTCACCACGCATCTCTTCCCCCAACACGCACGGAACCGGCTGCACCCTATCGTCTGCCATTGCCGCTTATGCCGCACGCGGCCTGTCGCTCCCCCAAGCCGTAGCTTCAGCCAAGCATTATCTCTCCCAAGCCTTGAGCCACGGCGCCGACATACACGCAGGAGAAGGCACGGGACCGCTCTGCCACTTTTTCAAGCCCGAAAAAGCTATAGTCAAATAAAATAAGTAACTTTGCATTGATTTTTGGAAAACCTTTCCGTTTCCACGCAAAGCCTTTCTCTTATGCAACTGAACAGTCTTGCAAACATACTCTCCTTTTTCATTACGGCACACATGCACGGAAGCAGAAAATTATCCCACGGAATCTCAACTAGAACAATCCAAATCGTAACAAACAGATAAATGAACGCATTCGTATTCCCCGGTCAGGGAGCACAGTTCGTAGGTATGGGTAAAGACCTCTACGAAAAGCACCCCATCGCCAAGCAGTTTTTTGAAAAGGCCAACGAAATTCTCGGCTTCCGTATTACCGACATCATGTTCAACGGAACTGACGAAGAGCTCAAGCAGACGAAGGTAACCCAGCCCGCAATGTTTCTCCACAGCGTGGTAAGTGCCCTTTGCCTCGGTTCTGACTTTCAGCCTGCCATGGTGGCCGGTCACTCCTTGGGCGAACTCTCGGCCCTGACCGCCGCACGTTGCCTCAGTTTCGAAGACGGCCTCAAACTCGTGGCCGCACGCGCCAAAGCCATGCAGAAAGCTTGCGAAGCCAAGCCCGGAACAATGGCCGCCATCATTGCTCTCTCTGACGACAAGGTGGAAGAAGTTTGCGCAGAAGTAAGCAAGGAAACCGGCAAGGTGGTAGTTCCCGCCAACTACAACTGTCCGGGTCAGCTCGTCATCTCTGGCGAAGCCGAAGCCATTGAAGCCGCTTGCATCAAGCTCAAGGAAGCCGGCGCTAAGCGTGCACTTGTTCTCCCCGTGGGCGGTGCTTTCCACTCTCCCCTCATGCTCCCCGCTCAGGAAGAACTTGAAGCAGCCATCGCCACTACCGAATTCCACAAGCCCATTTGCCCCGTATACCAGAACGTGGACGGCAAGGCACACACCGACCCCGAAGAAATCAAGGCCAACCTTATCCAGCAGCTCACCTCTTCTGTTCTCTGGACCAAGGAGGTCAACAACATGGTGGCCGACGGCGCTACCGACTTCACAGAATGTGGCCCCGGCAAAACGTTGCAGGGCATGATTGCCAAGATCTGCAAAGGCAACGACGAAGTCAAGGCTCACGGCGTGAACGACTAATTAAGAATATCCTTTCTTCCCATTCCCGCATTGCCTTCAAAGCATAAAGGGTGAGCGGCAGAAGGACTTCAAACAACAGACCGCAAGGATTAAAGACCTGTTTTACTCCGAATATGGAGCAGAAACGAGCTTTAAACCTTGCGGTCTCTTCTTTTTCTCACACCAAAGCACTAACTTCGCACGAAAAAGGGGGCATTTCCGCCCACATCAAAATCACATATACACATGACAAACGCCAACAAACTTCTCATATATCAAGTGTTGCCCCGACTCTACGGCAACGCTTGCACAAACAACGTGCACAACGGTACCCTGGAGCAAAACGGCACAGGCAAGATGAACGACTTCACCGATGCCCGCCTGAAACGCATAGCCGACTTTGGCTTCACCCACATCTGGTACACCGGACTGCTTGAGCACGCTACCATGACAGACCGCTCTGCCGAAGGTATCACCCCCGACCACCCGGCAGTGGTAAAAGGCCGTGCCGGTTCGCCTTACGCCATCAAGGACTATTACGACATTGACCCCGACCTTGCTGTCTGCGTGGAGAAACGAATGAAAGAGTTTGAAGCCCTTCTCCGCCGCACGCACAAGGCCGGGCTCAAGTTTGTTATGGACTTTGTGCCCAACCATGTGGCCCGCCAGTACAAGAGCGACACAAAACCGCGCGGCGTACACGACCTGGGCGCCGACGACGACACGACGAAGGCCTTTTCTCCGCAAAACAACTTCTACTATATACTCGGACAGACGCTCCATACCGACTTCGACTCCTCGCGACTTGCACCTTCGCCCTACAGCGAATATCCGGCAAAGGCTACCGGCAACGACCACTTCGATGCCTACCCTTCCCGAAACGACTGGTACGAAACGGTAAAGCTCAACTACGGCGTTGACTACCTCGGCGGCCGC
Organism: Bacteroidaceae bacterium; assembly: GCA_963649665.1. Lineage (GTDB taxonomy): Bacteria > Bacteroidota > Bacteroidia > Bacteroidales > Bacteroidaceae > Alloprevotella. The sequence continues at coordinate 8,132 of CAVJJO010000011.1, read as the reverse complement.
ACGGAGCACTTTTCGCCCGTGCCTTCCACTTGGCTCAAGATGACTGCCATTCTTAAGTTTTGGGCAAAGAAAGGCGTCGACGCATTTCGCTGTGACATGGCGGAAATGGTTCCCGCAGCTTTTTGGAGCTACGCTACGAAGGAGGTGAAAACGGCCTATCCCCACGTGCAGTTCATTGCCGAAGTGTACAATCCGAACGAGTACCGCAATTACCTGCGCGCCGGATTCGACTATCTCTACGACAAGGTGGGACTCTACGACACCTTGCGCGCCATCGTTAGCGGCCACGCCTCCGCCTCATGCATCACCGGATGCTGGCAAGCCACCGACGACATCAAAGACCACATGCTCTCGTTCCTCGAGAACCACGACGAGCAGCGCATCGCTTCTGCCTTCTTTGCAGGCGATGCCCGCAAGGCACTCCCGGCATTGGTGGTGAGTGCACTGATGGGCACGAACCCCTTCATGCTCTATGCCGGTGAAGAAATAGGAGAGAGCGGAATGGACGCAGAAGGCTTCAGCGGACTCGACGGACGTACCACAATCTTTGACTATTGGGGCGTGAAGTCGCTGCAAAAGCTCTGCAGCGACAATGTAAGCGACGCGCTGACTCCTGAAGAGAAGGCGCTCTACGATTACCACCGCCAAATCATCCGCCTATGCCGTGACCACGAAGCCATCCATAGCGGCACGTTCTACGACCTGCAGTACGCAAACTACAACCACGAATATGGCTACAACTGCGACCGCCAGTATGCATTTTTCCGCCATTCCGCCAAAGGCGAAACGCTTCTCGTGGCAGTCAACTTCGATGCCACGGCGGTGCACGTGGGAATAAACATTCCCGACCACGCTTATGAATACCTTCACATGCGTCCCGGCATGGTTTCGGCGCTTGACTTGCTGAGCGGAAACACGCAAACCATTGAATTTAAGCACGGAAGTCCTGTCTACGTGGAGATTCCGGCATACGGTGCAGTTGTACTGAGCGTTTAGTTTCCGGTCTCTCCGAAAAAGAAGCCCGGAAGCACCATCACAGAGAAACATTCATCCATGACATACAAGCAAGAACACATCAAGCCCTATGGCGAAGGCGAAGCCAAAGGAAAGCAAGTGGAACAGATGTTCGACAGCATTGCGCACTCCTACGACCTGCTGAACCATCTGCTTTCCATGGGCATCGACAAACATTGGCGCCGCGCCGCCATCAATTCCCTCAAACCGTTTGCACCCCGCAAAATGCTCGACGTAGCTACGGGCACCGGCGACTTTGCCATCATGTCGGCACGCGAACTGAAGCCCGACACTTTACTGGGCGTAGACCTCTCGGAAGGCATGATGCGTGTGGCCCGCGAGAAGGTGAAAAAAGCCGGCCTTGAGCAGACCATCAGTTTTCAGCAGGAGGACTGCCTGAAACTCTCCTTCCCCGACGACACATTCGACGCGCTCACCGTGGCTTACGGCATCAGAAACTTTGAGGACCTCGACCGCGGACTGCAAGAGATGCACCGCGTGCTGAAACCCTCAGGCCGCCTCGTTATCATAGAGCTTACAAGTCCGCAACGCTTCCCTATGAAGCAACTCTTCTGGCTTTACTCCCACGTGCTCATGCCGCTAGTAGGAAAAATAGTGTCGCGCGACTCCAAAGCCTACACTTACCTTCCCGCCACAATGGAAGCCTTTCCGCAGGGAGAAGTGATGACGGAAATTCTGAAGAAAGCAGGATTTTCCGACATCCGTTTCAAGCGTTTCACCTTCGGCCTGAGCACACTCTACACGGCAGCCAAATAAAAGGCGTCAGCAGCTACTGGGCCGCACAAGCCTGCAAACTGCCGCTTCATACCCCAACCTTTCAATCTGCAACTTTACAAAATGACCAAGAACGAACTGCGCATAGTATATATGGGTACGCCGGACTTTGCCGTGCTACCGCTCCAACGCCTTGTGGAAGGCGGCTTCAACGTGGTGGGAGTAATCACCATGCCCGATAAGCCCATCGGCCGTCACCAAACGGAACTGTCGGCATCGCCCGTAAAGAAAATTGCCGTAGAGCACGGACTGAAAGTGCTGCAACCCGCCAAGCTTAAGGACGAAGAATTCCTCGAAGAATTGCGCGCTTTGGAAGCCGACCTTCAGATTGTGGTAGCTTTCCGTATGTTGCCCGAAGTGGTTTGGAACATGCCCCGCTTCGGCACATTCAACCTCCACGCTGCCCTACTTCCGCAATATCGCGGAGCGGCACCCATCAACTGGGCCATCATCAACGGCGACAAGGAAACGGGCATCACCACCTTTTTCCTTGACCACGACATCGACACAGGAAAGGTCATCCAGCGCGTGGCCGTGCCCATCGAGGAGACCGACAACGTGGAGGATGTGCACGACAAACTGATGTACCTCGGTTCCGACCTCGTCATTGAAACGGTAGAACACATCATTGCGGGTACGGTCAACCCCATTCCCCAATCGGAACTTACCACCGACGAGCCGCTTCGCCCCGCGCCGAAGATTTTCAAGGACACCTGCCGCATAGACTGGAGCAAGGACGTGAAACGCTGCTACGACTTCGTGCGCGGCCTCTCCCCCTACCCTGCCGCATGGACTACCCTTTACCACGGAGGCAAGGCGCTCACACTGAAAGTGTACAAAACGGCGAAAGAATTCGCCACACCCGCAGAAGCAGTCGGTAGCGTAGTGACAGACGGAAAGACCTTCCTTAAAGTGGCTATGGCCGACGGCTATCTCCACTTACTTACCATTCAACTTTCAGGCAAGAAACGCATGGAAACGACGGACTTCCTCCGCGGCTTCCATGCCGACGGCACTGAGCGTGTGGAATAAGCCCACAGGCGAACATTCCATTTGACGCAGGAAAAGCAACAAAAAGACCGAACATGAATCACCATTGGCGAGACATGTTCGGTCTTTTGTTATTCAAAGAGATAAAAACGCTCATAAAAAGAGTTCGTAATAGAACGCTTCCGCTTCGCGCAGCGTGTCTTGTTTACCCACGTCAAGGAGTTTGAGCGAGGGTTGCACATCTGCCCGAATGTCCACTTTGTCGCAGACAGAAAGGTAGAAATCCATGATGGGAAACTTTGCAGGGCGGCCTTCCATCAGTTTCTGCAAGCGGGGCGAGAAGCAGTGAATGCCTGAAAAGGCAAAGCGGTTCATCTTCGTCACATCGAGATCGGGGTAAGGCGAACGCACCTCGCCCGTAGCGATGTTGGTCCAGCCGCAAAGGCGTCCATCGTCGTTGAAAAGCAGATAACGCTGCGTCTTACGTTCGCTCACCATAAGGGCAGCATCAAACGGCAGGCTTCGCTGATAGAATGCTCCCAAGTCGGCATTGGAAAGGATGTCTACATTGTGGAGCAGAACGGGACTTTCGTTTTCGGAAAAGAGCGGAAGCGCTTTGCGCAAACCGCCGCCCGTATCGAGAAGTGCTTCTGTTTCATCGGAAACGTGCACGGGGATACCCCATGAGTGCTTCTGTATATAATCCACAATTTGTCCGGAAAAATGGTGCACGTTCACCACCGCTTCCGTTGCTCCGGCTTCCACGAGACGGGAGAGCGTGATGTCGAGCAAAGGTCTGCCGGCCACAGGGACAAGCGCCTTGGGCATACGGTCGGTAAGCGGTTTTAGCCGCGTGCCCATACCGGCTGCAAACAACATGGCTTTCATGGCGCTTATTGCTGCTTGCGGTTATACGTTCCGTATATCACGCTGATTTCCACTGGGTTGTCCTTTCCGCCCTCAAGTCGTGCGGAAGTCAATCCCAAGTTGTGGCGAATGCGCATAAGTTGCTTGCTGCTCGTGCCCGTAGTAGAGGTGATGGTGGCATATTCCGCATCGACGGGAAGAAGCACCACCTTGTTCCAATCGGGGTTGGCAGCTTCCCACACGGCATATTTTGCCTGACGCTGCGCTTCGGTGTCGGAGGCGACCACGCCTGCGCCCTCGTCACGCTCCTGCTTGAGCAGGGTGATGAGGCGGGAAATGTTGTTGAACTGATAGACGTTGTTCGACGAACTGTACTGCGTGAGATAAGAGTCGGAGGAATTGGCTATTTTGTTTTCCTCAAAGAAACTCTTCATCTTGCCCTTGCGCACCATGAGGAGGTAATTGGGACAAGAAAGATTGTAGTCGTCACGCTGATCCACGTTGTAGCGGCGCAACACTATTTTCACCTGATTGATGCTGTCGGTGTAGTGCGTTCCGCCCACAATGTCGGACACGGGCAAGGTAGCTTCTGTGAAAAGGCTTGCGGGCGTTTTCACGTAGGAGCATGTGGCATTGGCAAGGTCCTCTGCGGTGTAGCCCTGCGGATAGTTGTTTTCCACCTGGGTGTTTTGGATCACTTCTTCCGTGGCACCCATTCGCTGCATACCGTCAACAATGGTATCGTTGCCCGCAGTGGTTGTGGTGTGGTAACGGAAATAGAGGTCGAGACACATGCGCTCCACGGTAATCATGGAACCTACGCCGCCGGCGCTTTCAAAGTAGAAACCGGGACATACGTTGTGGACAAACTTATAGGAGTTGGAGAAGTTCGTGGGGTCGGCATAGTACTGCTCCATGAGGTAGGTGCCATAGGAAGCGGGAAGTTTGACCACCACGCTGCGATAGTATCTCGAACCGCTGTTCTGTGTAGAAGACACGGCGAGATTCTTCACGGCATAGCTCAAGGACTTCGTCACGGGCGACTCCGTCTCGAGGTAGTCGGCCGGATTGAGGTTGGTGTAGAACTTGTCGTCCTCCTCCATCACGTGATGTTTGCCGAGCGAATGCACATTGAGCTTCATAGTGGCAAGCGAGTCGCCGTAGTACTCATCAAAGAAAAGACGGATTACACAAGAGTCTGCCTCCACATTGCCGCTTTCGGGAATGTAGAGTTTGTCTTTTGAAGGAACGGTGAAGTTGTCGGGCACGTGAAACTGCGCAAGAAAATTACAGGTGGTGCGCACGTGCATTTCGGGGTCGATGATGCTACCTATATGGCTCTTTGAAGTGTTTGCCAACACGGAATCGGAACGAACTGTGGTAGTAGAGAACTGATAGACGGCGCTTGAAGTGGTTATCTGGTCGTCGTTGGGCATCACGTCCATACCGATAGACGAGGTGTCGTCGGTGCATGCGGCAAATACTGCTCCGGAAAGAAGAAGGAGCGCTAATGATTTGTTCATATATCGGGGTTGTAAGTCTACGCAGAAGGCAAAAAGCCAAATCTGCAGACGTTGCGCTGAAAAAAGAATGCAATGTTAGCGGTGCAAATATACGAACTAATGGGCATTTGCACTCTTTGCGCAGGGAAGTTTTAAGCTATGTTAGAATAAAGAGACGAGGGGATAGGCGAATGCGGCAATTTCATGGACGAACAAAAGGAAAGACGCGAAAGCAAGTGGTCACGCACTCGCTTCCGCGTCCTTTATTATTAATAGGAGTACTGTCACTCCTACCATTCGGCTATGTTATTCGGCCTCGTCGCCGCACAATTGGGCGAAGAAGTTCTTGTAAGCATCGGCTGCGCCGTCTTCAAGGGAAACGTAGTTGAGCACGGGTTTCTCCTTGCCTTTTGCAAATTCAATGACAGCGGGAGCTGCATTCGTTTCGCCTTCTATGACACCGTCGGAGAAAGCCACACCAAGCTGGCCGAGTGCATCGGGCTGCGTGAGGTCTACACCGGCTACGTCAAGAGCGGCCTTGTCGGCAGAGCGGAACGTAAGACATTCTTCTATGCGCTGAGCCAATGTGGCATCGGGCATTTCGTTGTAAACGGAATAAACTACCTTTGCTTCTGCGAAAGGCGGCTCCTCGCGATAGGCAGTTTTGATGTAGAATGCGGCCACGGCCGACATCCAACCTTGACAATAGATAACATCGGGGCACCAGCGGAGCTTCTTCACCGTTTCGAGCACGCCACGAGCGTAAAACACGGCACGCTCCACGTTGTCGGCATATTCGTTGCCTTCAGGGTCGTTGAGAAGCGAGCGCTTATGGAAATAGTCGTCGTTGTCAATGAAATACACCTGCATACGCGCTGCAGGGATGGAGGCTACTTTAATGATGAGAGGGTGGTCGGTGTCGTCAATGATAATATTCATTCCCGAGAGACGGATTACCTCGTGCAGCTGGTTACGACGCTCGTTGATGATTCCCCAACGGGGCATGAACGTACGAATTTCACAACCATTTTCCTGCAAAGCCTGCGGCAGTTTGCGGCCATCGGCGGCCATTGCGGTTTCAGGCACGTAAGGAGTCATCTCCTGCGTGATGAACAGAACCTTCTTTGACTTCATTATTTCTTTCACTTAAATTTGGTGCAAAATTAACAAAAATATTTGGTATAGCATTGGTTATGAGCCACTAAAAGGTGCAACAAGTGGTTTTAGGGGTAATTTATGCATATATGCGGACGCATATTTGGCAGTTTTTCTGTTACTTTGCAGCGCAAAAGCACCGGACTTTTCACATTTTCAGCCGCCTCAAAAAGCGAGGGCGGCCATTTTTTCGGCTTATACCACCGCACACTTCTGTGCAAAGGACATTACATAGACCGTTGATTATCGGTGCTTCAACATACATCCAAACAACACAATGATAGTCTTCAACACAACGAAAGGCCTTGAGGACGCGCTTGAAGAAGTCCGCGCCGCAGGCAAGAAGATTGGCTTGGTGCCGACGATGGGCGCACTCCACGAAGGACACGCCTCGCTGGTCAAGCGTTCCGTAGCCGACAACGACGTCACCGTGGTGAGCGTCTTTGTCAATCCCACCCAGTTTAACGACAAAAACGACTTAAAGAACTATCCCCGCACGCTCGATGCCGACTGCGCACTGCTTTCATCCTTGGGAGCAGACTACGTGTTCGCACCTTCCGTGGAGGAAGTATATCCCGAACCCGACACTCGCTCTTTCTCCTACCCTCCCATCGACACGGTGATGGAAGGTGCGCGTCGTCCCGGCCATTTCAATGGCGTTTGCCAAATCGTAAGCAAACTGTTCTATATGGTTCGTCCGGACCGCGCCTATTTCGGCGAAAAGGACTTCCAGCAAATTGCCGTGGTGCGCGCCATGGTCAACGACCTGAAGATTCCCGTAGAACTTTGCCCCTGCCCCATTGTGCGCGAAGAGAGCGGCCTTGCCCTAAGCTCACGCAACTCGCTCCTCACCGACGACGAAAAGCGCACGGCTGTATGCATCTCGCAAGCCTTGAAGACGAGCGTGGACTTTGCACAAAACCACACGGTGAAAGAAACGCACGACCTCGTGGTCGGCGCATTGAACGCCACCAAAGGACTTGAGGTGGAATATTTCGAGATAGTAAACGGCATCACTTTGCAAAGCGTGGCCTCGTGGGACGATGCCGACTACATTGTAGGTTGCATCACGGTCTACTGCGGCAGCCGCCCCGTGCGACTCATTGACAACATCAAATACAAACAAGCCTGACATGTTGCTCACCTTACTCAAATCGAAGATTCACTGCGCCACGGTGACGGAGGCCAACCTCCACTACATGGGCAGCATCACCATAGACCAGAACATGATGGACGCCTGCGGAATGATAGCCGGCGAACAAGTGCACGTGGTAAACAACATGAACGGAGAACGCGTGGTAACCTACATCATTGCCGGACCGCGAGGAAGTGGCTGCATCTGCCTCAACGGTGCGGCTGCAAGGCTTTTCCAAGTGGGCGATGAGGTGATCATCATGGCTTTCGCCCAAATGAGCGAAGATGAAGCGCACAGTTTCACCCCAAAGGTTATTTTCCCGAAAGGAAACCACAACGAACTTTAAACGAACCATACACTACAAGCATAACCTTGCGCAAGGATTTGAAAAAGTCCTTGCGCAAGGTTTTTTTGTGACGTTTGAAAAACAAAAGCCTTCCGATTTTAGCAATACGACGATACAGGTCATTCATTTTTCATTTGAACGATTCTTCGCATTGCCACTTTGCAGTTCTAATTCCAAGGCATGGTGTAAGAATTCCAAAGCACGCCGTAAGAATTCCAAGGCACGGTGTAAAAATTCCAAGGCACGCCGTAAAAATTCCAAGGCACGCCGTAAAAATTCCAAGGCACGGTGTAAAAATTCCAAGGCACGCCGTAAAAATTCCAAGGCA
>CAVJJO010000010.1:0-42362 GCA_963649665.1 Bacteroidaceae bacterium | reverse complement strand
TTATCGTGCAGAATGTGCAGACCGCCTAAAAATAACTTAGGCTGTAAACCCCTTTGTATATCGGGGCTTACAGCCTAACTCTTTGAAAATAGAGGCTTATCGCGTTATTCTTCGACCGCCGCCTGCGCAGCTGCGAGGCGAGCGATGGGTACTCGGAAGGGAGAGCAGCTGACGTAGTTCAAACCGACGGAGTGACAGAACTTCACACTTGAGGGTTCACCACCATGCTCACCGCAAATGCCGCATTTGAGTTCGGGGCGTACGGAACGGCCCTTGTCTACAGCCATTTCTATGAGTTGACCCACACCGTTTTGGTCAAGAACCTGGAAGGGGTCTACCTTGAGAATCTTCTTCTCGAGATATACGGGCAAGAATGAAGCGATGTCGTCGCGTGAATAGCCGAATGTCATTTGGGTAAGGTCGTTCGTACCGAAGCTGAAATATTCTGCGCGCGATGCAATCTTGTCGGCGGTAAGTGCTGCACGGGGAATTTCAATCATCGTTCCTACCTTGAACGGAATCTCCATTCCTTCTTCGGCAAAGAGGGCTGCAGCTTCGTTGCGAATAACCTTCTCCTGGGCTTCAAATTCGTAAAGAATACCTGTGAGAGGCACCATGATTTCGGGATGCGGATCAAGTCCTTCACGCTTGAGGTCCAATGCTGCGGAAAGGATGGCACGCGTCTGCATTTGAGTGATCTCGGGATACGTGTTGCCGAGGCGGCAACCGCGGTGCCCAAGCATCGGATTGTGTTCGCAAAGGCTCTCTACGCGCTGGCGGATATAGTCTACGGTTACACCCATGGCCTTGGCCATTTCTTCCTGTCCCTTCAAATCGTGGGGTACAAATTCGTGGAGAGGGGGATCGAGCAAGCGGACGTTTACGGGATAGCCGTCCATAGCGCGGAATATGCCCTTGAAGTCCTCTTTCTGGTAGGGGAGGAGTTTAGCGAGCGCTTTCTTACGGCCCTCAACGTCCTCTGCAAGAATCATTTCGCGCATGGCGATGATCTTCTCGTTGTCGAAGAACATGTGTTCCGTACGGCAGAGACCGATACCTACAGCACCAAATTTACGTGCCACTTCGGCATCGTGGGGCGTGTCGGCATTTGTGCGAACCTGCAGTTTCGTATACTTTGAGCAGAGATCCATCAATGCGGCGAAGTCGCCTGAGAGTTCGGCAGCTTGCGTCTTGATTTCGCCTTTGTAAACCTTACCGTTCGTACCGTTCAGAGAGATGTAGTCGCCTTCGTGAAGAACCACGCCGTCAATCTCTACGGTCTTTGCTTTGTAGTCCACGTTGATGGCACCGGCACCGCTGACGCAGCATTTACCCATACCGCGGGCAACTACTGCTGCATGGCTCGTCATACCGCCACGGGCTGTGAGGATGCCTTCGGCAACGGCCATACCAGCGAGGTCTTCGGGAGAGGTTTCAATACGCACCATGACAACCTTGTGGCCGTCTTCGTGCCATTTGGCGGCGTCTTCTGCAAAGAAAACGATTTGTCCGCATGCGGCACCGGGGCTGGCGGGAAGTCCGCGTGTGAGTTCTTCTGCTTTTGCCAATGCTTCCTTGCTGAAGACAGGGTGGAGGAGTTCGTCAAGTTTCTGCGGTTCGCAACGGTTGATGGCTGTCTTTTCGTCGATCATTCCTTGGCGAAGAAGGTCCATGGCAATCTTTACCATGGCAGCGCCCGTGCGCTTTCCGTTTCTTGTCTGGAGGAACCAGAGTTTGCCTTCCTGAACGGTGAATTCCATGTCCTGCATGTCATGGTAGTGTTCTTCAAGCTTCGTTTGAATGCTGTCGAGCTGATGATAGATTTCAGGCATGGCTTCTTCCATGGAAGGATACTTGGCCTTGCGTTCTTCTTCGCTGATGCACTGAAGTTCTGCCCATCTGCGGCTTCCTTCGAGTGTGATTTGCTGCGGAGTGCGGATGCCGGCTACAACGTCTTCGCCCTGGGCATTGACAAGCCATTCGCCATTGAACAGGTCTTCGCCTGTGGCTGCGTCACGGCTGAAGCATACACCCGTTGCAGACGTATTGCCCATGTTGCCGAATACCATTGCCATGACGGATACGGCGGTACCCCATTCTGCGGGTATTCCTTCCATCTTTCTGTAAAGGATGGCACGCTCGTTCATCCACGAGTCGAACACTGCGCAGATGGCGCCCCAAAGTTGTTCCATGGGGTCTGTGGGGAAATCCTTGTGGGTCTGTTCCTTGATGGCCTTCTTGAAACGAACTACGAGTTCCTTGAGGTCGTCCACTTCAAGTTCGTTGTCGAGTTTCACGCCTTTCTTGGCTTTTACTTCTTCTATGATGGCTTCGAAGGGATCTACGTCTTCCTTGTTGACAGGCTTCATGCCGAGAACGACGTCGCCGTACATCTGTACGAAACGACGGTAAGCGTCGTAGGCAAAGCGGGGATTGTTGGTCTTTTTTGCAAGGCCTTCTACCACTTCGTCGTTAAGACCGAGGTTGAGGATGGTGTCCATCATGCCCGGCATAGATGCTCGTGCACCCGAACGAACGGAAAGGAGAAGGGGATTTGCCACATCGCCGAACTTGCTGTTCATCAGCTCTTCAACGAGGTGGAGTCCTTTCTCTACGTCGTCTTTCAGAATGGCAACGACTTCGTCTTTTCCTTTTTCGTAGTATTCGTTGCAAACGTCTGTCGTTATGGTGAAACCCGGAGGTACAGGAACTCCAATAAGATTCATCTCTGCAAGGTTGGCGCCTTTTCCGCCCAACTCGTTGCGCATGTCAGCTCGGCCTTCTGCCTTGCCATTACCGAATGTGTAAACTCTTTTCTGGTTTGACATGGTATAAAAATGTTTGTGATTAAAATTTCTGATGAAAGAAACGGCTCATGTCCGTTCTCTTGGTACGGCAAAAATAAATAAACGTTTTTAAACTTCCAACTTTTTCGGCCATTTTTGCGAACTGCAGTTTGTAAAATGCGGCGAGAGCTGCTATTAGATGCTAAAAAATGGGTGCTTGGCCAAGAGTATAAGGTAGTGCTACTTATTTCTTGGTAACTGTTTTACAAAAAACTCCGAAACGCCTTGAGCAACGTTTCGGAGTGAGTTGTGGAGATGGCAGTGCGTTAGTTCGCTGCCGTGAATTCGTCGAGGAAACGGATGTCGTTTTCGGAGAAGAGGCGGAGATCCTTGACCTGGTATTTGAGGTTGGTGATGCGCTCCACGCCCATACCGAAGGCATAGCCTTTGTATATGGTGCTGTCGATGCCGTTGGCTTCAAGCACGTTGGGGTCTACCATGCCGCAGCCCAAGATTTCTACCCATCCTGTCTGCTTGCAGAATGCACAACCGGTGCCGCCGCAGATGTTGCACGAGATATCCATTTCGGCGCTAGGTTCGGTGAAGGGGAAGTAGGAGGGGCGGAGACGTATTTGCGTGTCGGGACCGAACATTTCACGTGCGAACGTGAGGAGTACTTGCTTGAGGTCGGCGAAGCTGACGTCTTTGTCGATGTAGAGTCCCTCTACTTGATGGAAGAAGCAGTGTGCACGGGCAGAGATTGCTTCGTTGCGGTATACGCGTCCCGGGCAGATGACACGGATGGGCGGTTGGGTGGTTTCCATCACGCGGCTCTGGATGGAGCTTGTGTGTGTGCGCAACAGAATGTCGGGATGTTGTTCAATGAAGAACGTGTCTTGCATGTCGCGGGCAGGGTGGTCTTCGGCAAAGTTCATGGAGCCGAATACGTGCCAGTCGTCTTCCACTTCGGGACCATCGGCAAGGACGAAGCCGAGGCGTGAGAAGATGTCGATAATCTCGTTCTTCACGATGGAGAGCGGATGGCGTGTGCCCAAAGCCGTGGGGTAGGGGGTGCGGGTGAGGTCGATGTCGGAATGGTCGCACTCGGTGCATGCCACGTTGGACTTGAGTTCGCTTATCTTGTCCTGAATGGCGGTCTTGAGCTCGTTGATTTTCATTCCGAGTTCGCGCTTCTGGTCGGCGGCTACCGTGCGGAATTCGTTCATCAGGTCGTTGACAAGACCTTTTTTGCTTAGGTATTTGATGCGGAGAGCTTCAAGGCTCTTTTCGTCAGTGGCTTGTAAATCGGCTACTTCCTTGAGCAGCGATTCTATCTTTTCTTTCAGCATTCGCTTGTGTGTTTGTTTGCTTGTGGGATGGGGAACTGTAGTACTCGTCGACACGTCTTTTTTAAGTGACGCTTTGGCTATCGTTCCTTAAATTATGTGCAAAGATACTCATTCCCTTGCGCATTTGGCATTTTACTTTGTACAAAATGTGCGCTTCCCGTGTAGCTACGGCGCTTACCGGCATAAAAAAAGCGATGCAAACTTCTCTTTAGAAGCGTGCATCGCTTTTGGTTGTGTGTTGCCGAACGGTTTAGGTCCGGTGTGTGGGTTTAGTCGAACATCTTGGTGAAGTCTTCAGCAGAGATGGCTTTGTGGTTCAGCGTGACAACTTCCTTGAGTGCTTCGGTGAGCTTCTGGTCGATGCAGCGTTCTACGAGACCGTTTACCTGCTCGCGGTTCTTCAGCATTTCCTGAGCGTAGTTTTCGAGATATTCGTCGGGGATGTTCGTCATGCCGTATTGTGCGAACTGGAAGCGTGCGGCCTGCACGGCGGCAGACTTCACGTCCTTGTCGTCGACTTTCACGTTGTTGGCCTCAACGAGCTGTTCCTTGATGAGGTGCCACTTGAGTTCCACGATGCTCTTCTCGAAGTTGTCTTCGACGAACTTCTCGTCCTTGTCCTTGTTGTTGGCCTTCATGATCTTCTTGAGAAGATCTTCGGGGAATTCAAGGTTGCCTATCTTGCTGTCCATGTAGGCGCGAACGTCGAGGAGGAACTTGTAGTCGCTGTCGTTGACCTGGAGGTTCTGGATGGTTTCCTTTACCTTTGCGCGTGCGTCTTCTTCGCTCTTTACTTCAGCGTCCTTGCCGAACACTTTCTCGAAGAATTCTTCGTTGAGTTCTGCGGGAACGAAGCGGCTGATGCTGTCGATCTGATAGCTGAAGTTGCCGGCATAGTCGGCTACCTTTTCCTTGTCGATCTTGAGGAGGGCAGAGAGTTCTGCTTCGTTGCCTTCGTAGGCAGCAGAGGGGGAGAAGGTGACAACGTCGTTCTTCTTAGAACCTTCGAACTTTGCTTTCTCGTCGTCGCTCTTGAAATATTTGGGCATGAGCGAAGCGGTTTCGATGACGAGACCGCCTTCTTTGGGCTGTCCGTTTTCGTCGAGTTCGGCGAGAGTACCGCGAAGGATGTCGTTGCTCTCGTAGGCTTCCACTTCTTCGGGGTGGCCTGCCTGCTGCTGGAGAGCGCCGAGCTGCTTGGATATCATGTCTTCGGAAACTTCAATGTCGTAGTAGTCTACGGTATCGTCCTTCGTGAGTTCGGCCTTGAATTCGGGTGCGAGTGCAATGTCGAAGATGAAGGTGAAGTCGTCCTGCTTTTCAATGTCCTGAGCCTCTTGCTTTTCGCTGCTGAGGGGCTCGCCGAGCATGTTGATCTTGTTCTCCTTGATATAGTTGAAGAGTGTGCTTTCAAGCAACTTGTTTACTTCTTCAGCCTTTGCTGATGTGCCGTACATTTTCTTGACGAGACTCATGGGCACCTTACCGGGACGGAAGCCGGGCATCTGTGCTTTGTGGCTGAAGTCCTTGAGCGATTTCGTTACTTGTGCTTCATAGTCGGCTTTTACCATGCTGATGGTGAGTTCACCACTCACGTTGCCAACTTTGTCAAACTTGATATCCATTGTTGTTGTTTCGTTGTGATTAAATTCGTGCGTTATATGTTTGCTTTGCGCCTTGCTTCTCTTGCGCTTTTATGGGCAAAAGGCATAAGCGTTGGCAAAATTAGCATTTTTCTTTTACCCGACTCGTGCCAACATGCAAAATCTTGCCGCAGAGTTCATTTGCTTTCTTGCTTTTGCGCGGCTTACTGCACTTTCCACACTCCGTTTACTTTCACCAGCGGGAAAAGGATTTCTTCCGATGTGCCGTCATTGAAAGTCACGTTGAGGAAACAATTTGCCATACGGCAGCTGTCGTGGAGCTCGGCGCGCAGAAACTCTACTTTTGCCACACCTTTCTTTGATTTGGCTATGGCGTCGTTGTGTTGCTTGAGCGCGAGTGCAGTCTGCTTTTTGTAAGCATCTGTGGTGTTGTCGCAAGAAGCCATGGCGGACACGTACGCTTCGTAGTGCCCTTCAGCGCCAAGTTTGTAGAGGTTGGTGACAAGCGTGTCGGAGAGACCGGCCTGCTCGTAGGCGGATTGCTGCTCGCTCGTTTTGTGGCAGGAAAGCAATGTCGCCGCAAAGAGAAGGAGCGTGACGGGAAGTTTGCCTTTCATCGGGGAATTTTGGGGTTTGTGGAGAAGATGCGGTTCTGCCTTGAAAGAACTTCCTATTTTTGGCGGATGAAGATGTTGATGGGCGTACCGGTGAAACTCCAGCGCTCGCGTATCTTGTTTTCAAGGAAACGGCGATACGGCTCTTTCACGTACTGCGGCAGGTTTGCGTAGAAGACGAAAGAGGGAATCTGCGTGTTGGGGAGCTGTGCGCAGTACTTTATCTTGATGTACTTTCCCTTTATTGAAGGGGGAGGGTACGACTCGATGAGCGGCAGCATCTCTTCGTTGAGCTTGGAAGTGGATACGTGGCGCTTGCGGGCGTCGTAGACTGCCTTTGCCGTTTCGAGCACCTTGAAGATGCGCTGCTTGGTGAGGGCGGATGCAAAGATTATGGGGAAATCGGTGAAAGGGGCGAGACGGTTGCGTATGGCGTCTTCGTAGTGACGGATGGCTTCGTTGCTCTTGTCTTCAATAAGGTCCCATTTGTTTACCACTACCACAAGGCTCTTGTAGTTCTTCTGGATAATCTGGAAGATGTTGAGGTCCTGGCTTTCTATGCCGCGTGTGGCGTCGAGCATGAGGATGCACACGTCGGAGTTTTCTATGGAGCGAATGGCGCGCATGACGGAGTAGAACTCAAGGTCTTCGGTGACTTTGTTCTTGCGTCGGATGCCTGCCGTGTCTACGAGGTAGAAGTCGAACCCGAACTTATTGAAACGGGTGAGGATGCTGTCGCGCGTGGTTCCGGCAATGTCTGTCACGATGTTGCGGTCTATTCCGAGGAAGGCATTGATGATGCTGCTTTTACCGGCGTTGGGGCGGCCTACGACGGAGAAACGGGGAATGCCGTAGGCGTCCTCGTCGGTATTGTCGTCGGAACCGAGCTTTTCTATGATGAGGTCAAGCAGGTCGCCCGTTCCGCTGCCTGTGATGGCGGAGATGCAGAAGGGGTCGCCAAGGCCCAGTTTGTAGAACTCGGCAGAGGTGTAGCGGTCTTCGTTGTTGTCGGTCTTGTTGGCGCAGAGAATTACGGGGATTTTCGTTCTGCGGAGTATTTGCGCTACTTCCGCGTCGAGATCCGTAATGCCGTTCTTGATGTCCACGACGAAGAGTATGACGTCGGCTTCGTCGGTTGCCAAACTGACCTGCTTGCGTATTTCGCCTTCAAAGATGTCGTCGGAGTTGACTACCCAACCTCCGGTGTCGACAATGGAAAATTCTTTCTTGCCCCATTCACACTTGCCGTACTGGCGGTCGCGAGTGGTGCCTGCCTCGTCGCTGACGATGGCTTGCCTTGTTCCTGTAAGACGGTTGAACAAGGTGGATTTGCCGACGTTGGGACGGCCTACTATAGCTACTAATTTTGACACGTTGTTAAAGGAGTTGATGTGTGAATGAATGGTTTTGTTTGCAGTTCCCTTGCTTCGCGAAGGCTGTTTGGCGACGGATGTGTTGCTTAGTCGAGCTTGTATCCGTAGGCTTCGAGTCGCTTGGAGTTGTTGCGCCAGTCCTTGTCGACTTTTACGAATATTTCAAGGAAGATGCTTTTGCCGAAGAACTTTTCCAATGTCTTGCGTGCTTCGGTGGACACTTTCTTCAACGCTGTGCCGCGGTGGCCTATGATGATGCCTTTCTGGCTGTCGCGTTCCACGTAGATGACGGCGTTGATGTGGATGTTCTGCTCTTTTTCCTTGAATTGCTCAACTACTACTTCGGTGGCGTAGGGGATTTCCTTGTCGTAATAGAGGAGAATTTTCTCTCTTATGATTTCGGTGACGAAGAAACGGGCGGGCTTGTCGGTCCACTGGTCTTTGTCGAAGTAGGGCGGAGAGTCGGGGAGAAGTTCCTTGATGCGACGGAGCACGTTGTCGACGTTGAACTTTGCCTTTGCCGAAATGGGGAATATCTCGGCTTGGGGCAGATAGTCGTGCCACTGGGCGACGAGCGCTTCCAGATCCTTTTGGTTGCTGACGTCTATCTTGTTGATGAGCAGCAGGATGGGCACTTTCATCTTCTTCACCTTCTCAAGGAAGTCGGAGTTTTTTTCGGGCTTCTCCACCACGTCTGTCACATAAAGCAGGATGTCGGCATCCTGGAGAGCCGACGTGGAGAAGGCCAGCATTTCTTCCTGAAGCTTGTAGTTGGGCTTCAGCACGCCTGGTGTGTCGGAAAAGACTATCTGCGCATCGTCGGTGTTGATGATGCCCATGATGCGGTGGCGCGTGGTTTGCGCCTTGAATGTGGCAATGGAGATGCGTTCGCCCATAAGCAGGTTCATCAGTGTAGACTTGCCTACGTTCGGGTTGCCTACAATGTTGACAAATCCGGCTTTGTGTGTTGGTTCTTGGCTCATGTGACAAGTGTTCATAAATGCAGATGTGCTCAATTTGTCCGGCGGTGGTGGCGTCGGACATTATTGGGCACATCGGCAGAAATGGTGTGGTTTGTTGAGACGGTTGGTATAACTCTGCACCTGGGCCTTGAAGCCAAGGTGCGATGGTGCGTTTTAGGCGTTATACCCCCATTTGAGATAAGCTGCGCCCCAAGTGAAGCCGGCTCCGAATGCAGTGAGGATGAGGTTGTCGCCCTTCTTGAGCTGCTTCTCGTAGTCCCAAAGTGCAAGGGGGAGTGTGCCGGCGGAAGTGTTGCCGTAGCGCTGGATGTTGAGCATCACCTTGTCCATAGGCAACTCGAGGCGATGTGCCACGGCCTCGATGATTCTCACGTTGGCCTGGTGGGGCACAACCCAAGCGATGTTTTCGTTGTTCAAGCCGTTGCGCTCTGCGATTGTGGCGCACGCGTCGCTCATGTTGGTCACTGCAAACTTGAACACCGTGCGACCTTCCTGGTGCAGGTAATGCATGCGGTGGTCGATGGTGAAGTAGGAGGGGTTGCATACCGAACCGCCGGCCTTCATGCAGAGGAAGGGGAGACCCTTTCCGTCGGTGCGAAGGAAGCTGTCCTGCCAGCCGAGGTCTTCCGTGGTGGGCTCTACAAGCACAGCTGCGGCACCGTCACCGAAGATGGGGCAGGTGGCGCGGTCGGTGTAGTCGACGATTGACGACATTTTGTCGGCACCGCAAACCACGATTTTCTTGTAGCGTCCGCTCTGAATCATGCCGCAGGCTGCGTCCATGGCGAAAAGGAAACCGCAACAAGCTGCCTGCATGTCGATGGCGAAAGCGTTCTTCATTCCAAGTCTTCCGATGACAATGCTGGAGGTGGAAGGGAAATGGTAGTCGGGCGTTGTGGTGGCAACGATGACGCAGTCGACCTCCTGGGGGTCAGTGCCCGTTTTTTCAAGGAGCTGCTTTACGGCCTTGCGTGCCATGTAGCTTGTGCCGAGACCTTCCTCGTTGAGGATGCGGCGTTCCTTGATGCCGATACGTGTCATGATCCACTCGTCGTTGGTGTCGACCATACGTGAGAGCTCGTCGTTGTTGAGGACGTATTCGGGCACGTATCCGCCCACGCCGGTTATGATTGCATTGATTTTATCCATGGGAATATATGATGAACTGGCTTTGCGCTGACGTGCTTGATTCCCCATCGGGGAAGGAGCGGAGGCAATGCCGATGGTATGTCTTTGTAAAAAAAATAGTTTAAGAGTCTATTAGTCTATGGCGCTTCATCACGGCTGGTGGTGAACGCAGACGTGTACGTCAAGTGGCTATTACACTCTTAAACTACGTGTTTTGTCGGGTTATATCCAACGATTTGTGAGAACTGTGCTTATTCAGCAACTTCTTTCACGATGGCGAGCTTGCCGCGATAGTAACCGCAAGCGTTGCAAACCGTGTGATATACGTGCCAAGCGCCGCAGTTGGGGCAGATTGCGAGTGTGGGAGCCACAGCCTTATCGTGAGTTCTACGCTTGAGAGTTCTCGTCTTTGATTGTCTTCTTTTAGGATGTGCCATTTTGTGTTATAACGTTTTATTTGTGATTGATATTCTTACTTTATAGCTTGTTTAGCTTGATTGCCGAGCGTCAATGGCTTCGATTTCTACGGGGTTAGTCAAAGTCTTCTTCGTCGGGTGCTATGGTGAGTATCTGACCGACCATTTCGGGATTGCATTCGCCGATGGGGTGTACTCTTTGGAGGGGTAGGGAGGTTTCGATGATTTCGTAGATGTCCCAGCTGAAGTCGAACTTGGTGTTCCGTCCTTCGGTGTATCTTAGGTCCTCTCCGTCAAAGTCTTCTACAGCACCGTCTTTTACCTTTATGGTTTCAATGGCATTTACGGGTAGGCTGAGTACGTCAAGACAACGGTCGCACAATACTTTTGCGACACCTTCAACTTCTACTTTGATGCTGTAGATGTCGTTTTGCGCTGGTTTTACCGTGAGTTTAACATCGAATTGGCCGCCTTCTATTTCTTCCTGATCTAAACCTTTGAAGTAGCTGTCGTTCAAGGATATATTTAAAGTCGAACCTTGTTGTGATGCTTGCGCCAAGTCTATTTGTAAAGGGCTTTCACTTTGCATAGCGGGTGCAAATTTAGTATTTTATCTCATAATGAGTGCATTCATCGTGCGTTTTTTTGTAGGATTGCCGCTTTGTGCCTTGCTTTTGACGGCAAAATAGGGGCTTCCATGATGCTTCTCGGGGCAGAAAACTGCATTTGACACCGAATCGTAATGCGACTTGTGGCTATTATAATAAAAGGCATGAAACTCCTTTTGCCGAGCTTCATGCCTATTATGTATTTTGTCGAATTCCTTCTTATGCCTTGGGGGCGAGGGCGATTTCGAGTTCTTCGAGCTGCTTCGGGTCTACTTGTGAGGGAGCGTCGAGCATGACGTCGCGACCGGAGTTGTTCTTGGGGAAGGCAATGCAGTCGCGGATGCTGTCGAGTCCGGCAAAGAGGGATACCCATCTGTCAAGTCCGTAGGCGAGTCCGCCGTGAGGGGGTGCGCCGAACTTGAATGCGTTCATGAGGAAACCGAACTGTTCCTGGGCGCGTTCGGGGGTGAAGCCGAGCACCTTGAATATCTTTGCCTGGAGTACGGCGTCGTGGATACGGATGGAACCGCCGCCTACTTCTACGCCGTTGCAGACCATGTCGTATGCGTCGGCGAGGACGGATGCGGGGTCGGTGTCGAGTTTGGGCACGTCGCAGGGCTTGGGTGCAGTGAAGGGGTGGTGCATGGCGAGCAGGCGTCCTTCTTCTTCGCTCCATTCAAACATGGGGAAGTCTACTACCCAGAGCAGGGCGAACTTGTTCTTGTCGCGCAGGCCGAGACGTTCGCCCATTTCAAGACGCAGTTCGCAAAGTTGCTTGCGTGTCTTCATGGCGTCGGCGCCAGAGAGGATGAGCACGAGGTCGCCAGGCTGTGCGCCCATAGTCTTTGCTGCTTCGGCAATGACTTCGGGAGTGTAGAACTTGTCGATGGAACTCTTGACGCTGCCGTCTTCAGCCACTTTGATGTAGACGAGGCCTTTGGCGCCGATTTGGGGCGACTTGACGAAGTCGGTGAGCTGGTCAAGCTGCTTGCGGGTGTATGATGCGCATCCTTCGGCGCAGATACCGCCGATGTAGGCTGCTTCGTTGAATACGGAGAATGTGCCTTTGCCCTTCAACGTGTCCATGAGTTCGACGAATTCCATGCCGAAGCGCATATCGGGTTTGTCGGAACCGAAACGACGCATGGCTTCGTGCCAGGGCATGCGGATGAAGGGTTGGTCGCCGAGGTCGTAGTCGCGCACTTCCTTGAAGAGGTACTTGGCCATTTCTTCAAACGTGCGGATGATGTCGTCCTGGGTGACGAAGGACATCTCGCAGTCGATTTGCGTGAATTCGGGCTGGCGGTCGGCGCGAAGGTCTTCATCGCGGAAGCACTTTGCTATCTGGAAATAGCGGTCGATGCCGGCTACCATAAGGAGCTGCTTGAGTGTCTGCGGACTTTGGGGAAGGGCATAGAACTGTCCGGGGTTCATGCGTGAGGGCACGATGAAGTCGCGTGCGCCTTCGGGTGTGGAACCGATGAGTACGGGAGTTTCTATTTCGAGGAATCCCTTTGAGTCGAGGAAGTTGCGCACGGCAATGCAGAACTTGTGGCGCAGTTCAAGGTTCTCTCTCACGCACTGGCGACGGATGTCGAGGTAGCGGTATTTCATGCGAAGGTCGTCGCCGCCGTCGGTGTTGTTCTCAATGGTAAAGGGAGGAACGTCTGATGCGTTGAGTATATGAAGCTCGCTGACGATGATTTCGATATCGCCGGTGGGCATTTTGTCGTTCTTGGAGTAACGCTCGTTTACGGTACCGGTGATTTGGATGACGTATTCGCGTCCGAGCTTGTTGGCTTGTGCACAAAGGTCTGCGTTGGTCTCTTCGTTGAATACAAGCTGGGTGATGCCGTAGCGGTCACGGAGGTCAATGAAGGTCATACCGCCCATTTTGCGGCTACGCTGTACCCAACCGGCAAGTGTGACGGTCTGGCCTACATGGGAAATGCGAAGCTCGCCACAAGTGTTTGTTCTATACATGTTGGTATGTTTTGCTTTTTGCCCTGCTTCCTCGGTGTTGCTGATGTGGAAATCAGTTTGTGAAAGAGGGAAAATATCTGTTGTTTACGACTGCGAAATTACAAATATACTTTGGAAGTGGAAAGTGTGCTTTTATATTATTTAGTCGAGCCCTCTTTGCAAACTCTTCAGGATTTGGATTTTAACGGAAATGGTTGCCGCTTTGTAGTTTAAATTCCAAGGCATGGTGTAAGAATTCCAAGGCACGGTGTGAGAAATGCAAGGCATGGTGTGAGAAATGCAAGGCGTATGAGGCGCCGCCGCATGGGGCGAAGCGCATGGAGGTCAAGACTCCAGTCTTGACTGCTCTACACGGCATAGGATATAAATGTCAAGAATTAGAGAATCGGAGAATTTTTCTTTTATCTGAATTAGTGAGAATTCTTCGGCTTGACTTGTCAAGCCTTCCCTCAATTCTTTTTTCAAGCTACTTGGAAAATTCTCCGATTCTCTAATTCTTGACGTACAATATCCAGGCCTCAAGACTCCATCTTGATCTCCATGCGCTTCGCCCCATGTGCTACCGTTACAGATTCATGCGCACGGAGTACATTTTCCTAAAATCCTCAACTTGAGTAGACTCTTTTCTTTATGACGTGAACCATCGACTTGGTCTCTTCGTTTGTGGGCTCCGTTCCTTTTAGCATGAGTTTGAGGGGAATGGATTGAAGGTTTGGGCTGTAAGGCGGCTGCATATACGGAAAGGGGAGAAGCGTGAATCCGTGGTTCTGGTAGAACCGGATGCGTTTTTCGGCGGTAGCGTTTGTTGGCGGTTCCACTTCAAGGACGATGCGCCGGTTTTTCTCATACGTTACAAAGAGGTCCAGGGCTTTGCCGCCGTAGCCCAAGCCGCGGAGTTCTTGTTTCACGGCAAAATGTTCAATGTAGGTGAACTCGTCGAAGTCCCAGAAGGTGATGAATCCGCCAAATGCGTGTTCGGTATCTGTGATGTAGAGTATGTAAAACGCTGCTTCACGGTCCATCATGGACAGCCATTCGTCCGTGGGGCGACGCTCGTCTGCGGGGAATGCTGATTCGTATAGTGCGGTGGCTTGGTCTATGAAACCGGCATGGGGCGTTGGGGAAAGTGTGAATGTCATGGCATTGATGTATTGTTGTTCGCTATTCTTCTTTTAGAAACTTGAGACTTAGAATCTTGGACAGTCTTTCGCGAAGGCTTGCTTCATCGTCGAGGCGTATGCTTACGGTGAGAACGGTGCCTGTGTCGGTATAGTCGCGGCCTATGATTTCAGCAGAAGCTTCGCGGATGAAACGCATGGCTACGTCGGCGTCCTGATAGGGTACGTCTACCTTAAAGCATGCTTTCATGATGCATTCCTTCAATTCGCACAGGCCAAGTGCTTCTGCCGCAGCGGTTTTGTAGGCAACGCCCAATGGACCTGTACCCAACTTTACGCCTCCGAAATAACGTACGACGATTACCAGTGTGTAGGTGAGTGCGCGCGATTGGATTTGGCCGAGAATGGGTCGTCCTGCGGTGCCGGATGGTTCGCCGTCGTCGTTGGCTCTTGTGGCTTCGCCATTGTTTCCCACCACGTAGGCATAGCAGACGTGGCGCGCGTCGTAGTACTTCTTCTTGTAAGAAGCCACGGTTTCCTTCGCTTCCGTTTCATCGTCGACATGAAGGGCGAAGGCGAGGAAACGGGATCGCTTTTCGGTGAGTTGCGAATCGGCGGAAACGGCGATGGTGGTGTAGGTATCCATTATATATAATGTATGGGGTAGGGAACGAAAAAACGGGAACTATATCGATCGCGAGGGAAGAAGTGGTTCTTCGGGCATCGCGTGTCGGTGTAGTCCCCGCTTAAGGGTGGTTCTATAAATTACCACCGTTCAAAATACAAATTCGCTCAAGTGTCGTTTTGTCATCTTTCGGGCTCTTTTATTTGCTTGAATATCGGCTGCACTCGGCAAATCAAAACAAGTTTTGTTTGCGCTCGCTTGCACGATATTCCCGCCCCTTTTGTCTGTTCGCTCAGTCGCATAGCCCGCTATGCTCCTTCGTTCACAAACAAAATGGACGAAAAATAGCACCGAAATCTGACAAAGCTAATTTATAGAACCACCCTTAGAGGTTTTGAGCATTAGTTGAAGTGGTAGAGGAACGTGGCAATGCCTGTGAGTGCGGGCTTGCGCTGATCCTTTATCTCGATCGTGAACTTGATTTCCACCTTGGTGATGCCGCGGAGGTTGGCTATGCTGTGGAGTGTGGTGACGAGACGTACGCTTTGTCCGCTGAGGACTGCCTGTCCGTACTTCATCTTGTCCATTCCGTAGTTGACCATCATCTTGAGGTTGTTAACCTTGATGATTTGTTCCCACATGTAGGGAAGGAGCGAGAGGGTGAGGTAGCCGTGTACGATGGTTTGTCCGAAGGGACCGTTCTTGGCACGTTCCGTGTCGACGTGTATCCACTGGTGGTCAAGTGTGGCATCGGCAAAAGCGTTGATGCGGTCCTGGTCTACGGTAAGCCATTCCGACTTGCCGAGTTCCTGGCCAAGGTACTTCTCGAATTCTTCGTAAGAGTTTATGGTAAGCATATACTTATGTGTTTGGTTCGCTGTCGGGGGGTGACCGATTTCCGCCTCGTTTATCGGTTGGCGGAAGTTTCGGTCATGGTGAGCGAAGTGATTAGATATTGGGCGTTGAGCGTGGCCACGCAGTTGTAGGAACCGAAGGTCTTGCCTTCGTTGTCGCGCTCGATGTGCTGGTCTACGGTGAACGTGGCGGTGTAGGCTGCGCCTCCGTCTGCGTTAGTACGTTTGATGCTCATGTCGCGGTTTACCACGAAACGGCAGCTTTGGATGTGTTCGTTGAACATGCCTTTGATGGCGCTTACCACTTCAGCCTTTGTGACGTTCTTCTGGTGGAGGAAGGTGGTCATCGTGGAGGCGATGTTGGAGCAGATGAGCGTTTCGTCCTGAAACTGGAAACCTTGGAAGAACTCGGAGCAAACGCGTGTGATTTCCGTTTGGTCGGCGGGTGAAATCTCGCTGTCCTTCATCTTGGTCTGGGCAATGGAGGCTTCTGAAGCATAGCGGCCGTCGGGATGGGCATCCATGTAGTTGGCAAAAGCTTCAGCCGTTCCTATCTGTTGGGCGGCGACCCAGTCCAAAGAGTCTATCTTGATGTCGCACAGGCGGCCGTACTTCACGTTGGAGTAGGTGTTCTTGAAGTTTTTGAAGTCGCTTGCCGTACCGTTTACGGCAATGCCGTTCCAAGCCTTTATCATTTCGTTGAGTTTGCTCAAGCGGTCGCGTACTTCATCGGCATGTGCTCCGTCGGGATATTTCTCGAGATAGGCTTCGTAGTCCTCCGGATTGTCGTTGTCTTCGAGCGTGTAGAACATGGTTTGCTCGTCGTCGGTTTGCGTGGAAGTGTAGTATATGTAGCCGCCGATGCCGGCAAGCACCACAATTACGGCTACGATGATGCCTACAATCAGTCCCGTATGGCTTTTCTTCTGAGGCGTGCCTTGCGGAGCGTTCGTTTGGGGAGCTGAAGGCGCATCGGGCGCTTGTCCGGTTTGCTGTGGTGCTCCGTAGTTAGGGGCAGGTTGCTGCGGTTCGGTTTGTCCCTGAACCGTTTGTCCTGCATTGTTTTGGTCTGTTTGCATAAATCAAGTAATTCAAGTTTCTGATTTAGGGGGAAACGGGCCTGAAGGGTTAGTTCGCGCCTAGCCTGGGGCAACGCCCTGATCTAGGCGCTTTTGTGCTTTCAACCCGTTCTCGTTTAAATCCGAAACTTTAGTCAAGTAAGAGGTTGTGGGAACGTTGTGCGTTTTATGGCTTGTTCTTGTGCCGGTTGGCACGTCGCTGTCTGATGTCGGCTTTCTTCTTGGCGGAGCCAGAGCCGTGAAGGCCTGTGATGTAGGTTTTCTTCTTGGCTTTGGTCTTCACCTTGTCTTCTTTGGGCTTCTGCTTGAGTTTTGCGCCTTTGAAGGTGATGCCGCCCATCATGGCTTGTGTGATTTCCTCGTCGCTGGCTTTTCGGTCAGTTGTCATTCGTCTGTGAAGTTTGTTTGTAGGACGAAATCCTGCTTCTGCGCCGACGGGCGGCATAGAAGCAGGAATGTAGTGTGGCGAGCCGGGTTATGGCACGCCGGCAGTAATTAATGGTGGAAAAGACGGATGCCGGTGAATGCCATGGCCATGCCGTATTTGTCGCAAGTGGCAATGACATGGTCGTCGCGGACGCTTCCGCCGGCTTGGGCTACATACTGCACGCCGCTTTTGTGGGCGCGTTCAATGTTGTCGCCGAAGGGGAAGAAGGCATCGGAACCGAGCGCCACGTCGGTGTTCTTGGCAATCCATTCTTTTTTCTCTTCCATCGTAAGCACTTCAGGCTTTTCGGTGAAGAACTGTTGCCATGCACCGTCGGCCAACACGTCGTCGTGGTCTTCGGAGATGTAGATGTCGATGGTGTTGTCGCGGTCGGCGCGGCGGATTTTCTCCACCCAGGGGAGGTTCATCACCTTCGGGTGCTGGCGAAGCCACCATATGTCGGCTTTGCTTCCAGCAAGTCGCGTGCAGTGGATGCGGCTTTGCTGTCCGGCGCCGATGCCGATGGCTTGTCCGTCCTTCACGTAGCATACGGAGTTGCTCTGCGTGTATTTAAGCGTGATGAGGGCAATGCGGAGGTCGCGTTTGGCTGCTTCGGTGAATTCCTTGTTTTCCGTGGGAATGTTTTCGAAGAGTTCTTCGCCGGTAAGGTCTATTTCGTTGCGGCCTTGTTCAAACGTTACGCCGAATACCTGCTTGTGCTCGATGGGTGCGGGGCGGTAGTTCGTATCCATCTTAAGGATAACGTAGGTGCCTTTACGCTTTGCGCGGAGAATTTCCAGGGCTTCGGGAGTGTAGTCGGGGGCAATGACGCCGTCGCTGACTTCTCTCTTTATAAGCAGTGCCGTGGCGAGGTCGCACGTGTGGGAGAGGGAAATGAAATCGCCGTAGGACGACATGCGGTCGGCGCCGCGGGCACGGGCGTAGGCCGATGCGATGGGTGTGAGGGGCTCCTGTATGTCGTCAACGAAATAAATCTTGCGGAGCGTGTCGCTGAGGGGAAGTCCCACAGCCGCGCCTGCAGGCGAAACGTGTTTGAATGAAGCTGCAGCAGGGAGTCCTGTTGCGGCACTGAGTTCGCGTACGAGCTGCCATCCGTTGAGGGCGTCGAGGAAGTTGATGTAGCCGGGACGGCCGCCAAGTACTTCTATGGGTAACTCGCCCTCTTCCATGTAGATGCGTGAGGGTTTCTGGTTGGGGTTGCAACCATACTTTAGTGCAAGTTCTTTCATTGATGTATAGAGGATAGATAGGATTTACGGGCGGCGCTTCGGAGCCACCCTTTGATGTTCTATTTTATGGTTTTCGGAAGCGGATTGCTTATTCGGCTATGCCGGCTTCAATTAGTGCTTGGCAGAAGTTGTGGATGTCGGCCGCAGCAGTGTCTGCGTCGATTTCGTATTCTGCCGTCAGTGCTTCTACCAACAGGGCTTCGTCTTCAGTGCCTTGCTCAATGAGGCCGAAGATGAAAGCTCCCGTTTCGTTGGAAACGTTGAACTTCGTATAGTCGATGTTGTTGATGCCGTTGGCAAAGATTACCTTCTCGCCGCAAACGTCTCGGAGTTCAAATCCAGGTTTGATTTTCATTGTGATGTATAAATATATGAGGATTCGTTCTTTTAGTAAGAAGCGCTAAAGCTTTTCAATTATTTCTTCTGTCAAGCCGGTGGCTTCAATGATCATTTCCATCGGTGCCTGAAGAGACCGCAGTTTCTTTGCTATTTGTATAGCTTTCTTTGCTTCTCCTTCTTCTAGACCTTGTTTCAGACCTTCTTCTAGGCCTTTTTCCATACCGTCTTTATAGCTTTCCGAAAGCAATGTTCGCTCGCGGCTTATCATGTCCCAGAACTTGTCGTAGGCGCGAAGTTCGCCCTCCGAGAAGGCCGAGATTCTCACTTCTTCCAAGGCCTTGCTTATTGCCGGGTCGGCCAAGAGATCGGCGGACACCTGACGGGTTTTGTCGTTTATTTCCGTAAGGAAACGCAGCCAGAGGACGGCCATGCGTTTCTCGTTCATCGTGTGGGGACGGAACTTGGGCAACTCGAAGAACGTAAAGCACAGTCCTTCTATCACCTTGTTGGAATCCGTGTCGCACACGATGCGGTAGTTGTGCTTATACTCCGCCGTGTCCCTTTCGAATATGTCGTTCACGAGGTTTAGGGAATAGACGGGTTGCAAGTCGGCATAGTGGTAACCCATCTCGGCCTGGCTCACATAAGCTTTGGAGGCGTTGAACAGCACGCGCTGCTTAAATGCGTCGGTCCATGCCATCTGCATTTCCACGACGAACTGGCGGCCGGATTGATCCTTGCACCGCACGTCCACGATGGTGTCCTTGTGGATGGGATCAACGGGCACGAGTTCCGCAGGCAGATACTCCAAGCTTTCAATCTGCTGGTCGGCTTCCAAGGGCAGCAAGGCATTGAGGAGACTTATCAGCAGGTCGGGATGGTTGCCGAATATCTTCTTGAAGGTAAGGTCGGCCTTGGGATCCAAATATTTGATTGCAGATGTCATATGCAGGGCTTTAAGTATTCAACAGTGCGAAGATACGCTTTCCCTTTGAGAGGGCCGAGATGCGGAGGAACTATGTTTTTTGCGTCACGCTGCAACGGTGGCCGAATATTGCAGGCAATGTGGCATGCGCTTCGCATAAGACATTCTAGGGGCATTGCTCAGATTTCCTCTACAGCGTGCCGTATCTTTTGTTGTCGGCAAAGAAATGGCGGTAGATGTAGAGAAAGTAACGGCGCAGTGGGAGCGTGTGCATCCAGAAGAAGGAATAGCAGCGCCACTTTGCCGAACTCACGGTGTCTGCTTCCGTTCGTCCCTTGCGGATGAATGCCGTGGCCTTGGCTACCACTTTCTTCCGCTCTGTCTGCTCCGTGCCGAAAGCGTTGCCGTCGCCGCGAAGCGTGATTTGCTCGCCTTTGATGTCAACAATGCGGTGGAGCACGAAAGTGCCGAATGTGGTTTGGGCGAGAACTACGTCGCCGACCTTGAGCGCCTCGTTGCCTATGGGCTTGAGAATAATCTTGTCGCGTTTGTTCTCAATGAACGGGCGCATGCTGAAACCTTTTGCCACGATGGTCACGCTATGCCCCGCTTTGATGTCCTCACTGATGAATTTCACGAACTCATCATTGGGGAGCGTCATGACGTGATGATTGCCGCTGAGCGGAATGTTGGAGTGTGGGGTTGTCATGTGCCTTATTTAATGTCCTTTGTGATGGTGTCGTGGCAAAGGCGGGCGGCGTCGGCATCGGGAAGGCAGTTGAGACTGTAGCATGGCACTTTGCAGCAGATGGTTTCCACCACTTGGCGTATGCGGTTGGAGAAGTCGCGGTCCCAAACCAGTTTCGACGACGATGCCCAAAGTTCCACGAAACCCATTATGGGGCGCAGTCTTTCTATCTCGTTTCGCGGAGCCTGATGGAGGCGTACGATGCCGCCAAGCGGATATGACTCGTTGAGGTAGAAGTTTCGCTTACCGCTCCAGGGGGTTCCGAAGATGCATACCGTTCCGTCGGCCATTACCCTTAGCGCGGGATTGTCGTCGTTGAGTATTTTTGTGCCGGCAATGTGGTTTACCCACAAATCGGAGTGGGTGCTCTTTCCTGTGCCGCTGGTGCCGAGAAAAGAATAGGCGCGTCCGGAGTTGCGAACCGTGGAGGAGTGGATGAGCAATGTGTCGTGCGCAATACCTCCTATGGTGAAGAGGAGCATCATGGCGTTGTTAAGGCCAAAGGCCTGCTCCTGGTCTGTTCCGTTCAGGCAGATTTCGAAATCGTTGAGCGATGCGGGCACGTACAAAGTGGTGGCATGCACTCCGTTTGCCGTGTAGAGTTTGAACAGCATGTTCCCTTCTTCGCTTTCGAAGACTTCCTGCCGTATGTCCATACTGAAGAATTCGTGTACGGGCTTGAAGGGGGCTTCGTCGTAGGCGATGCGGTCTTTTATCGCTACTCTGATTTGTGAGAAGTCTACGCTGCTGTCACTTGCCTTTCTGCTGAATGGAGCGTAGGAGGGCAAGAGATGCTTGATGTGCAGCGTGTCGTTGGCATTGATGGTGATACCGATATCGGCGATGGACAGATGAATCTGATTCATAGCGGAGGGTGTGGCGCGGGCGTTGCGGGGCGAAAGAACTTGTGGTTTTGGCGAAAAAAAATTGGAGAGTCGTCGGGACGGCCTTTATTCCTCGCCTTCGTGGTTAACTGCAGCAAACTTGAAGGCGTTGCCTTCCAGCTCTACAACTTTGTTTTGGGCGCCTTTCTTGGCCGATCGTCTCACTTTGATATACTGGCTTTCCAGTTTCTTGCGCGACGTGTTGAAGAATATCACGCTTGTTTGGTGACCCGGATATTTGGCTTCAAGGAACGTCTTGAGTTGCTGGGTGTAGTCCGTTCGGTCGTTGAGGAAATGCGTTTTGCTGTCCACGGAAGCTCCGGGAAGAGTGGATATTTGCGTGAGATAGACCGTGGAGTCTGCCAAACTTGTGCTGAAGCCGAAAGCGTAGATGGTCTTTTCGGGCTTACCTGCGGTGTGGGCTTGTGCGCCAATGCCTATTGCAAAGAGTGCAGGAAGAACTGCTGCGGCAACTTTGTGAAATATCTTCATAGCTCGCTTTATATTCGTTGTTGTGGGAAGATTGTCCCCTTATGGGTCAATCGAGGTATTTGCGCAGTTTGAGCAGCGCTTCTTCTATTTGTTCGTTGTTGTAACCTTCGTCTTCCAGCCATTGCCGTACGGCAGTGAGGGCTTTCGTGTGCATTTGTGCCTTGCCGGCTCTCAGTCCGCTGGCGTATTGGTGATAGGGTAGAAGGTTGCGGTTGTAGTTTCCGTCGCTCATGTATGGGGAGGGGATTTTGCTGCGCCGTTGACCACGTTGTCAAGCGTTGCAACTAAAGTACACGGTTTACATTTCTGCTTCGCGGAGTCGTTCGGCATTTTCCGCTACCACAAGATGGTCTATGCAGTCTTGGATGTCGCCGTCCATGAAGGCTTGCAGATTGTAGATGGTGTAGTTGATGCGGTGGTCGGTGATACGTCCTTGGGGGAAGTTGTAAGTACGTATCTTTGCCGAGCGGTCGCCCGTGCTGACGAGTGTCTTGCGGCGAGAAGCGATGTCGTCCACGTATTTCTGGTGTTCGCGGTCGTAGATGAATGTACGCAGACGTGCAAGTGCGCGCTCCTTGTTCTTGGGCTGGTCGCGCGTTTCGGTACACTCGATGAGTATTTCTTCCACGACTCCGGTGTTGGGGTTCTTCCAGTTGTAGCGTAGACGCACGCCGGACTCCACTTTGTTGACGTTCTGTCCGCCGGCGCCGCTGGAGCGGAAAGTGTCCCACTTGATTTCGCCTTCGTTGATGACCACGTCAAAGGCTTCGGCTTCGGGAAGCACGGCAACGGTGGCTGCAGACGTGTGGACGCGTCCTTGCGTTTCGGTGGCGGGAACGCGTTGCACGCGGTGCACGCCGCTTTCGTACTTGAGCGTGCCGTAGACGTCGGCTCCCGTTACGGAGCAGACGATTTCCTTGAAGCCGCCTGCCGCGCCTTCGCTGGCGCTGGACACTTCGAGCTTCCAGCCTTTGCGTTCGCAGTATTTGCTGTACATGCGGAAAAGGTCGCCGGCAAAGAGTGCAGCTTCGTCGCCGCCTGTGCCGCCGCGGATTTCAAGAATCGCGTTCTTTGCGTCTTCCGGGTCTTTGGGCACGAGCATCAGTTTGATGCGTTCTTCAATCTCGGGAATTGCCTTTTCGCAGGCCGACACTTCTTCGCGTGCCATTTCCTTGAGTTCGGCATCGGACTCGTTGAGCAGAATGTTCTTGCTTTCTTCGAGGTTGCCGAGCACTTGCGCATATTCCTTGCGGGCTTGCATGAGATCCTCCAGCTCCTTGTATTCGCGGGTGAGGCGAACGTAGCGCTGTTGGTCTGCAATGACGGAAGGGTCGGTGATGAGTGTGCTCACTTCCTCAAAACGTGAAACGAGACCGTTGAGTTTGTCGAGCAGTGTATTGTTGTCAGCCATTTCTGGTTATTGTCTTTTTCTTTTTTGATGAGCGGAAAAAACGGAATGCAGCGTTCCATAGAATGCAACACCATCCTATGACGGCCAGAATGCCTCCTGTCCATCTGATGAAGCCGGCTTGTTTGTTTGCCAGTTCCTGGTATTCAAAACCGATGAGAAAGCCGAGGCATAGCATGCACGCTAACATGTAAACGGCTTCAAAGGCTTTTCTTCTTGTCATAGGTGTGTGTGGCTAAGGTGCTGTGTGGAATTTTAATAGGTGTAAGTTGCCTATAGGAGCAGGCTTGCTGTGCCGCTCCCTTACTCTATTAATAATTGAATTCTCCGAATTCGCTCTTGATGGTGAGTGAGCGCGTGCCCTCTTCGATGTGTCCTACCACCTGGGCGTCGATGTTGAAGCTCTTGCTGACGGCGATGACCTGTTCCGCCATTTCGGGTGAAACGTACACTTCGAGGCGGTGTCCCATGTTGAACACCTTGTACATTTCCGCCCAGTCCGTTCCGCTTTGTTCGGCGATGGCGCGGAAGAGGGGAGGCACGGGGAACATGTTGTCCTTGATGACGCGGCAGTTTTCACCAACGAAGTGGAGCACTTTGGTCTGAGCACCGCCGGTGCAGTGAACCATACCGTGAATCTCGCTGCGCATCAAGTCGAGCAGTTTCTTCACCACGGGAGCGTAGGTGCGGGTGGGGGAGAGCACGAGTTTTCCGGCATTGACGGGAGCGCCCTCTACGGCATCGGTGAGTTTGTAACCGCCGCTGTAGACGAGTTCTTCGGGTACGGCATGGTCGTAGCTTTCGGGATATTTCTCAGCGAGATATTTGGCAAACACGTCGTGGCGTGCGGAAGTCAGTCCGTTTGAGCCCATACCGCCGTTGTATTCCTTTTCGTAAGTGGCCTGTCCGCATGACGAGAGACCTACGATGACGTCGCCCGGACGGATGTTGGCATTGTTGATGACGTCGGAACGCTTCATGCGGCAAGTCACGGTGGAGTCTACGATGATGGTGCGCACGAGGTCGCCCACGTCGGCCGTTTCACCGCCGGTGGCATAGATGCCTACGCCCATGTCGCGCATTTGCTGCAGGAGTTCGTCCGTGCCGTTGATGATGGCCGAGATAACTTCTCCGGGAATGAGCATCTTGTTGCGGCCTATGGTGGAGCTCACGAGAATGTTGTCGACGGCGCCCACGCAAAGGAGGTCGTCGGTGTTCATGATGAGCGCGTCCTGCGCTATGCCTTTCCAAACCGAGAGGTCGCCCGTCTCTTTCCAGTACATGTAGGCGAGGCTCGACTTGGTGCCTGCGCCGTCGGCATGCATGATGTTGCAGTATTCGGGGTCACCTCCAAGAATGTCGGGGATAATCTTGCAGAAGGCTTGGGGGAAGATTCCTTTGTCGATGTTCTTGATGGCGTTGTGTACGTCTTCTTTCATGGCGGAAACTCCGCGCATCATATAACGTTGCTTGCTGTCCATTGGTTGTGGTTGGCTGTTGGGTTTATTGTTGCGGCGAAAGGAGTTTGGAAGTTTCCTTCCGCTGAGTGTATTCTTAGAATTCTACTGTAGGGGCTTTCTCTGCTCCGGCTTCGGCTTCAAACTGCGATTTCTTCTCGAAACCGAACATGCCGGCTACGATGTTTTTGGGAAACGAACGTACCGACACATTATAGCTTTGCACGGACTCGTTGAAGAGTCTGCGGCTTTCGTTTATGCGGTTCTCCGTGCCTTCAAGCTGGGCCTGGAGTTCGGAGAAGTTTTCGTTGGCCTTGAGTTCGGGATACGACTCCGTCACGGCGAGTAGGCGGCCGAGTGCTTGCGAGAGTTCTCCCTGTGCCGCCTGTATCTGCTTGAGCTTTTCGGGCGAGAGGTTGTCGGCGTCCACTTTAAGTTGTGTGGCTTTGGCGCGTGCTTCCACTACTTCCTGAAGCGTGGTGCTCTCGTGTTTGGCATATCCCTTTACCGTGTTCACGAGGTTGGGGATGAGGTCGGCACGGCGCTGATACTGTGTCTGCACGTTGCCCCATGCTGTGGCTACTGCTTCGTCCTTTGCCACGAGCAGGTTGTAGGAATGGAATGTGAAAAAGGCTACAATGAGCACCACAATGCCAAGCCCGATTAAAATGGTTTGGTTTCTTTTTGGGAGAGCCATGTTATAATGTGTTTGGTGATAACAAATTGGTGGATGGGCGCGAAAGCCAACTTACATTGGCACTGCCGGTTCAAGGATGCGCGGAACAGGGCGTGAACACTTGACGCATGAAGCATCGTTGGTCTGTTCAGAAACGTCCGCCGCTGCCTCCGCCGCCAAAACTTCCTCCGCCGAAACTGCCTCCGCCGAATGAACTTCCGCCGCTGTGTCCCGTGCCGCCTATGAAAGGTGGCGGGAAAAGTCCGCCGGATCTGCTGTTGCTTTGTGCGTCGTTTTCGTAATCTGTCTTCCTGCATCCGCACTTCGGACATTGGTAAACCACCCGGATATGGTAACTGCCGGTCGTGATGTTGCGTACGCGCTTTCGGCTAATCACCTTCATGGGTTTGTGCTTGCACTGCGGACATCGCTTGCGCCTTTGGACGCTTATGAACGAAAACAGGGTTATGCCAAATACGAAGGCAACCACTAGAACAGCTATGCCCAGGTCTGCCAGGTCGTCTTCGCTTTCGTCGTCGTACTGCAGCGTCGGGTCCTTGCGGATGTAGCGGTCAATGTCGCTCGCCGTTGCCACTAGAGCCTCGCTCCATTTCTCTTCGCGAAGCAGCGGCACCATGGTGCGGTTCTCTATCCTTCGGCAGATGGCGTCGGGGAGCGTGCCTTCAAGTCCGTTACCGGTGAGTATCTGATAGCTGCGGTCCTTTGATGCGAGAACCACTATCAATCCCGTACTGGCTTTGGAACCGATGCCGTACTTCCGTCCCAAGTCCATGGCGAAGGTGTAAGGGTCGTCGCCTTCGATGTGCTCTACGGCAACGAATATGGCCTGCACGCCTTTCTCGTGTTCAAGCGCATAAAGCCTCGCATTGATGGAGTCTTCGGCAGCGGCAGAAATCACTTGGTCGGGGTTGCACACGTGCTTCCTTTCGTCTTGCAGATAGGGCATGGGCAGCGTTTGCGGCGACCATTTCACTGCATAGAGGGGCAGAATTGCCAAAAGGCATAACGTGAGTAGTGTGGCTTTGATGTGACCCATGCGGTTTTGCTTTTCAAACGTCCGTCTAACGAAGATAGTTCTCTGAATAAGCATCGCCTGAAGGTAGAATTCACGGAACCACCCTTTAAATCACTTGCAAAGATAGTGCTTGACGCACGAAGATTGAAATGATTTGCAAAGTTTTTGCCCTTCTCGGCAGTTGTGCATTACCCAACGGGTGCGCGTACTTAAGAGAAGGATAGAGGTGTAATGTGTAATATATGCAAAACAAAGGTGCATAGATTCCCATATACTGCAAACGTAAGTTAATGATTTTTGGAGCTTTTATGGGTGTAATCTAGGCTTTGAAAAACGGATGCTCCCTATGCCAGCCTTCATTCCGATGCTTCCCGTAAAAATTCCAAGGCATGGAATTTCTACGGCGTGCCTTCCCGTAATTGCTAGATGCCTTGATTTTTTCGCTGAGATAGGCCTCGTTGAAGCTGTTTTTGGCTTCGTTCTGCGTTTGTTTGTTGAAGAAATAAAGTAATACTGCATGGAGTTGTAAAAGAATAGAATTCTTAAGTGCTTGAGATTCGCTTATACGGCGCCGAGCGCATGGTGGTTTGATTTTATGCGATTCTCGCGACGGTATGAGGTGCTTTGTGTTAACTAAAATTGACTTATGCTTTGTTGGAGACGTCGTCTGTTTTGCGAAGAACATTGCGCTTGGTGAGCGGCTTGAAGTCCCGATTTTTTCAATGCGGGCAAAAGTTTAAGGCATGAACGGCCAAATTCCGAAAAATTGAGTACTTTTGCTCTCAATAATTCAAAATAGATATAGCAATGCTTACTATCAAACAAATCCTCGAAGACAAAGAGGCTGTGATTCGCGGTCTCGAAAAGAAGCATTTCAGCGGTGCGCGTGAAGCTATCGACGGCGTACTGGCATTCGATAACAAACGTAAGGAGGCACAAGCCGAACTCGACTCCCTCAACAATCAGGTAAAAACAATCTCCAAGAGTATCGGCGGCCTTATGAAAGAAGGCAAAAAGGCCGAAGCTGAAGCCGCCAAGCAGCAAGTGGCCGACATCAAGGCCAAGAGCAAGGAACTTGAAGAGGCGATGAAGAAGGCCGAAGAAGATAAGAAGCTTTTGCTCTATACCATCCCCAACATTCCCTACGATATCGTGCCCGAAGGCAACGGTGCGGAAGACAACCTCGTGGTGAAGACTGGTGGTCACGACACCGTGTTGCCCGAAAATCCGCTTCCCCACTGGGAACTTGCAAAGAAGTACAATCTCATTGACTTCGACCTCGGCGTGAAAATCACCGGTGCCGGCTTCCCCGTATATATAGGTCAAGGCGCCCGTCTGCAGCGTGCACTCATCAACTTCTTCCTCGACGAGGCGCGTGCTGCTGGTTATACCGAAATCATGCCTCCTACGGTTGTGAACCAGGCTTCCGGCTATGGTACGGGGCAGCTTCCCGACAAGGAAGGTCAGATGTACCACTGCAACGAGGACGACCTCTACCTCATTCCTACGGCAGAAGTGCCCGTGACCAACATCTATCGCGACGTAATCCTTTCCGAAGACCAGTTGCCCATCAAGAACTGTGCCTACACGCAGTGCTTCCGTCGCGAAGCAGGCAGCTACGGTAAGGACGTACGTGGTTTGAACCGTCTGCACGAATTCTCCAAGATAGAAATCGTGCGCATCGACAAACCCGAACATTCCAAGGAGTCACACCAAGAAATGCTCGACCATGTGGAAGGCTTGCTGAAGAAGTTGGAACTTCCTTACCGCATCCTCCGTTTGTGCGGCGGCGACATCAGTTTCACGGCAGCGCTCTGCTACGACTTTGAAGTGTACAGCGAAGCCCAGAAGCGTTGGCTCGAAGTAAGCTCCGTTTCCAACTTCGACACCTACCAGGCAAACCGTCTGCAGTGCCGTTATCGTGGTGCCGACAAGAAAATTCAGCTCTGCCACACGCTCAACGGTTCTGCTCTTGCATTGCCCCGCATCGTAGCGGCATTGCTTGAAGACTTCCAGACTCCCGAAGGCATCCGCATTCCCAAGGCGCTTCAGCCTTACATGGGTTGCGATATGATTAAGTAACTGAAGTTTCGGATTGGGTGATATGTAAAGGTTGCTCGCGCATTTATTCAAGTGGTATTTGTGGCGAGTATATAAACGGAGCATTTCCGTTTAAAATCCGTTTAAGTTTCGCGGATAATCTCTGTAAGGCCGTGTAGAGCAGTCAGGGCTGGAGTCTTGACCCTCATGCGCTTCGCACCATATCCCCAAACCAGAAACTTGAATTAATAATCCATCTCCATATTAGGTCCGTTGAGAAATGCGCACCGATGAAATGCGCTATTCTTGCGTGTACCGCTAACGTGGTGGTTTTCTCACGTAATGAGGCACGACAAATTGTTTGTCATCTTGCGACAAGTGTTTGTCGTGCCTCTTTCTAATCAATGCCTCCGGCGTCACGTGTCCCATTGCAAACGGCAACTATGCGTGAACGTGCTAGCCAGCGGCAATAACTCTCCGACTCCTCACAAAGCCAACGTATGTCACGTATCTTATCCATCGACTACGGAAAAAAACGTACAGGTCTAGCCGTAACCGACCCCGCGCAAATCATTGCCAATGGGTTGACCACCGTAGACACACAAACGCTCTTCGCCTATCTTTCCGACTATTTCTCCCGTGAAGACGTGGAGCGTGTAGTTCTTGGTTTGCCTACGCAGACAAATGGCGAAGCTTCTGAAAACCAACGACGTGTGATGGCTTTCTTGGAGAAGTTCAAGAATCGTTTCCCCGACAAATCCATAGAACTTTACGACGAGCGCTTTACCTCCGTGTTGGCGCATCAAGCCATCCTCTCGTCGGGCATCGGTAAAAAGCGCCGCCAGCAGGATAAGGGTTTGGTCGACGAAATCAGTGCCTGCATCATTCTTCAAAGCTGGATGGAAAGCCGTCAAAACGCTT
The DNA here is from genome assembly GCA_963649665.1 of Bacteroidaceae bacterium. Lineage (GTDB taxonomy): Bacteria > Bacteroidota > Bacteroidia > Bacteroidales > Bacteroidaceae > Alloprevotella. Next base: position 13,239 of record CAVJJO010000010.1, on the reverse strand, counting down.
TGCCGCTCTAGTGGATTGTAGATTGCAAATGGTTAAGCGCAAGATAATTACAAATAAACAATTAAACCTCTACACCAACATATGATTCTCCCCATTTATACGTATGGAATGCCCGTTCTCCGCAAGGAGGCTGAGGACATTACGCCCGACTATCCCGAACTCAAGGAACTCATCGCCAACATGTTTGAGACCATGTACCATAGCGACGGCGTGGGACTCGCAGCTCCCCAGATAGGCAAGGCCATTCGCGTGGTGGTCATCACCCTCGATTGCCTCAAGGATGAATTTCCTGAATACGCCGATTTCAACGAAGCCTACATCAATCCCCATATCGTAGAGTTCGACGACAGCGAGACCGAACTCCTCGACGAAGGCTGCTTGAGTCTTCCCGGCATCCGTGAACCGGTGCGTCGTCCCAAGCGCATCCATGTGACGTATATGGACCAGGACTTCAACGAACACGACGAGTGGGTTGATGGTTACCTCGCCCGTGTGATGCAGCACGAGTTTGACCATCTCGACGGCCATATGTTCATTGACCGCATATCTCCCCTCCGAAAGCAGATGGTGCGCAGCAAGCTCAACACGCTTCTCAAGGGAAAATTCAACTGCGGCTATAAGGTGAAGTCGCCGAAATAGTCTTCAGATGCACTTGTGAAAAACAGTTGATACCCAATAGATAGAGGCTATTTACTTGAGATTTGTCTCAAACTCCAGCGTTCGACCCATTACGTAATGCAACGGCACCGTCGCAACGTTGGTCATACACATTATAAGCACGAAAGAAACCATGTCGACTAAGCATCTTACACGTCAATTGCGGCGGGCGTTACATCGCTCGTTGCGTTGTTGCGTCTTGGTTGTGGCATGCTGTTTCTTCTACTGCCAGAGCGCTTCGGCGCAGGTCGACGCCGAAGTTGCCACTATCATGGGGCGCAACGCCCTAAGTGTTGACGACTATCTTACGGCGGTGAAGTACTTCAATCAAGCGATAGAAGCCAAACCCTTCCTTTCCCGTCCCTACTATTACAGGGCATATGCCAAATTCACGCTTGAAGACTACGTGGGAGCCGAAGCCGACTGCTCGCAGAGCATTTCGCTCAACCCTTACATCGGTGAGGTGTATCAGTTGCGCGGACTCTGCCGCATACATTTGGACGATTATGCCGGTTCCATCGCCGACTATTCGCGTGTGCTTCGCGAAACCCCCGACGACCAAGGGGCGCGCTACAACCGTGCGCTCTGCTATCTGCAACAGAAAGACTATGCGAAAGCCGATTCCGACTTGACCTACATCGTTCGTCATTGGCCCTCTTACAGCAGAACCTATCTCGTGCAAGCACAAAGCGCTTTTGAGCAGAAAGACACCATTGAAGGCTTGAAGTGCATAGACCACCTGCTTACGATAAACCCCAAAGAAGCGCAAGCGTGGAGTTTTAAGGGACGTTATGCCCTTCAAAAGTCCGACTATGTCTTGGCTGATTCTTGTCTTACGCAAGCGTTGAAGTATCAGAACTCTGACTTTGAGGCGTATGTGGCGCGAGCACAAGCCCGTCATGCGTTGAACAAATTCGGTCTTGCCATAGCCGATTACGACAAAGCCATTGAACTCGTGCCACAACATTTCGTGGCGCATTACAACCGTGGTCTCTTGCGAAGTTTCGTGGGCGACTTGAACAAAGCCATCACCGATTTCGACTTCATCCTGCAAGTGGAACCCGACAACACGTTGGCGCTCTTCAATCGTGCCCAACTGCGCGAAAAGGTAGGCAACTACCGTGGAGCCATAGCCGACTACTCGCAACTCATCAAAGCCTATCCCAATTTTACTTACGGATACCTGCAGCGCGCCGCTTGCCGCAGAAAAGTAGGCGACAAGAAAGGCGCTGTGGCCGACGAGACCTATGTGGCACGTCGCGACCTCGACCTTGCCTTTGCCCGTGCGCCCCGCACGAAAACGAAGAAAGTGCGACTCCGCTCCGAGCATGCCCTTGAACAGTACCAGCAACTCATAGAGGAAGACCCCGACACCGTGCGCAACGTGTTTGGCACCATGCTGGGTAAGGTGCAGAACGAGAAAGTAGGCAACGACCTCTGCCCCATGTTCCACGTAGCCTTCCGTCCCGTGTACACAAGAGGCTATCACTCCGTGGCTTTCATGTCGGAAATGGCCCCCTTCGCTTGCCTCAATACACCCATTCGTCAGTTCTGCCTGACCGCAGAGTCGGAAACCTCAGACCGCGATGAGAGCGAATCCGACTGGCGACAGGTGGAAAGGGTTGCTTCCACATTGGGCACGTGCAACCAACTCGTGGTAAGTTCGGCAATCGCCGGAGAACGTTACAACTACACTTCTGCCCTCAACGACGCCCAGGAAGCCCTGCGCTCCGACAGCACATCCGTCGTGGCTTTGCTTCAGTGCGCTTTCGTGCTTTCGCGTTCTGCCGCCTCCGGTACTACGTCGGCTTCCGAAGCGCAGTCGAATCTGCATTTGGCACAGTCCATCCTCGAGCGCGCTAGAGAACGCTCCCCGAAAAGTGCCGTAGTGGTGTACAACCAAGCCTGCCTCTTGGCCCAGGCGGGAAATGCAAAAGCCGCCATAGAAACCTTCGGGCAAGTGCTCAAACTTGACGCCCGTTTTGCCGAAGCTTATTACAACCGTGCCATACTTCTAAGTGCCGAGGGCGACACCAAGAAGGCTGCTGCCGATTTCAGCAAGGCAGGTCAGCTCGGACTTTACAAGGCTTATGCGCAGATGAAGAAACTCAACAACTGATGGGCTTTGCCTTGAGGCGAATCGTAAGAATTCTACTAATTTTGCAACCAATCATTACTACATAACATCTATCAAATACCCTACCATGCTAAAACCTGTCATACTTTCGTTGGCCAGCATGTGCATGCTCACGGCTGGCGCTCAGGTCAAGGAGCGCTATTGGCTCGACCCTGCAATGAACAGAGTGAACACCGAAGCTCCCCGAAGCGACTTCTTTGCTTTTGAGAGCGTGCAAGGTGCTGAGAAAGCCGACAAGAAGGCTTCCTCACGCTATCTTTCCCTTGAAGGAAAGTGGAAGTTCAATTTCGTGAAGGACCATCAGAATGCGCCTGCCGACTTCTACTCGCTGAAGTTCGACGACTCCAAATGGGAAGACTTCCCCGTGCCTGGTCTCTTTGAGCTCAACGGTCACGGCGATGCCATCTACAAGAACATCGGCTACGCTTGGGCAACCCAGTTTGAGCCCAATCCTCCCTATGTAGAGGAAAAGAATAACTATACCGGTTCTTACCGTAAAACCGTCACCGTTCCCGCCAATTGGAAGGGCGAGCGCATTTACCTTCATGTCGGTTCCGCCACGTCCAACCTCGCAGTGTGGGTAAACGGAAAATTCGTTGGCTACAGCGAAGACTCCAAGGTGGCTGCCGAATTCGACCTTACCAAATATCTCAAAGCCGGTCAGGAAAACCTCATCGCCATGCAGGTGATGCGCTGGTGCGACGGTTCCTATTTCGAAGACCAGGACTTCTGGCGCTTTACGGGTATAGCTCGCGAAGTGTATCTCTATTCGCGTCCCGAAACCCACGTGTCCGACATATTCATCACCCCCGACCTTACCGACAACTACACCAACGGTACGCTCTCCGTACGTTTGACGGGAACACGTACCGCAGGTTGCCGCGCTACGCTTACGTTGCTCGACTCAAAGGGTGCAAGCGTAAAGACCGAGGACGTAGACTTGGCAAAAGGCAGCGGCGAACTCAAGTGGCAAATAGCCAATCCGCTCAAATGGACTGCCGAAACGCCCAATCTTTATAAGCTCCGCGTGGAACTGAAAGATGCCAAGGGAAACCTCGTAGAAAGCTTCATGCAGAATGTAGGTTTCCGTAAGGTGGAAATAAAGAACTCACAACTCCTCGTCAACGGCCAGCCCGTACTGATAAAGGGTACAGACCGTCATGAGATGGACCCCGACGGCGGCTACGTAGTGAGCGTAGAGCGTATGGTGCAGGACATCAAGGTCATGAAAGAGCACAACATCAATGCCGTGCGCACGAGCCACTATCCCAACGATCCCCGCTGGTATGACCTTTGCGACGAGTACGGACTCTACGTAGTAGGTGAAGCCAATTTGGAATCCCATGGAATGGGCTACGGCGACAAGACGTTGGCGAAAGTGCCCAAATTCCTTCAAACCCATCTTGAGCGCAACCGCAACAATACCCACATTCTCAAGAACCATCCTTCCATCGTCATTTGGAGTCTCGGCAACGAGGCAGGTTATGGTTCCAACTTCGAGAAGGCTTATGACGAGGTGAAGGCTTACGACCCCTCACGTCCCGTGCAGTATGAGCGTGCTGGACTCGAACGCGGTACGGACATCTTCTGCCCGATGTACTACGACTACAAGTCGTGCGAGAACTACGTGAAGCAAAACGCCCCGCGTCCGCTCATTCAGTGCGAGTATGCCCACTCCATGGGAAACTCCATGGGTGGTTTCAAGGAATATTGGGATCTTGTGCGCAAGTATCCTAACTACCAAGGTGGTTTCATTTGGGACTTCGTGGAGCAGGCCATCCGCGTGAAGAATAAGGACGGTAAGGAAATCTTCGCCTATGGCGGCGACTTCGGACGTTATCCTGCCACCGACCACAACTTCAACTGCAACGGCTTTATCTATCCCGACCGCCGTCCGCAACCCACGGCTACCGAAGTGCGCTATTTCTATCAGGACATTTGGAGCAAGCTCACCGATGCTGAAAAGGGCGTTGTGGAAGTCTACAACGAGAACTTCTTCAAGTCGCTCAACAACGTAGCTCTCGACTGGACGCTCTGCGACAACGGAAAGATGGTGGCTACCGGAACGGTTGCCGACATCAACGTGGCACCTCAGTCAAAGACGCTCGTAGAACTTGAAGGCTACAAGCCTGTAAAGGCCGAAGGAGAACTCACGCTCAACGTGTCTTACCGTCTAAAGCGCGCAGAACCTCTTCTCGAGGCAGGCTATGAAGTGGCTCAGCAGCAGTTTGTGCTCAACGCCTACACTTTCCCCACCGTGGCTCAGACGATTGCCGCCGATGCGCCTGCCGTTTCCACTTCGAAAGGAAAAAAGGCTGCTACGGCACAACCTTCTGTTACGAAAGAAGAACAGTTGGCTTGCCTCACTCTTACCGGTGGCCGCACTTCAGCCACTTTCAGCAAGAGCACAGGTCTGCTCGACTATCTCGACGTAGACGGAAAGCCGATGTTTGAAGACCGCCTTTCCCTGCAACCCGACTTCTGGCGTGCTACCACCGACAACGACTACGGTGCAGGCCTTCAGAACAAATTCGGCGCTTGGAAGAATCCCGAACTCAAGCTTACTTCCATGAAGGAAGAGGCTGACGGACAAAACCGATGCGTGGTCTGCAACTATTCCATGCCCTCCGTCAGCGCATCGCTTACGCTCACTTACACCATGACGCCCGCCGGCAATCTCATCGTAAACCAAAAGCTCACGGTCGACAAGGATGCGAAGAACAAGCCCTTCCTTCCCCGCTTCGGCATGACGCTCCGTATGCCTGAGAACTTCAATGCGGTAACGTATTACGGTCGCGGTCCTGCAGAAAATTACGTAGACCGCCACGAAAGCCAGGTCATCGGTCTTTACACGCAAAACGTGAAGGATATGTTCTGGGGTTATGTGCGTCCGCAGGAAAGCGGTAACCACACCGACGTGCGTTGGTGGAACGTGCACAATTCCAATGGTGAAGGACTCACTTTCCGTGGCATTGAACCTTTGGAAATGACGTCCATCAACTATGAAACTGAAGACCTCGACGACGGTCCCGAAAAGACCGCGCACCACTCTCACGCAGGCGAACTTGTTCCTCGCAAATACACCGTCGTTCATGTGGCTCAGCGTCAGATGGGTCTTGGCTGCATAGACTCTTGGGGCGCATGGCCGCTTGAGAAATATCTCATTCCCTATGCCGACCACGAGTTTACCTTCATCATCTCTCCCAGCAAGTAATGCCTTGATCCTTTATAAGGTGTTCATCCAAAATGTCTGATAAGAAAATCCCCTTTCTCCGACGAGGAAGGGGATTTTTGCTTATCTGCCCAAAGGAAACCCGAGATGGCATGTGGCTTATGGGGAGGGGCGTCTCTTCTCTGAACTGTGCAGTTACATCTAAAAAAGGCAGGGAACCATTGTAAGGTTCTCTGCCTTTCTATGAAGTGGATAGGATGTGGTGCGAGGTTATCTGCCGAAGGTGCGTCCGCCGTTTGTGGTTCTTGCGGGAGCGCTAGTGTTGCGCGTAGAACGGGAAGGAGAAGTACTTCCGGCAGACGTACCGCGGTTTTGACTCGGAACATAGTTGCCGTGCCCGCGATTCACAGTGCCCGAAGAATTGTTGTTGCGCGAGGGCGATGTCTGCGTTTGGGGGCGTGCACTCTGCTGTGTTTGGGTTGTATTTCCGCGATTGAATCCGCCGCTTTGGTTGCCGCGGTCGTTGCGGTTGAACACAGGGCTCAATGTAGGATTGGAAGGCGTCGTGGTAGAACCGCCTTGACCGGTGGAAGGGCGTGTGCCTGTAGAGGGGCGACCATTGTTGCCGCTGTTATATCCCGGACGGCTGCCTCCAACGCTTCCTTGCGAGTGCCCGTTGTTGCCGTTGGGGCGCGTTGGGTTGTTGTAGCCGGTAGAAGGTCTGTTGTCACGTCCTCCAAAATCGGGATGCCAAGTGCCTGCTCCGGGTCTTGCGGGGCTAACGTCACGTCCGCCGAAGTCGGGACGCCAGTTAGAGTAGTGGTTGCGCATTCCTTCACCGTAGCGAGGACGGAATGAAGCATAGGGACTGGGACCTCCTGCTACGCGTCTGTCCCACATTCCACCGCGATAGGTGAGATACACTGACGGACGGTTGTAGTAATAGTAGTCTACTGCATAGCGTTCGAACACAGGCCAGTACCATGCAGCACGAAGCCAACGCACGGGGCGTACAAAGTAGTCTGCGGCTTCGTAAAGGGCAAATTGCCAGTCGAAGAGAATGCATCTTAAGTCCGCTTCACGATAGCTCCACGCATAACCGTAGCAGTCTGCGGAGGTGTTGAGACTCATGAAGTAGTCCAGGTTCGTCTGGTAAGCGCGGTCGTACTGTTCGGGCGAAAGGTTGAGTTCATAAGCCATTTTGTCCGTGAGATACCATGCCCGCTGGCGAGCTTCTTCATAGTTGAAGGAAAAGGCGGGAAGTATGGCTATCAATGCAAATAGCAGGGTGAAGATTGTCCGTTTCATAATGTGTGTCTTTTTAAGATGGGTAATGAGAGTTGCTTGTGTCCTCCTCTTGGGGAAAAGGGGCTGTATGTACACCTTATGATGTACGTTTCATGCGACAAATATCTGCAATGCCCGTTTATGGAGAAAACTTTTTCGGCGAAAAATGTTTTCGCTTGACATTTTTGAAGAGTAAAGCCGAATTATTTAACAAAACGTCGGCTCATTTGCGCTTTGCGTGTGCAATGTGGCGATTGTGCAATGATGTGCGGACTTTTGATCTAAGTGAAGTGTATGTCTGTAATGACCTGAGCCTGCACAGCATTGTTAAGCCGCCTCACTAAGTCTGTTCGCTGCATGGTGAGTTCTGCGCGCAGTGTGGCGGAGCGCAGATGTACGTAGAGCGTTTGGTTCTTTATCATCACACTTTCCGTAAAGCGCTCGGCAAGCGGTCCGGCCACCTTGCTCCATGCATTGACGAGGCGGTACTCATTGAGCGGGGCTTCCAGGGAGTTTATGCGTAGAAAGCGCAGAACCACTTCGCCTATGCTTTCAGAATTGCGTCGTTTCATGGGTTACACTTATTGTAGGGGAGTGACCTCTCCGTTTTTCACTTCAAAGAGTTTGTAAGAGCGGTTTGTGGCAGAGAGTATGCGGTCGAGATGTTCGCGCCGCGTGTCGGTGATAAACGTTTGGCCGAAGTCTGCCGCCCCTACGTAGTCAATGATTCGCGAAACGCGTGATGAGTCGAGTTTGTCGAAGATGTCGTCAAGCAGTAGCAGAGGCATGCGCTTTTCGCCTTTGTCGCGAAGGTAGAGGTATTGCGCCAATTTCATGGAGATGAAGAACGTTTTCTGTTGTCCTTGCGACCCTTCCTTCTTTATGGGGAAGCTGCGCAAGGTGAGCGAGAGTTCGTCCTTGTGCACACCGTGAAGCGTATAGCCGACAATGCGTTCTTTCGCCCGGCAAGTTCTTAATTGTTCGCTGAGCGGCCCGCGTGTAAGGTGGCTTTCATATTCGATACCCACTTCCTCGTCGTCGGCACCTGAAAGTTGCGCATAGAGTTCGCGGAAGAGGGGGAGAAATGTTTCTGCAAACTCTTTTCTCCCATTATATATAATGTGTGCGTCGGCATCCATCATATCTTCTAGTACGTCCATTAGCCCCCAGTCGGGTTCGCTTTCCTGCCGTAAAAGAGCGTTGCGTTGCTTGAGCGACTTTTCATAGCGGATGAGTGCTTCAAGGTAACGGGCGTCGTACTGCATGATGGCCATGTCGAGGAATTTTCTCCGTTCTTCACTTCCGCCCGTGACGAGGGCTGAGTCGGCAGGGGCAATGATCACCAAGGGGATGCGTCCCACATGTTCCGAAATGCGTTTCAGATCGCGGTCGTCTACCTTCACGCGTTTGCGGCTCCCGGGCTTTGAACTGATTGCCACACGGCGCTCCGTGCCTTCTTCCAACTCATACTCGCCTTCTATCATGAAAAACTCGGCGCCATGGCGAAGGTTCATGCCGTCCTGGGAAGAAGTGAAACCACGGCAGAACGAAAGGAAATAAATGGCATCGAGCACATTGCTCTTGCCCATTCCGTTGGCTCCGACAAGACAGTTCACGCTTGGCGAGAATTCGAGGTCGGCGGCAATAAGGTTGCGGTAGTTGAGTATGGAAAGGTGATTGAGAATCATTGATGGAAATAATATTGAGGCTAAATCCTTGTTCTAATCGGGTATCTGAAAGAACTAAAAGAAAAAGCACGTTACTACGCAAAGTTACGCAAAGACATGTGTGAAACAAGGCGTAATGCGGCAGAAAAAGGTCGTGTTGCGAAAAAATAGCGCAAGCATTTCGCCAAACGGCAGAAAAAGACTATTTTTGCGCTTGCATTTTTTAAGAACAAACAAAAAAGAACAAACTATATCATGAGCAATCAAAAGAGCAAACAAGCCCTTGACGTCAATGACGCCTTGGCGCAGAGCGAAGCCTTTGCTATCAAGTTCAAGAAACAGATCATCACCGCCATTGTTGCCATCGTAGTGGTCGCCGGCGGTATTTGCGCCTACATTTGGGGCTATCAGAAGCCCCGCGAAAGCAAGGCTCAGGAACTTCTCGGCATTGTCATGCAGAAGTATGTGCTGCAGCAGAACTACGAAACGGCGCTTAAAGGCGAAGGAAAAACCGTTGGTCTTACCAAGATAGCCGACACTTACGGTTCCACCAATGCTGGTAACGTGGCATGCTACGAAGCCGGCCTTTGCTATTATCAGCTTGGCAAAAATAAGGAAGCCATCAAGTATCTTGAGAAATTCTCTCCCAAGAGCGACAACACCATTTCCGCTCAGGCTCTCTTCGCCCTTGCCAACTGCTACGCCAACGCTAAGCAATTCGACAAGGCTGTAGAGACCTTCAAGAAAGCCGCCAAAGCCACTGAGATTCCCGCTCTCTCCGCAGAGTACCTTCTTCAGGCAGGTCTCATTCTTGAATCGCAGAAGAAGACCGACGAAGCGCTCAAGATTTACCAGGACATCAAGGCCGACTATCCTTCAGCTCCCCTCTGCATGCGTCAGCAGCAGAACGGCGTAGTTCTTGATGCCATCATCGACAAGTACATCGAACGTCTCTCTAAGTAAACGCACGCTTCTACTTTTCAAACATTCCCCCAAGAGCATGAGAAATGATGCCAATAGTGTAAAGGCCACTGCCTACGCTGCGTCATTTCCCATGTTCTTTTTGGTTTACATTCAATCTCTTGCATAAGAGAAAGAAGCAATTTAACAACTCCAAGGCTTCAATCTCTCCTTGCATTTTCCACTAAACAATTAGAACTCATGTCATCCAATACATTCTCCTACACCAAAGACCAGTCCATTCCTTTGCCCGATGCCAGCGAAATGCGTTTCGGCATAGTTGTCACCGAGTGGAACAACCACATCACCGACAAACTCCTTGAGGGAGCCGTAAACACGCTTAAAGCAAACGGCGTGGCCGAAAACAACATCAGCGTGGCACGCGTACCTGGAAGCTTTGAGCTTGTCTATGCCGCTCAGCAAATGGCTAAATTCGCTCACGTCAATGGCGTAATCATTCTCGGTTGCGTTATCCGCGGCGACACTCCCCATTTCGACTACATCTGCCAAGGCGTCACGCAAGGCGTCACACAACTCAACGCCTCGGGCGACATTCCCGTAGTGTTCGGGCTCTTGACCGTCAACACCGAAGAGCAAGCTTACGAACGCTGTGGTGGAAAACTCGGCAACAAAGGCGACGAATTCGCATTAACTGCAATAAAAATGGTCGATTACGCTTGGAAGTTCCAAAAGTAATGCCTATCTTTGCATCGCTTTTGAGAAACAAAGGCAAATGCAAAGAAAAAGGGCAAATACCAGAGTGGCCAAATGGGGCAGACTGTAAATCTGCTGGCTTACGCCTTCGGTGGTTCGAATCCATCTTTGCCCACATCAGCGGCTCAACACTATGCGTGTTGAGTCGCTAATTCTTTATATATATTCTTTGCGACACAGGCTAAGGTGAGTTACGACCTTTGTGATTGTTTAGAAATATGTCAATCTCGCAAGCAACCTTGCGAGATTTTTTATATGGTAGAACCGTTTTACGTGCCTCCTTAATTTCAAGGAACGAAGGGAAGTATAAGTTCTGCATTCCAATTTTTAAGTCAAGTCTGTAGTAATATACTGGGCAGCAACAATTTATCTGAATGAGCGAAGTAGGGGGAGTGATTCGTGTTACGACCGTTGTAAACAAAATGCAATAGAAGAGTAATATCGTTGAGTCAATATGGTAACATGGCGACTGTACTTTTGCAGCAGTTTTAACAAGCTTAATTATTCCAAGAGAATTATGTGTAGAAAAAAGACAAAATGCAAAAGTCGCATGCGCATGTTGTTGTGCGCTTCGCTGCCACTTATGAGTGTGACGGCCTTTGCGCAAAACAAGATTACCGGAAAGGTTTTGGATGCTGCAGGCGAACCTCTTGTCGGAGTAAGCATTGTGGAGGCAGGTACAAAAAATGTCACTGTGACAGATATTGATGGCAGCTATGTCATAAATACCAAGACGGGCTCAAAGCTTAGATTATCATACGTGGGCTATATCCCAAAGGAGGTAAAGGCAAATCCCGGTATGACCATCGTTCTTGACGAGGACAACAAGGTCTTGAACGAGGTTGTTGTCGTAGGTTATGGTAGCATGAAGCGCAAGGACGTTACCAGTTCCATCACCACCATCAAGGCGGAAGACTTGAATTCCGGAGTGATGACCACTCCCGGACAAATGCTTCAAGGCAAGGTGCCGGGTCTCGTGGTCACCACAAGCGGCAATCCTAACGCAACTCCTTCCATCACCTTGCGCGGTGCTTCCACCTTGCGTACGGGTGATGCCCAGTCACCTTATTATATAGTGGATGGCGTGCCTGGCGCAGACCTCTCGCTCGTGTCGGCTGACGACATTGAGAGCATCGACGTGCTTCGCGATGCCACTGCTACCGCTATTTATGGTTCAAAGGCAGCCAATGGCGTCATTATCATCACCACCAAGAAAGGCAAGAAAGGCGCCGCACATGTGAGCTACAACGGCTATGTGGCAATAGAGAATGTGGCAAAGGATCTTGACCTCGCTACTGCTGCTGATCTGCGAAACTATGCTGCCGCCAACGGCTTTGAACTGACAAGCGACGAGGGAGCCGACACCAACTGGCAGAAGGAGGTGGAGCGCACAGGTATATCGCATAACCACAACATTGCCGTCAGTGGAGGCAACGAGAAATCCAACTACAACGTCAGCCTTAACTATCTCAACCATCAGGGCGTGATACGCGGAACGGATATGGAACGCTTCACGGCGAGGGCATTGGCGCAGTCGACCGTGCTTAAAGACCATCTGACGCTCTCGCTCGGTGTCAACGCAAGTCAGACCACGAGCAACGAGGTGCCGACAGGCGTTTCCGGACAGAGCGTCACGGACGCCATGGTGTATTATTCGCCCACACAGCCCATCAAGAATGAGGATGGCACGTGGTTCAGGTCTACCAGTGTGTCGCAATACTACAACCCGTTGTCGATGATTAGCGAAGACACGCAGAAAACAGTCTACAAGCGTTTGCAGTTTTTGGGCAAAGCCGATCTCAAACTCTTTAAGGGACTGACCTGGAGTGCGGATTTCTCGTATATGACAGACCAGAATACCACAAGCATATACCATTCCACCCAATCGCAGATTGTCAACAGTAATGGGCAGGCTACGCGCAACACATACTTTGGCAACAAGAAGGTGTTTGAAACCTTCGGCAACTACCAAAAAACGATAGCTGACGTGCACCGACTTGGTTTCATGGCAGGCTATTCGTGGGAAGAGACCAACAGCAACGATGGTTTCGGTGTGACGGTGAAGAACTTCTACAATGATGCCGTGAAATACTACAACCTCAGCTATGCCAACGCCATTGATGGTATGAACGGTGTGGAAAGCGGAGCAGAATCGACCCTCCGCATGATTTCGTTCTACGGACGCGTGAATTACTCTTTCGATAGTAAGTACAACTTGCAGGCCACTATCCGCCGCGATGGTTCTTCGGCATTCGGCAGCAACAACCGTTGGGCAACATTCCCTTCAGTGTCGGCAGCATGGCGACTCAGTGAGGAAAATTTCATAAAGAACCTCCATGTGTTCGATGACCTGAAATTGCGCATCGGTTATGGTGTCAGCGGCAACTCGCTCGGATTCAATGCCTATACGGCACTGCCTACCTATGGCGTAACGGGTTGGTTCACATACACGGATGCCAACGGCGTGACTTCAAACATGCACACCATCGGTGCTAACAACAACTCAAACCCCGACCTGAAATGGGAGCGCACGGGTATGTTCAACGTGGGACTGGACTTTAGTTTCTTTGGCAATCGCTTGAACGGAACCATCGAGTATTACGACAAGCGCACGTCTGACCTCATCTATTACTATCCAGTGTCGA
>CAVJJO010000009.1:0-42886 GCA_963649665.1 Bacteroidaceae bacterium | reverse complement strand
ATTTTTTTGACAGAGGACAAAGATAGTCATTCACAGGCGGAAGAGAGAGGTTTTTTCCTTTCTTTTCCGTTTTCTGTTTTTATCCGTTCGTTTCTCGCTAAAAGTTGCATTTCTTATTAGAACCTACGACTTTTTCGCCTTCGGGCAATTGTTGTTACATGAAAACCGGCTTCGCCGTAGCGCAGAGCTATGGCGAAGCCGGTTTCTCTTGGAGGGTCGCATGGTGCGAGCCGTTATTTGCCTTCGTTCAAGAACTGAAGCGCACGTTTCACAATGTCGTTGCGCTGGTTCACAAGACGGAAGTACTCGTTGCGGTCCCAAAGGTCGTAGGCTATGGTGTTTTTGAGCACATAGCGAAGGTCGTCGAGCGAAGAGGCAAGTTCTTTGTCGTCTTTCGGCGTTACGCCCTTGCGCTTGCCCTCGGCTATGATGGAGTCGGTGAGCGCAGCCGGCACGGTGTAGTTGGCGGCAAAGTCGTCGAACTCTTTATACTGCTTCTTGATGCGCTTGCGGTTGTCGTCGACGTAGCGGAGCACCTGCTCGTTGATGATGTTGTTGCGGCGAAGCGCACGGTAGAACGGCGTGTAGGTGGCGGTGTCGAGCGGAACGAAAATGTCGGGCATGATGCCGCCGCCACCATAGACGGTGCGTCCCTTTACGAGCGTGCGGTAAATCTTCGTGGAGTCGAGGTGAATGCTGTCGGCCGAAACGAGTTCGCCGCGTGTGTAGCGATCCTCAAGGTCGCGGTTGTATTCTTCCTTCTGTCCCTTTACGTAGGGCTTCTGTATGCAGCGGCCCGAAGGCGTGTAGTAGTGCGCCACTGTGAGGCGAATCATGGAACCGTCGGGAAGGTCGATGGGGCGTTGCACGAGACCTTTGCCGAAAGTGCGGCGGCCGATTACTGTGCCGCGGTCGTGATCCTGAATGGCACCCGTAACGATTTCGGCGGCTGAAGCGGTGAACTCGTCCACGAGCACCACCACGCGGCCGTTGTCCGTCATGAGACCGCCGCCCTCGCTGCGCAGTTCCTGACGGGGCGCGCGGCGGCCGTCGGTGTAGACCACCATAGAGCCGGAAGGAAGGAACTCGCTTGCCACTTCCTGCGCAGCGTTGAGGTATCCGCCGCCGTTGAGGCCGAGGTCGAGTATGAGGTCTTTCATGCCCTGCGACTGAAGGCGCTTGATGGCATCGTGCATCTCAGTGCCCGAAGTGGCACCGAAGGAGTCGAGATGGATGTAACCGATGCCGGGGGCGATGATGTAGGCGGCGTCGAGGGTGTTGAGAGGTATCTTGTCGCGCACCACCTTGAAATGGAGCACCGAGTTGGCACCGCGGCGCACCACGTCGAGATTGGCAATGGTGCCTTTCGGGCCGCGGAGTTTCGTCATGATGGTGTCGCGGTCCATCTTCACGCCGGCTATGGGCGTGCCGTTGACGGCAACGATGCGGTCGCCGGCCTGCACACCAGCTTTCTCGCACGGACCCTTACTGATGACCTGAAGCACGAGGAGCGTGTCCTTCACCATGTTGAACTGTACGCCGATGCCCTCAAAGTTTCCGGCAAGAGGTTCGTTGAGCTTCTTCGTTTCGGAAGCGTTGGTATAGGAGGAGTGGGGGTCGAGTTTGTCGAGCATGCCGCGTATGGCATCCTCGGCCATTTTCTTCTGGTCCACGCTGTCTACGTAAAGACTCGTGATGGCCACTTGCGCCATCTGAAGCTTGCGCACCTGGTCCACGTCGATGTCCTCAAAACCGCGCTGGGCATTGAGTGGAAGCGACAGGGCGGCAAGTAGGAGGAGAAGTAAGTGTTTCATCTTATTGTATGGTTTGTTTTTTCTTCGGGAGAAATTCGGAAACGTCCTTGTTGAAGGCGATGAGTTCGCGCACGACGCTTGAGGAAATGTGGGAGTAACGTGCTTCGGTGATGAGCAACACGGTTTCCACGTCGCCGAGGTGGCTGTTCATGGAAGCAATGTCGCGCTCGTATTCAAAGTCCTTTACTGAACGCAGACCGCGCACGATGAATTTCGCTCCTTCGCGGTGGCAGAGGTCGATTGTGAGGTCGTTGTAGCCGACTACTTTCACGCGAGGCTCGTCGGCATAGAGCTCGCCGATGCGCTGCACGCGTTCGGTGGGGCTATAGAGCGAGCGTTTGCTTTCGTTGAGTCCCACGCCGATCACAATGCGGTCGAACATGGGCAGAGCACGTTCCACAATGGAAGCGTGCCCCACTGTAAAGGGGTCGAACGATCCGGGAAATATAGCTATTTTCATTCAGCGTTCTTTATGAGTTGTATATTGTGCATTACGGCTAATGAAGTTACAAAAGTAGTAAAACCTCAGCACTTGCTCGGCAGTATAGGGCTTTATTCAGTAAGTAATGTTCAAAAACAACTTGAGCATTCATCAAAGGGTATTGCCTTCTCAACAAACAGTGCTCTTTAGAAACGAAAACGCCAAAGGCCGTGCCCAGCGGACACGGCCTTT
The DNA here is from genome assembly GCA_963649665.1 of Bacteroidaceae bacterium. Taxonomy (GTDB): domain Bacteria; phylum Bacteroidota; class Bacteroidia; order Bacteroidales; family Bacteroidaceae; genus Alloprevotella. The sequence continues at coordinate 40,399 of CAVJJO010000009.1, read as the reverse complement.
GGCATAGGAAGAATGTATATATAGGTCTGTTATTCTGTTACGTCGTCTTCGGCAAGGTCTTCTTCTACCACGAGGTTGTCGATGATGAAGTCCTGGCGCTCCATGGTGTTCTTGCCCATGTAGTATTCGAGGAGCATGCCCACGTTGTCGCTTTTGTGGAGCGTGACGGGCTCAAGGCGCATTTCGGGACCGATGAAGTTCTTGAACTCTTCGGGGGAAATCTCGCCGAGACCTTTGAATCGTGTGATTTCGGGGTCGGGCGAAAGGCGTTCGATGGCGGCCATACGTTCTTCTTCGGAGTAACAATAGACGGTTTCGAACTCTGAACGGTCGCTCTGCTGCGTTTTCTTGAGAATGGCGGCACCGGCGGATTTGTCGTTGACGGTGCGTGCGGCCTTGGCAGCGCCGCGAATCTTCTTTTTCTTGTTGCGTACGCGGAAGAGCGGCGTTTGAAGAATGTAGACGTGGCCTTTCTTTATCAAGTCGGGGAAGAACTGGAGGAAGAAGGTAATCATGAGCAGACGGATGTGCATTCCGTCTACATCGGCATCGGTGGCCACGATCACTTTATTGTAGCGCAGTCCGTCGAGCCCGTCCTCAATGTTGAGGGCTGCCTGAAGTAGATTGAATTCTTCGTTTTCGTATACAATCTTCTTCGTCAGGCCGAAGCAGTTGAGAGGCTTGCCGCGCAGGGAGAACACGGCTTGCGTGTTCACGTCGCGGCTCTTGGTGATGGAACCGCTGGCGGAGTCGCCCTCGGTGATGAATATGGCGGAGTCGAGACGGGGGTCGTAGTCGTCATCGTCGTCTTTCTTCCTTCCTTTGGGAGCGGCGTCGTTGAGATGTACGCGGCAGTCGCGGAGCTTCTTGTTGTGAAGGTTGGCTTTCTTGGCACGCTCGCGGGCAAGTTTCGTCACGCCGGCAATGGCTTTGCGCTCCTTTTCGCTTTCTTCAATCTTTTGCTTGATGACGTCGGCAATGTCGGTGTGCATGTGGAGATAATTGTCCACGTTCTCCTTTATAAAATCGCCGACAAACTTGTTCACACTCACACTGGAGAGCGGGAAGGGATTGCCGTGCATGTCCTTGTCGGGCGCCATGGTGAGCGAACCGAGCTTAATCTTCGTTTGGCTTTCGAAGAGCGGTTCAATCACACGGATGGCTACGGCGGCCACGAGTCCGTTGCGCACATCCTGCACGTCGTAGTTCTTTCCGAAATATTCCTTGATGGTGCGGGCTATGTGCTCTTTGAAGGCACTCTGATGGGTACCGCCCTGGGTGGTGTGCTGACCGTTGACGAAGGAATAGTATTCCTCGCCGTATTGCGACGTATGGGTGAAGGCTATGTCGATGCCTTCGCCGGTGAGATGGACGATGGGATAGAGTCCCGGCGCGGTCATGTTGTCGTTGAGAAGGTCTTCAAGACCATTGCGGCTCACTATGCGGCGGCCATTGTAGAAGATGGCAAGGCCGGTGTTGAGGTAGGTATAGTTGCGCAACATGTTCTCCACGAACTCGCTGTGGAACTTGTAGTTTTGGAAGAGCTTCTGGTCGGGCTCGAAGAAGATGTAGGTTCCGTTTTCCTCTTCCGTGTCGCTCTCTTTGTCGCTTACGAGGCGGCCTTGCTCGAAGATGGCCTCGTGCATGCGGCCGTCGCGGCAGCTGCGTGCCACGAAGCGTAGCGAGAGTGCGTTCACGGCTTTCAGACCCACGCCGTTCATGCCGACGGAAGCGGTGAACACGGCGGTGTCGTACTTGCCGCCCGTGTTGAGTTTCGACACGGCTTCCACGAGTTTGCCGAGCGGAATGCCGCGGCCGTAGTCGCGTATCTCGGCGGTGCGTCCGTCCTTGATGTTTACTTCTATGCGCTTGCCGAAACCTTCGTTGAATTCGTCGATACTGTTGTCGATGCTTTCCTTGAGGAGCACGTAGATGCCGTCTTCGGCATGGGAGCCGTCGCCGAGGCGTCCGATATACATGCCGGGGCGCGTACGGATGTGTTCCGTGTCTTCAAGGTGGCGTATGGTGCTTTCGTCGTAGACCACGTCGCGGGTGGTTGCAGCGTTTTCTGCAGCGCCTTCGGGGAGTATATCGTCTTTGCTCATGAATGGGTTTTGGAGATGATTGAAGAAAAAGGAAGAAAGGGGAGCGTGCCGTTATGGTGGGCTGATTATTGAGCTGGCTTTAGATGGACGTCTTGAAGCAGCGGCGGCGCTTGTGTTGCTCCGTCTTGAAGTACTGCCACTGGTTCTGCACCTTCTCGTTGAGTTCGAGCTCGGGATTGCTTTCGGCATACTCGAATCCGAGCTTTTGGTAAACGGGGATGAGGTCGGTGAAGAGCAGCGCGTTGACGCCTTTGCCTTGATAGTCGGGGCGAACGCCAACGAGCAGGAGGTCGAGCACTTTGGGGCGTTTCCACATCAATGCCTTGAGGAGGTGGAACCAGCCGAAGGGCAGCAGACGGCCTTTGGCTTTTTGCAAGGCGCGGGAGAGCGAAGGCATGGAAATGCCGACGGCCACTATTTCGTTGTTCTCGTTTTCTACAAGACTCACCATGCGGAGGTCGAGAACGGGCACGTACATGTTGACGTACTGGTCTATCTGGCTTTCCGTCATACGGGAGAAACCGAAGAGGGGAGCGTAGGCTTCGTTGATGAGGCGGAATATCTCATGCGCCACGCCGCTTTCCTTCACTTCTTTCTTGCTCTTGAGCTTGCGGATGTGGAGGTTGTACTTGCGGGCTATGATGTCGCTGATGCGGCGGTGTTTCTCGGGAATTTCTTCGGGGATGTAGATTTTCATTTCCACCCAGTCGGCACACTTCTCAAGTCCCAGCTTTTCCATGTGTTCCGGATAGTAGGGGTAGTTGTAGATGGTGGCCATGGTGGAGAGCTGGTCGAAGCCTTCTACGAGCATGCCTTCTGCGTCCATGTCGGTGAAGCCGAGCGGACCTTCCATCTCGGTCATGCCGCGTTCCTTGCCCCATGCTTTCACTGCGTCGAGGAGGGCGCGGCTTACTTCGAGGTCGTCAATGAAGTCTATCCAGCCAAAGCGGACGCACTTCTTGTTCCATTGTTCGTTGGCGCGGCGGTTGATGATGGCTGCCACGCGTCCTACTATTTTCCCGTTGCGATAGGCAAGGAAGTATTCGGCTTCGCAGAACTCGAATGCAGCGTTCTTCTTGGGCGTGAACGTGTTGAGCATGTCGTCGTAGAGGTCGGGTACAGAGTAGGCGTTGTTTTTGTAGAACTCGTAGTTGAAGCGGATGAAGCGCTTGAGTTCGGAAGAGGTGGTTACTTTTTTTATTTCAACGGACATGGTGTGCCGGATAATGGTTTGCTGGTGAAACGTATTGACGGAACGCACGGCAAGAAGGTCTGCTGGAGACAGGTATGCGCATCTGCCAATTATGGAATTTGGCACAAAAATACTACTTTTTTTGCAGATATGCCGAAAAAAGACTTTGGCAGATTCTCAGCACGCAGGTGCCGGAATCTGCCAAAGTGGATGTGGCGTGGGTTTCTATGAAATTCTTGAAGGCTGCTGCAGTCGGTTATTCACCCCAGTAGGAGCCGTCGGAAGTGCCGGGCTTGGAGTCGCCGGTGGAGTTTCCGTTGTCTACTTTCTCGGTGCCTTCGCCGCCGCCGTCGCTTTCGGTGTTGCCGCCGTTGTCGGTGTGAACGAAGGAGCGGGGATACCAGTGTCCGTCCTCGTAGACGTGGGCTTTCATTTCTACGCCTTCAATGGTGATGTTGCGGATGTATTCGTAGGCATGCCCGTCAATGGTAATCCATATGGAGCTTCCGCTTGTGCGCCATGTGCCGGTGACGATGTAGGGCGAAGTGACGGTGGCGTTGCTTTTCGTGAAATGGAAAAATTCCGCATTCGTGTCCTTGAGATTCCACGTTCCCAACATTTGGTTGTAGGAAATGGAGATGAAGGTGTGCTTCGTGCCGCTGGCGGTCTTTTCAGTTCCGTCCATCCCGTAGGTAATCACGAGGCGGCCGTCGGCATCGAGGTGCGGGTTGTCGAACGTGATGGTCATGTTGTCAAGGCAAAGCGCCTTGATGATGCCCGTTGTGACGCTGTAGTCGTAATTGAACACTTCGTAGGGTACGGCAGACGGGTCGCTTTCGTCTACTTCGGCGTATTCGAGTACGCCGTTCCCTTCATTGTCGAACGTAAGGGTGAAGTCGTCGAAATCCCATGTACCCACAAACTCGGTGGGGAGTAAGGGAGTGCTTGCGGTTTCGTCTTCATCGGAACTGCATGCGGTCTGCGTGAGTGCAACGGCAAACAGGGCGATGAACCATGTAAGGAGGTTTCTGAGTTTCATGCTTTCTTTATTAAAACGGCACCCGAGGGAATCTATTTCCCCTCGGGGCCGTTGTGGATAGATCTTATTCGATGATAACCTTCGTCACCTTCGTGCCGCGCTTCACGATGTTCACGCCTTTCTGGAGCTGGGGCAAACGGCGACCGTTGAGGTCGTAGTATTCTGCCTTGGCGTTGAGCACGTCGAGCGTTTCGTCGTCGGCCTGTGCAGCGTCGATGAGTCCGAAGCTTGCTGCTCTCGTGCCGGTCACGCCGCAGAGTGCGGCGCGGAAGGCCTTGTGGCGTGCGGTGGCTTCGGTGTCGGAAACGAGGTTGTCCACGAGCCAGAAGCGGTCGTCGGCGATGATGTAGGCGCCCTTGCCCACTTCGCGTTCCTGGAAGGAACCTTCGAGATGCACGGTGTTGTCGCCGGCGGTCGTGAGCGGTACGGCCACCACGTCAACGTTTTCGGCATTCACGTCGAAGTGCTTCATGCCGTCGAGGCGGCGTACGAAGACGGGCGTGCCGGCTTCTACTGTGGCATCTTCGATTTTGGTGAGGACGAGCTGGTCGTCCGTCTTGTCGGTGAGCCGGTAGAATTCGCAGGTTCCGTTGCCTTCTACTTCAAAGGCGTAGGGCAGGCAGAGCGTAGACCAGATGTGGGTGACGTCGCGTCCGTAGGTTGCCTTTGCCGTGGCGAAGGGCGCATCGGTGCGGAAGTCGAGTCCGTCCACGAGGTTTACGCAGTTGGCGTAGAGCGGGTCGTCGTCGGAACCGTCGCCGTAGATGTCGTAGGGTGTGCTTCCTATATAATAATGGTATAGGCAGTCGGTGAAGCGGCTGCGCACGTTGTCCTTCTTGGAGGAAACGAGCATCTGCTGGGCATAGGCCGAGAACGGACGGAGCGAGTCGGCGTTTGTGGCGGCCACGTTCCACAGGAGCGTCGTGTCGTTCATGAGCATGAGCTTCATGGACTTGGCGCTTGCGGGAGTTATTTCCTGCAGATTGCCGGTGATGACGTAGCCTCCAGCCTTGACGGTGTTCATGCGGCTCGCCGTGGCGGGCACTGCCGTTTCGGCATCCACCACGAGCGTCTTCTTCTTGGCACGCACCATGTAGGGCGAGTTGGCGGCAATGCCGTCGGTCGTGGGTTTGAAGAAGATTTCCCCGCTTCGTGTGCTGTCGGTGTCAACCGTGTAGAACTTGAAGCCGTCCGGCTGCTCCTTCAGCGTGAACGGGAGCGTGACGGTGGAGTAGGTTCTCGGCGTGAACTCGCGTCCGAAGGTCACCTTCTTCGCAGTGAATGCCTTCGGCACGTCGTAGCCGCGGGAGTCGGTGAGGAAGTAGTCGTTGCACTGGAGTGCGCCATTGGCACCATATACCGCGTTCGTGCGCTCGCAGCTTCCTGCCGTCTCGGGCAGATAGAGCAGTGCACCTGACGTGAGGTCTATTTGGGCCACATCAGTAGTCAGCGAGTCGCACGCACTGAGGTCAAGCCAACGGAGGTTGCCGTTTTCGGCAAACGTGTTGTCTGCTACACTTCGGAGCGTCTTCGGAAGCGTCACGTACTTCAGGTCTTTGAGCGCAGCGAAGGTGACGTCGTCCAACTTCGTGACAGACGTCTTGCTCAGCGTACGCAAGTCTTTGACGTTCGGGAACGCATCAAACCATTGTGTGAGGCTGTCTACATGTTGGAGGTCGTCTTCCGATGCTACGGCGTGGGAACCGAACGCACGGAAGAGCTCGTCGTCGTCAAACGGTGCCGTGATGTTGTTGGCATGTCCGGTGTACTGTTCGTCCTTCGTGTAGTCGCCAAGGATGCTCTTGCGCACATAGATGTTCGCCACCTTGAAGTTGTCGCCTTCTAAGGGGTCGGTGAACGCGTCGTGGTTGAGTTCCGGCTTTTTCTTGCTGAGGAAAATCATCTTGGTGAGCTGTTCGCAGTCGCCGAAGGCATCGTTGCCGTCCACGTCGTTCGTTTCGTCGCCGATGACGAGCGTCTTGAGCGAGTACATGTCGTAGCAGGCATCATCGCAGATCTTCGTAGCGGTTCTCGGGAGAATCACGGTCTGCAGGTTGTTGCAACCCCAGAGCATGCACTTGGGCACTTCGTTGTCGTTATTGATTTTGTACGTGGAACCAACGGTCTCCCAGTCGTACATATGGTGACGGTTGTATGCAAAGTATGTGTTGTCTGCCTCGATTTGTGCGTCGTAGAGGTCAAGATAACTCAAGTTGGTAGAGTAGACCACGTCTGAATAGTAGGGGTCGCGTCCGCCGAGCATGCGGATTACGGCAATGTCCTCGCCGCTGATAGGTCCGCAAATCTTGAGCGCCTTGATGGTGCTGAGACTTTCGCCGGAAACGGAAGCCACATAATCGCCATCCTTCTTGACGGTCAGTCCCAACTTCTTGGCCAGCGTGTTCTTCTCGTCGAGGTGTACGACTATTGGCGCGTCGGCTTTAGCGCGATAGCCCTGGATATGGTCGGCATATTCCGGCCATGCCTTGCGGTAAGTTTCCACATAGCCGTCGGGTACGATGACCACAAAGTTGCCGGGCAGGTCATTGAAAGCCTTCGGTGCCAAGGTGGCAGGTTCGGTGTTTACGGCATAAATTGTCCGCAGACTCGAGCAGCCCTTGAATGCATCGGCAGTGATAGATTCCAATTGGTAGGGCAATGTCACTTCGTTCAAGTTCGACATACCCGTCAGCGACTGGTCTGCCAAAGTAGAGTCTGCGCAGCAGTAAAGCTCGTTGAAGGTGTGTATCGTCGTGTCGTTGCAGACCACTCCTGCCAGGTCGGAAATCTGAAGGAGATCTGTGGGAATGAACACGTGGCTCTTCTTCAGCGCATCTGCCAAATGGGCATCCTCGAAGGCCACACCGGTACTGTCGCTGTAGGCAGAGTAGTACGGGTGCTGGTAGGCGTCGATTGATTCGGCAGGCGCGTAGATTCTGCCGATGCGGTAGTTGGAGTTTCCGTCGCCGAAGATTTCGTCTTCCATTGCCCATGATTGGTGAAGCGTCTCCGGAACTTTCTTGGGCAACATGACCAGCGTGTTGATGTTCTTGCTGTCCTGAATTACCTTCAAATTGATTTTGCTGGTGTTGTCGCCCACAACCAGCGTATTGAGGTTTTCCATCACGGCGAGTCCGTAGCTGCCTATCTCGGTCACGCTCTTGGGCAGGATGAGCGTTTGGATTTTGTCGAGATAGCTGAACATGAACGGTTCTATGCGGTTGTCGTGTTCCACAGACCGGTTTTCTCCGCTACGGTCGAACTCGTATCCTTTCTTGATGTCTGCCTCGTAGAGGTCGAGATACTTCAAGTGGCCTACGGTCTTGTCGCGATACTCCACGTCTACGCCGCCCATGAAGCGGAGCACGCCGATGTCGCGTCCGTCGATAGGACCAATGATGCGCAGCGCCTCGTACTGGGCATAGTTGCCGCTGAGTTTGGCATCGCCCTCATAGGTATAGGTGCAGCCGAGTTCCTTTGCCAATGTGCCCGGAGCCTTCACCACCACCGTCTTGATGGCGGACTGTCGCTTGCTGATGCCGTTGATGTGGTCGGCCACGGCAGCCCATTTAGCCTTGTAGGCATCTGCCACGCTGTCTGCTACGTAGATGACAAACTCGGCGTCGAGTCCGGCAAAGAGCTTGGCGGCATCAATGTCGATAGGCACGGGGTTGTTGAACTGGAATTCCTTGAGTCCGCTGCCGGCGAAGGCGGTGGAAGCAATGCTTTCCACTTTCTTGGGAATGGAAAGTTTGTAGAGTAGCTTGCAGTCCTTAAACGCATTTTCTCCGATGGACTGGATGCTGTCGGGCAACATGAGGGTCTGCAGTGAAGAGCAGCCTTCGAACATGTTGTCGTAAATCTGCGTCAGACCGCACGAAGCAAAGGCGCGGAACTCGTCGAACGATTCGATGTCCCTGCCTTTGAAAAGCGTCTTGAGTTCTTCCGGCTTGGCTCGGGTAGCGTCGATGTGGTCGAGGTTCTCGTTTACCAATGCCGTCTTGAAGCAATAGCCTTTTTCCTTCAGCAAGTCGTAGACTTTGGTGTCAAGAGGTGCGAAGAAGCAGGGGGTGAACTTGTCAACATATTGTATCCATGGCACGCTTTTTAGAAAGTCCATTTCCTTGTCTATGCAGAACTTAATGCGCAGATTGTCGCAACCGCTGAAGACTCCCTCGCCCAAACCGATTTGGCTGGGTCCGATGGCTGTGGTCTTGTTCGTGCCGTCGGTTTCCTGGTAGATTACGTTGAAGTCCCTGAAGTTCTTGCAGTCGGCAAATGCAGAGTCCTGTAGCATTACTCTGAAGGTGTTGGAGTACATGTCGCCCACGTAGCCTGTCAGGTCGGTGATGTCGAGCGTCTTAAGGTTCTCGTTTCCTTTGAAGGCTTTGGCCTTCACATTGTCGAGTTGGTAACTGTATGCGGCACCGATGTCGCTGACGAGGGCGGCGAGTCCGTCCTTTGCTTTTAGTTGCTCGTTGTTGGGAGCATAGATGTCTACGTGCATGATGTCTTCGGTGCCCGACTGGTGCGTGAGACGCATGGTGTTGTTGTCGAAGGTGTAGGTGTATCGGCAACCCCACTCGGTAGCGGTCTCGCGGTCAGTAAGGGACACTGTCTGAAACATATCCTTGTACTGCGCCCAACGCTCGTCGTCGAGGAAGTCCTGCAATACGTCTTCTCCAACGATAATCTTGATGTTCTTACGCGCTGTGGAGTCGATGCCGGCAAACATATCGCCGAGCAATATGAAATTGTCGGGGGTAAGTGCCTTGTAGCAATGTGTGCCGTTAGTGCCTTCTGAAGAGAAGCGGGTGTCGATGACGAGGTTTACTTCCTTGAGGTTGTTGCAGCCCGCAAAGCATGAATCGGGAATGGTAAGGTCTAATGGGAAGAGAGGCTCAAGGGCAAAGTAGTTGCTGTGTTTGAACTTTACTTCCTTTAGTTTGCTCTTGTTGTGGAATGCGTCCCTACCAATCGCTACCGTCTGATAACTCTTGGTGTTGTTGAAGAGCGAAGTCCAAAATTCACGATATGTGGGGTTCACACCGATAGTTACCGATTCCTGGTCGTTCACTTCCTTGACATACATATAGTCGATGTTCGTTCGTTGGCGTGTGCTGACCCAGTTTAATCCGGATACCATCCAAGACGTATCTTTCGTGAAGCGTTTCAGTTGACGGTTGAAAATGTAGTTTTGCAGACGGCCTGTAACTACATCGTCAGACAGAGAGGCTGTAGAACTGCTGGCAGCGGTCAATAATGCGCCGACGGCATAGTCTGTGAGAGAAGCAAACCCTTTCGCTTCGAAAATACCAGCTTCCAACAGAGCTTTAGAGACAGCTTTTAAATAAGCAGTCATCAGCTGTCTCGCATATTGTGTTGAAGTCATCTCGGGAATATCATAAAAAATTTTATCCCCTATTTTAGTTACTATTTCTGTTGCTACAGTATTTTCTAGATTAGTTTCTATAGTCTGAGTATATGGGATTATTGTAGAACTTTCTAGATCAGTTACAGAAGTCTGACTAAATGGGATTGTACCATCGGCAATCTGTGTAGCTTCTTTTGCTGTACCTTCTAAAGCTTTCGTTACGGCACTTTTTGCTATTCTTTTAGCGAACATGTTTTCCAAAGAGTGAAGTACCATATAGACTTCAAGCGCCACAATCGGAATATTTATCAGCGAAGCCTGCATCTTCATGATTTCCTGCGAGGACGTCGTGTTGAGCGCCTTCGCCGCATAGTCGTACGTGATGCCGCCGTAAACCACGGGCTCTTTGTCCACCGGCATGAAGTCGGCGGCAAGGATACGATCCTTGTACTGGCTCCAGTTGGGGTCAGTGATGTAGTCGTAGTATAATTCGGGAGATACGCGAATCTTGAAGTCGCTGTTCACATCGTCGAAGACGTGCTCGCCGATGAAAATCTGCGAAGGCTTGATGGCTTCGTAGTGGTTCGTGCCTTTGGTGACGTAGTAGAACATGGAGAGTTCCTTCAGTTCCTTGCACCCTTTGAACGCCTCGTCGGGGATAACGAGCGAGAGCCCCGTCTTCGCATTGCCTCGGTCGCTGTAGCAGTCCTCGAAGACGATGCTCTTGATGCAGTTCTGCCCCTGGAAACCGTTGCCGGCGAGCGCCAGCGTCTTGTAGTTGTGGTAACCGCCGATGTCGCAGTAGAGACGCAGTTCGCCGCCGTTCTCGTTGATTTCCGAGGCCACAACGCCTTTGGCGAAGACGTAACTAATCTTCGCATCGTTGCCGTACTCAAGAACCTTCATGGGCGTGAAGTTGCGGTAGTCTGCCGTCCAGGGCGTGAGCATCTTCTCCATCGTGTCGTTGTCGGAGTTGGTGTACTGCGTCTGACCGTCGGCTGAGGTGTAGTAGGAGTACCACACACCCTTGCAGTTGAAGTCGTTGTTGCCGAAGTCGCCGGCATGGATGAGGTCCTTGTAGGCAGCCCAGCCATACACCGTGTCGTTCTTGAACTCGTCGACGAGTTCGCGCGCTACGAAAATCTTCACGTTGGGAGAGTTTGCGAACACGCCCTTGCCGATGGGCATCTCGCTCGGGTGGATGTATTCCACGTGGTCGTCGCCCTCGTTGGAGTAGAGGATTACTTCGAAATGTCCGAGCTTGGGGCAGTCTGCAAAGCAAGAGTCGCCGAGCGCAATCTGCATGGGACCGTAGGTGTGGTAAGCCGCCTCGATGATTTCAGAGAAGCGCACCGCCTGCAGGTTTTGGCGGCCGCGGAATGTACTTGCCCAAATCTTCGTGGTGTTGTAGTCGTAGTCCTGACCGATGTCCTTGTAGACGCGCAGTTCCGACTTGTCCTCACCGCCAACCACGTGAAGCTGGTAGACTGTGTGCTTGCCGTCGGGGCTCTTCGTGAGGAATGTGCCCGCCTTGTCGCGGTTGTAGTCGTAGGCATAGTAAGTGCCCTCCTGCTTCTTTTCCGTGTTGCGCATGGAGGTAACGGGCACAATGCGATCCTTGTAGGCGCTCCAGAGCGAGTCGGTGATGAACGCCTCGTAGTACTCTGCATCCACGTAAACCTTCGCCTCGGGAGCGTACTTGAGCATGTTCTTACCCTTCGGACGCACGTCCTTCGGACCAAGCATAATCCAGTGGTCCGTACCCGCCGTCATGAAGTAGCGCATGTAGAGCCCCTTGAGGGAGGAGTCGAAGGCGTAGTCGGCAATCTCAATGTCAATCCAGTTGCATGCCGTGGCAGCCGATTTTGAACTGGAGTTGTCCCAGAAGTCAACGGTGGCCGCTCCGTTCATGTTGTCAATGACCGAGGTTTTGTAGTCGTACGTCTCGCCTATGTCGGCATAAACGTGGTAGTCCTTGCCTTTCTTTTTCACGCCTACCACTCTTGTTTCCGTTGCGCGGCCTTCTTCCGTGTTGACGTAGCGGCCAGTCTGTTCGTACACCACGTCGTCTTCGGTATATTTCGTGTGAGCCACTTCCGCCTTGCTGTTGGCATTCTTGCCCCAGATGGTGCCGTATTCGTTGCCTTCGGAAGCGTGGATTTCAGTGCGTCCGGCATTTTGGTCCACGTAGCAGTCCGTCACGTCGGTGTTGGCATCCTTCACGTAGCCCACAATGCCGCCCACGTAGTCGTCGCCCCACACGGTGGAGGGTCCCATGAGGAAACACTGCGATACGGTAGCGCCCGAATGGAGTTCGCCCACGATGCCGCCAATCTCCTCCTCGTGCGCCTTGATGATGCCCTGGAACGAACACTGGCGGATGGCGGCGCTCATGTCCGCCTTGCCGGCAATGCCGCCCACGTAGTTGGGTTCGCCCAAACCGTTGCGGAGCAGGCTGCCGTTCGTCACGTGGCAGTTTTCAATGTAGCCCACAGGCGTGGCATGGTTCGGGTTCTGCGTAATCTGACCCACGATGAAACCGAGATAGTCGTTGTTCTGCGTGAGCAGCGTAGGATTGGAAAGCGTGAGGTTCGCCACCGAACCGTCCTTGATGTAGCCGAAGAGACCGGCATACTTCTGGTTCTTTACGGTAAGGCTGTCAATGGTGTGGCCTTTTCCGTCGAACTCGCCGCAGAAGGGGCGGCTCTCCGAACCGATGGGCGTGAAGTCGCCTGTGCCCGCCATGTTGATGTTGCACATGAGGCGTGCCTTGGCGGAAGTTTCACCGCCGTTCACCTTGGAGGCAAACTCCTGGAGGTTGGCGGGAGTGTAGATTTCGTAGTAACCTTTGTAACATTCAATGTGCTTTGCCTCCTGCTCTGCACCGCAAATGGTGTCGATGCCCGTGGCACCTTCCTCGGAGGCGTAGAGGCTGATGCTGTCTGTCACGGTGCAGCCCGTGATGCACACCGCCGCGCTGCGGTACTTCACCGCACCGCAGATGCCGCCCACGTAGTTCGTGGCGGAAACCTTCGTAATGCCGTTTTCAGAAGCCAGCACGCTGCAGTTGCTTATCTCGGAATTCTCCAGATAGCCTACAATGCCGCCGGCACCCTCGTGGTTCGTCATCACGTAGCCGCTCATGGAGCAGTCCTGCACGGAACACTCGTCGCCAGCAGAACCGCAGATGCCACCCACCATGTACCACTTCTGTTCGCCCTTGAGCGAAACGGGCGTGACGAGGGCGTTGCGCACGTGGCAATTGCGCACCACGGTGTGCTGCGCGTTGCCCACGATGACAGCCATCTGCTGTCCGTAGATGTTCTTCGAGTTTTTGCTGTAGTCGAGCGAGATGACGGTGTCGCAAAGCGCGGCTTTCTCCACAATCACGTTCTCAATGGTCGCACTGTCGGTGCGTCCGAAGAGACCCGTCTCTACGAACGGCCGAATCTTCAGCCCCGTGATGACGTGGTTCTGTCCGTCGAACTTACCCTTGAACACGTGTGCAATGTGGGTGTAGCCCGGCTGCACACCGCCTATGGGCCTCCAGCACGCGTCGGGGAGCGCGGCGAGGTTGACGTCGGCATAGAGTCGGCCGCACGCTTTGTAGTTGCCGTCGTAGACGAGGTCGGCGAACCACTGCAGGTCTTCCGCCGTTTGCAGGCGGTAGTACCCGTCGGCGTCCTGCTGTCTCACCGTTTCGTCGGCGTGCGCGGGTAAGGCGCCGGCAAGTAGCAGAAAGGCAAAGAGCGAGAGCAACTTAGCAAGCCCTCCGCGTTTCCGCAAAGCATGGAAAATGGTGTTGTACATAAGTGAGTTGTTATTATTGTTTGTTTTTGTTCTGTTAACCCATGACGCACAAATAAGTGCGAACCCTGTATTTTGGCAAAATTACTAATAACTACTCGGGACAAAGTTGTGAATCGATGAAAAAATAAGGTAGCACATATATTAAACGCGCGCATATGGGGCGCAGCGCATGGGGTGATGTGTATGTTGCGCAGCGCATAGGGGCGAAGCGAATGGAGGTCAAGACTCCTGTCTTGACTGCTCTACACGGCACTCCAAGGCGCAGCCACGCTAAAAGCATGCGTGCGTTTTTGTCAAGACTGGAGTCTTGACCCCCATGCGCTTCGCCCCACGTCTCCATCACCATCCCGTAAAAATTCCAAAGCAGGAAATTTAAATTTGCCCAAGGCCCAACATATTGGGCCTTGGTAAAGTTTTTCGTATCCGTTCACATTTGTGGGCAACGTCCCATTTTCTCGGCATTCTTACGGCGAAAAGCCATACGAATTGCGTACATTTGCCTACAAGTCCATAGGACTGTACATTAATTTAAAATCCAATACCCGAAAACCGCATTTCCCTTATGCAACATCCCATTCCCTGGCAAGAACGCCCCGAAGGCACGAGCCACATCATGTGGCGCTACGACAACAACCCCATCATCAACCGTTACGACATACCTTCGTCCAACAGCATATTCAACAGTGCCGTAGTGCCCTTCGGCGACGGTTTTGCCGGCGTGTTCCGCTGCGACAACCGCCGTGTGCAGATGAATATCTTCGCCGGTTTTAGCGACGACGGCATACACTGGCGCATCAATCCCGACCCCATCCAATTCGAATGCGGCAATACGGACATGATAGCATCCGACTACAAATACGACCCCCGCGTGACCCGCATCGGCAACCGCTACTGGATAACCTGGTGCAACGGTTACCACGGTCCCACCATAGGCATCGGCTACACCGACGACTTCCGCACCTTCTACCAGTGCGAAAACGCCTTCCTTCCCTTCAACCGCAACGGCGTGCTCTTCCCGCAGAAGATAGGCGGACGCTACGCCATGCTCTCCCGCCCCAGCGACAACGGCCACACGCCCTTCGGCGACATTTTCGTCAGTTATTCCCCCGACATGAAATACTGGGGCGAACACCGCCACGTGATGAGTCCCGTGCCCTTCGAGCAGAGCGCCTGGCAGTGCACCAAAATAGGCGCCGGCCCCGTGCCCATCCTCACGGAAGAAGGATGGCTGCTTTTCTATCACGGCGTGATAACCACGTGCAACGGCTACCGCTACTCCATGGGCGCCGCCTTGCTCGACCGCGACGAACCCTCGCGTGTGCTCTACCGCTCCATGGACTACCTTCTCGCCCCTGCCGCTCCCTATGAACTGCAGGGCGATGTGCCCAACGTGGTCTTCCCCTGCGCCGCCCTCACCGAGGGCGACAAGGTGGCCGTCTACTACGGCGCCGCCGACACCGCCGTGGCGCTCGCCTTCGGATACATCAGCGAGATTGTCGACTTCTTGAAGCGGCAGTAGTTTATAACTGTTTTTTGCGAGGCAGCGCCTTACCATGGAGGTGACGTTTTCAAAACGTCACGCTCTACACGGCGGTCGCTTACTTGTTTTGCGTGCTTCGTTTTAAAGCTCCGTGTAGAGCGCGAGGTTTTGAAAACCTCGCCCCCATGTGCGGTAGTCCTCAAAGAATCAGAGAATTGCGTTCCCCCAAACACCCCCTCCATGCATAAGATAAGTCTTCTTCTCCTCCTTTTCCTCTCCACCTTCGCCGCCTCTGCCCAAAAAGAGCCGGCGGATTGGGTGAATCCCTTCATAGGCACCACCAACTTCGGCACCTGCAACCCCGGCGCCGTGTGTCCGAGCGGCATGATGAGCGTGGTGCCGTTCAACGTGATGGGTTCCGACCTCAACCGCTTCGACAAGGACGAACGCTGGTGGAGCACGCCTTACGACAATACCAACGCCTACTTCACCGGCTTTTCCCACGTGAACCTTAGCGGTGTGGGGTGTCCCGACCTGGGTTCGCTCCTCCTCATGCCCACCATGGGCGACACCCTCTGCGTAGATTACCACCGCTACGGGTCGACCTATACCGACGAGACCGCTACGCCCGGATATTACTCCAACCGCCTTTCCAAGTACGGCATACTCACCGAAGTGACCGCCACCCCGCGCAGTTCCATGGCGCGCTTCACCTTCCCCAAAGGACGCGCACACATTCTCCTTAACCTTGGCGAAGGCCTTACCAACGAAAGCGGCGCCACCGCGCGGCTTGCTGCGCCCAACGAAGTGGAAGGCAGCAAGCTCCTCGGCACGTTTTGCTACGATGCCACGCAGGCGGTGTTCCCCATCTACTTCGTGATGCGCATAGAGCGCAAGCCCGCGGCTTCGGGTTACTGGAAATTCCAGCGCCCCAAGAAAGGAGTTGAAGCCCAATGGGACCCCGACGACAACAAATACAAACTCTACACCCGCTACACCCGTGAAATATCGGGCGACGACATCGGCGCCTGGTTCTCCTTCGATGCCGAAGATGGCGAACAGGTGGAAGTGCGCATGGGTGTGAGTTTCGTGAGCATTGCCAACGCACGTGAGAACCTGGAGAAAGAGCAAGGCGGCCGCCACTTTGCAGCCCTGCGCGACGAGGCACGTTCGCGCTGGAATGCCGACCTCGGGCGCATCACCCTCGAAGGCGGAACGGACGAGCAACGCACGGTGTTCTACACCGGTCTTTACCATCTGCTCATCCATCCCAATGTGCTGCAGGACGTGAACGGACAATATCCCGCCATGGAGAGCGACCGCATACTCACCGCCGCCGGCAACCGCTACACCGTGTTTTCCCTCTGGGACACCTACCGCAACGTGCATCAGTTCCTCTCCCTCGTCTATCCCGAACGCCAGCGCGACATGCTCCGCACTATGCTCGACATGTACCGCGAACACGGATGGCTGCCCAAATGGGAACTCTACGGACGCGAGACCTACACGATGGAAGGCGACCCCGCCATCCCCGTCATCGTAGACTCGTGGATGAAAGGCTTCCGCGACTTCGACGTTGACCTTGCCTACGAAGCCATGTGTAAAGGCGCCGACACACCGGGAAAGGACAATCTGCTGCGTCCCGACAACGACGACTACGTCAGCCGCGGTTACGTGCCTCTCACCGGTGAGTTCGACAACTCGGTGAGCCACGCGCTTGAATACTACATTGCCGACCACGCTCTCTCGCGCATGGCAGAAGCGCTCGGCAAGACGGACGATGCCAAACGCTACCGTCAGCGTTCGCTCGGTTACCGCCACTACTACAGTTCCGAATACGGCACGCTGCGGCCCATTCTTCCCTCGGGAAAATTTCTCTCGCCCTTCAATCCCAAACTTGGTGCGAACTTCGAGCCCAATCCGGGATTCCACGAGGGCAGCGCGTGGAACTACACGTTCTACGTGCCTCACGACATTCCCGGTCTTGCCAAACTCATGGGCGGCAAGAAGGCTTTCGTGGAAAAACTCCAGCGCGTGTTCGACAACGGACTCTACGATCCCGCCAACGAGCCCGACATAGCCTATCCCTACCTCTTCTCCTATTTCAAGGGCGAAGAATGGCGCACGCAGAAACTCACGCGCGAACTCCTCGCCAAGTACTACACCACACGCCCCGACGGCATTCCCGGCAACGAGGACACGGGCACCATGTCCACTTGGGCCCTCTTCTCCATGATGGGCTTCTATCCCAACTGTCCCGGCGACCCCACCTACATCCTCACCGCCCCCGTGTTCGACAAGGTCACCATCCATCTTCAACCCGAATTCTATTCCCAGCCCGAACTCGTCATCGAAGCCCCCGGTGCCACCTCTTCCACGTCCTACATAAAGAAAGCCACCCTCGGCGGCAAACCCGTCAAAAGCTTCGTAATCAACCACGACGATTTGGTCAAAGCCGGACGACTCAGCTTTGAGTTTTCCGAGCACGAATAAGAACTTGGCATCTTTCAAGCAATAAACAAAAAGCGCGAAGAACAAACCGTTGTTCTTCGCGCTTTTTGTTGCTTCGTATTCTTTATTGGATGCCCCAGGCTGCGGGCTCCTTGAGCTTTTCTACGGGCGTTTCGATGTTGTCGGGCAGGTTGTGGAAGAAGTCGATGCCCGTCTTCTCTTCCAGCTCGTCGATGCTCACCACGGTTGACTTAAACACCGAAATAGGTGCTTGCTTCTCGTAGGAATAGTTCACCTCGTTGTGCTCCAACCAGAAGCCGATGGAACTGTATTGGCTGTTCTTCACCTTGAGAAGCGCAACGAAGTAGTATTTGGGCACAGCCACTTTCTTGCCGTTGGGGCGCTCCACGTACGTCTTTATCTGGTTGTCGCGGATGGTACCGCCTTTCACCACGTAGAGCGTGTCGCAGAACGTGCGGTCGCGGCCGAGCTTCTGAATCTGACCTTCAAGCGTCACCCAGTAGCCTTGGTTGAAGGAACTAATCTGCGGCGACATGTTGGTCATGTAGAACGTGTTAGTGTTGGCTTGCGTGCTGTAGACACGGTCCTCAGAGGCGCAGAGGTGTCCGCGGTCGTAGCCCCAGAAACTGTTGCTGCCAATGTAAAGATCCGTGGTGATGGAGGGGTCGTCCATGAAGTCGCCGCTGCGGCCAACGGCCTTTTTGCCCGTGATGCCGTCGAAGCGGAAAGCCACCCACTTCGAGTGGTACTTCTGTGCGTCGTACTGCAGGCAGTAAGTCATCACGCTGTCGCCGTTTTCAACCGTCCAGTGCGACACGATGATGGCATTGCTCTCGGGAATGGCGGGCGTTTCCAGGCGGTTCACCACACGTTTGTCGCTGGTGCTCGGAGTGGGCGAAGGAGTAGGCGCGCTGCCGTTGTCGTCGTCGCTGCCGCAAGCTGCAAAGGTGAGGGCAATGAGGAAAAGGCTAAGGTATTTAAGGAGGTTCATTATTGGAATCTTAAAAGCGAAAATGAAACCGTTGTTGCTTTCAAGAGAACTTGTGTGCAACAACGGTTTCTTATTTCAGAGAATTGAAAATGTCGTGCTTGCAGCTTTATTCAGCGTACTTGATGGTGATGGCAGAGAAGCGCAACTGGCTGGCAGCACCGCTCGTGGCAGTAGGAGAAACCGTGATGGTGTTGCTCGTGCTGTTGATGCCCGTGATGGCCAAGATGTTGCTGCTGGTCGACACATTACCGGCAGAAACGGTGAGTTCGCCGCTTGCGTTGTAAATGTCGGTGTTGTAAGTGTAGCAGGTCAAGAAGATCTTTTCAATTTTCTTTGAGCTGTTAACCACGAAAGAGTTCTTCGGGTACATACGGATGCAAGCACCGTTGTCGTAGTACTTGGGAGTGTTTGAGTTGCCACCGCCGTTGAAAGTCAGCGTAGTGCCGTCGGGGAGCGTGATGGTTTCAAGCGCAACGCCGTTGGTTGCACCCAATGAAGCGCAGGAGTAAGTAGTGCCTTCAACTTCGGCGGGCGTGTCGGGCGTGGGGTCGGGAGTGGGGTCGGGAGTTACGTCGCTGCTCTCGAGAGAAACGAGGTAAGTTTCGCCCTGTACAGTTTCGGGAGTGTTGCCCTTGTAGTTGACAACCTTACCGCAAACTACCACTTTGTCGCCGACCTTGATGTTGGTCTGACCCTCAGTGTACTTCACATTGCCGAGGTAGAGCGTACGGAACACGTAGAACTGGTTCGTGGTCGTGCCGTCTTCGGAAATGTAGAAGGAGGCGTTGCCGTAGTTCGTAGAGAACTGTTCCTTCACGGAAGAAACGATACCCTTCACGTAGATGGCTTTGTCGGAGGTAACGTCGGCAGCAAGTGAAGAAGCGTAGGCGTTGGCAGCTACGCTGTTGTAGGGGTTGCTTTCCGTACCGTCGCCAGTGGCTTCGCCGGTGTTGCCACCGTCGCCACCGTCAACCGTCTTGCCGTTGAGCGAGTAGAGGTAACCGGCGTTCTGAACCGTTTCCACGGTGTTGCCCATGTAGTTGGTAATCTTGGCGCAAACAACCACCGTGTCGCCAGTTTGGATGTTGGTCTGGCCGTCGGCGTACTTCACATTGCCGAGGTAGTAGGCGCGATATACGTAGAACTGGTTGGTGGAGCTACCATTATCAGAAATGTAGAAGGAAGCGTTGCCGTAATTGGAAGTGTAGGCTTCCTTGATAGAAGACACGATGCCTTTGATGTAAACCTCAGTGTCGGTGCTGGCGCCTGAAGCAAGTGCTTCACCAACTTGGTTGGCTTTTACACAGTTGTAGGGATCCTCAACTGAACCGCTACCCTTGGCTTCTACAGAGGTAGTGTCGGTGCCATCGGGAGTGACGGGGACAATGTTGTAAGGAGCGGGAACGTCCTCACAGGCAGTGAAGCCCAGTGCAAGGCCTGCTGCAAAGATGAAAGAAAGAATTTTATTCATTTGAAATGGTTGTATTTGCGAAAAGAGGAATCTTAGTTCTTAGAGATGTCGGTGGTGTCGCGGAGCTGCACCTGCCAAGAGTCGTAGTAGCTCAGCACGCCAGTGTAGGAACGGGCGTCGGAGGGCAACTCGAGGTAAGAGATGCGGTTCTTCGTGGAAGTACGAAGAGCTACCGTGGAGTTGTTCGTAGCCAACTGAATGGTGCGGTCCACACCGTAGCCGTCGTCGTGAAGTTCGTAGGGAGCGAAAATCTTCTTGCCGTTGGCAGAGAGGCTTTCCACCTTGTCTACCACGCCTGTGGCGGTGCCCTTCTCAAGAGCCGTGCTGTACTCCTTGATGGTACCGCGCACGGTGCCGAACATAGGAGTGTTCTGGTAGGTCTTGTTGGCAGAAGCACGAAGCCAGGCGTCGCCGTCGGCATCGGTAAGGTCAACGGGCTTGCATTCAGCCGCGGTGGTGTCGGGCGTGCCTACAAGTTGGATATTTGTCTTTACCAGTTCCATGTCCATGGCGCCGAGGTTGATGTTGCCGTAGGAAGAAAGGGTGGGCTGGCCGATGCGGGGCACTTTGCTGTAGACACCGGTGTAGAGACCCTTCAAGTTAATCTTGACGCGCTGGCCCAGCGGGAAGAAGGGATAGAGCGCGGTGGTCTTTATGCCGATGATGATGCTCTGGTCGCGGGCGGCGTCGCCTTCGGCCTTGGTGGTGTCGATGTTGCGGATAAGGAGTGTCTGGTAGAGATTACCGCTGATGTCGTTGGCGCAAACGACGCCTTCGATGATGATGTCCTCTGCCACCTTCGTGTAGAAGTTGGAGGCGTTGCGCATGTAGTCAGCCTTGCTGCTGTTGGCGCAGAACTTCTCTTTCACGGCAAGAATGGTGCTGTTTACCTCGCCTATGTCGGTGGGGCTGGTCACAAGCACGTTGTCGGTGTTGGGTGCATCGAAGTCGTCCATACACGACTGTACACCGAACAAGCTTGCTGCGCAGAGGGCTATGATGGATAGTTGTTTAAGTTTCATAGTAGTATTTACCAATGATGTAGTGTGTGTTGACTTAGAACTTGAAGCCGATGTTCAGGAAGCCGTTGATTGCATTTGCGTAGTAGTACTTCGCGTTGCGCGAGAACTTGTAGCTACGCTGCTCGCCCGTGGTGTAGTAGTCGGAGCGGTTCTGCTCGTAACCACCGGTCTTGAGGTTGCGGTTGTTGGTGATGTTCTGAACGGTGAGGTTGATGCTCAAGCTCTTGCCCTTCTTCAGACGGATGTACTTGCCGATGGAGGCATCGAGCATGAAGCCGCCCTTGGCCTTTTCCTGCTTGGCATAGTGGGTTTCCACCATGTTGCCGTTTTCGTCGAAGGCGATGCCGCCGTTCTCCTGGATGTAGGCTTGGTCGAAGGTCTTGTCCTTGCTGTAAGTACCGTTTTTGTCGCAGCGGAAGTAGTTGTACGTGGTGATGGTGTTACCGTTGGCGTCAACTGAAGTCTGCGCGGTGCGTGAGTAAGAGATGATGTTGCTCAGGCGACGGTATTCGCTGAAGTCGATGTACACGCGGTCGTAGTAGTTGAGGTTGGCGCTGAAGAACCATCCGTTCACGTTGTAGTCGA
Organism: Bacteroidaceae bacterium; assembly: GCA_963649665.1. Classification (GTDB taxonomy): domain Bacteria; phylum Bacteroidota; class Bacteroidia; order Bacteroidales; family Bacteroidaceae; genus Alloprevotella. Next base: position 18,858 of record CAVJJO010000009.1, on the reverse strand, counting down.
AACCGAGGCTGACTACGCCGAGGGGAGTGCCGCTAACTTTGGCGTTCTTGGCAAGCACGCGAAGGGGCATGCTCTTCTGGGCGTTGGGGCTCAGCCAGGTGTTGATTTCCTGGAGCGTAGAAGCGTTGGAACCTTCGTAAGCTACCTGTGCGTAGGGGTTGTTCACGTATTTGGCTTCGCCGTAGGTACCTACGAGGTTGATGGCGAAGTTGGAAGTGACCTGATACTTGAAGGCGGCTTCCACACCGTAGTGTTCGCGGTCGGCACCGGTCATGGTGAGGTAGGTGAAGCGCGACTCGTCGTCGTTGTAGAAGGCGGTCTGTTCCACGCAGTGGTTGAAGCGGGCATAGTAGCCGGCCACCTTACCAGAGAAGTTACCGAAACGGAAAGTGTAGGAGAGGTCAGCGCTCAGTATCTGCTCGTTTGTCAGGTTGTCGACGAAGTCGTTCTGCATACGGGGAGCCACAAAACTGTTGCGGGCGAGGGGAGCGTTGCTCTCGGCGCCGAAGTTGAGGCTGAGTACGTGGGAACCGTTCGGGCGCATGGTGATGCCGAAACGGCCACCGCCGCCGAGGAACGAAGCCTGGCCGCTTTTGCCGTAAGAGTTGTCGGCAGCGCGTCCGTTGCGCATGAGACCTTCGCGCTCCATGAGCGTACCTTCGGCGAATGCCTGGAGATTGTACTGCCAGATGCCTTCGTTGTACTGGTAGAGACCGTAGGCGCGAGCCTTGTCTACGAAGATGTTGTAGTTGTAGCCGAACTTGTCGCCTACGCTAATCTGGCGGTTGGGATTGTTGAGGTCGTTCTGGGCTTCCTGGCTGTTGATTCCGTAGTCGTTGGCTGCGAACTTGTCGATGTCGGTGTAGCGTGTACCGCCGAGGAGGTCTGCCATCGTCTTGTAGTGCATACCCTTGGTGGAGTTGAGCTGCAAGCCGACGGTGTATTTGTGGTGTGAGTTGATTTCGTGGTTGAATGCTGTGCTGAAGGCAGCTACCATCTGGTCGTTGTGGCGGCGCTCCTGGTAGTAGAGCGTTTCGTCGCCCTGTGCTTCAGCTGCGCGGTTCACGGCATACATGCGATCCCAGTCGATCTGACGGTGTGCTTTGCTCTGCCATGCGTCGTACATGATGTTCCACTCGTTGAGCTGCCATTCGTTGGGCGCGGTGCCGTCGTATACGTTGAAAGCTGAAGAGGGGAGGTTCTTGTAGTAGTCGGGACGCGGATCGTAGGCGTTACCGTTCCAGCCGAGGGCGGTGGAGGAGTACATGGCGTACTTGAAGCCGGCGGCGGTGGTCAGCTTCTTGTTGTCGTCGATCTTCCAGTCCCAGGTGAGGATGGCGGTAGGCTCGTAGTCGTTGACCACGCGGGCGTTGCGCTGCTTGCCGTTCTGGTAACCCCAGTTGGGATTGTAGTAGTGTGAGTTGGCGAGCCAGTAGGCTTCTTCGGTGGAAGCGCCTTGCTGTCCGCGTTCGGTGGGAGAACCGAAGGTGACGAGAGAGAGGGCGTGCTTCGTGCCGAAGCGCTTCTCGAGGGAGAGGAAGTAGGAGAGGGAGTTGTAGAACGTGCCCTCGATGTTGCCGTTCTTACCCCAGCGGTAACCTACGAGTCCGGCGAAGGCCCAGCCTTTTGATGAGAGTCCGGTGGCGTAGCTGTACATGCCGCGGCCCACGTAGTTGCGGTTGCAGCCCGAGAGCGTGAGTTTGTTGCCTTGTGCGAACTGGCTGGCGCGTGTGTTGACGTTTGTAGCGCCGCCAACGCCGCCGATGCCGAAGCGGTTGTACTCATAAGGCGTTACGCCTTCCTGGTTGCGGGTGGCGTCGTTCATGCCGCCTACCATGCTGTAGCTGAAACGTCCCATTTCGAGGTCGTTGAGCTGCAGTCCGTTCATGTAGTAGTTGTTGTACATGTTGTCGAAGCCGCGCACTCTGAATCGCATGGGGCTGAAGAGGTAGCCCACCTCGGAGAGGTAGGGGTCGCTCTTGGAGGAGGCGATGTTTGCCACGGTCTGGGCATTGTCGTTGTCCTCGTCGAGTTGCGATTCGGTGAACGTGAAGTCGGAATTGTCGGCTTGCAACGTGTCGACGGGTGCCTGTGCCCATGCGCCAGTGGCCATGACCAATGCGGCTGCCGTCAGTCTTACACCTTTTCTCATAAATAAGGAATGGGGTCTTCCGTCGCTAAGAAACGTTTCGCTTTGTAACCTCAGCGAAACGTGTGTGGCAGCACCGGTCTTCGTGAAAACCTGTGTTACTGCCTTTTACGACGTAAGGTAATAAAGATTGAATAAAGTTATTTTCAGAATACAGAAGGATTCTTGACCTTCAATACGCCGGCAAAATTACGAAAAATCCTATGTTACCTTGTTACAATTGTGCTAAAACATAGGCGAATGGGTGCTTGAAATGCCTTTTTGTCAGTTTTTTTTAAGAAATTTGCCGTGTAATTGCGCTCAGAGGCGGCCTTTCGCAGGAAAGTTTGCGCTCTGGCTGTGCTTTTCGCACTATTGATATAGCATAAACTCCATTTCCTAATATGAAAAAGATTTTCCTTCCGTTTGCCGCGCTTCTCTTCTGTGTGGCTACGCTCTGCTCCTTCACCAACCACGGACAGCAGCAGAAACGCTATGCGCTCTACGGCGCGGCATTTTACAACCTCGAAAACCTTTTCGACACGCTTCACGACGCCGGAAAGAACGACTATGAGTATCTCCCCAACGGCGCCAACAAGTGGGGAAAGATGAAATACGAGGCTAAGCTCCACAATATGGCCCGCGTGCTTTCGGAGCTTTGCACCGACAAACTTCCCGCCGGTCCTGCCTTCGTGGGCGTGTCGGAAGTGGAGAACAGCAACGTGCTCGACGACTTGCTCAAGCAGCCCGCTCTCGCCAGCCGCGGTTGGAAATATATCGACTACCCCGGCGTGGACCGTCGCGGTATTGAATGCGCGCTGCTCTACAATCCCCGCCTTTTCCAGGTGCAGCGCAGCATGATTGTACCTTTCTATTATTCGCCGACAGGCAATGTGGAAGATCCCCTCATCGGTTTCACCGTCGACGCCAACGGTAAGGTGCAGGCCGAAACGGAACTCAAGGGCGACACGACCTATATCACCCGCGGCTTCCTTGTGGTAGAAGGAAAACTTGCCGGCGAATCGGTTTACGTCATCGTCAACCACTGGCCTTCGCGCGGTGCGGCAAGTCCCGCCCGTGAGCGTGCCGGCTATCAGGTGCGTCTGCTTAAGGATGCCTTGATGAAGGAAAACAAGGATGCCAAGGTGATTATCATGGGCGACCTCAACGACGATCCCAACAACCGCAGCGTGACTCATTCTCTTGGCTGCGTAAGCGAACAGAAGGACGTGAAGAAGCCTACTGACCTCTACAATCCTTGGTACAACACGCTTTGCAAGGTGGGTCAGGGCACACTTCTCTACAACGGCAAGTGGAATCTCTTCGACCAGATTATCCTTTCGGGTAACTTCATCGGTAGCGACCGCTCTACGCTGAAGTTCTACCGCCACGATATCTTCCTCCGCGACTATCTTCTCCAGCAGGAAGGTCGCTACAAAGGCAGCCCGCTCCGCACCCATGCAGGCGGCGTTTGGCTCAACGGCTATTCTGACCACCTTCCCACTTACGTCTATCTCGTGAAGGAGGTGAAGTAAACACCCATTATTATATATAAGGAATCCGAAACAAGTAAGTTCTTCGTTTCGGGTTGCGAATTTCCCCAGTGGCTTGTGCTGCGCAGAAGGTTCTCTGAACCTCACGCTCCGCACAAGCTACTGGGGAAACTTTTATGTGGCGATGTGGGGCGAAACGCATGGAGTTGAGGCTCCAGCTTTGACATACATTTTACACCAAAGCACCCTGTAAAAATTCCAAGGCAGGGAATTCAAATTCCAAGGCACGCCGTAAAAATTCCCTGCCTTGGAATTTAAATTTGCCCAAGGCTCAATATTTTGGGCCTTGGGCTACGAATTGCGAAACGTTTACAAATGCGCTGAACATGCAGCGGGCGAAGAAATGTCTATGTGAAAGAGGTCTACCGCTTATGGGGGGTGAGGTTTTCAAAACCTCACGATCTATACGGCAATCTTGTGCTTGAAGGCTTCCGCGAGGACGCTTAAAGCGTGACGTTTTGAAAACGTCACCCTCATGCGCAGACGAGATGCGTTCCTTTTGTTCAGAACAACTGCTTCAGCACAGCAAGCGATTTCAGTTCGGGAAACGACGGGAGGTGCAGTTTGTAGAACGTGTTTATCAGTTCAAGAAGGCGTGTGCGCTCCGCGCCGTTGAAGCGAAACACGCGCATGTTGCCGTAGCGCATACGCAAAATGAGGGGGAGAAGGGCGGCGTCGTGCGGCTCGAGCACGTCGGCGTGCATCGGCTTCGCGTGGCAAAACGAGCAAGCGCGCATGTCGAACCATGTGCCTGCTTCGTAGTTCTCCACGCTCGGCATGAATCCCAGGAAGCGTGTGAGGCGCAGAAGAAACACGATGTGGAAATTCGAAAAGTCGTGTTCGCTCTCGTCCAACCACTCCATGCTTTTCTCTACGAACGCAAAAACTCCCCGCGCATCGCTCTCCGTGCGCACAGCGTGGTGGAGAAACTCTGCGAGGAAGAGTGCCATGGCAGATTTGTACGGGTTGTAGGGTAGGGAAGAGAAGGCGTAGGCCGACTGCACCGCTTTCGGTCGCTGAAACTGTGCCGTGGGCCGGTCGTTCCACTCCACGTCGAGCAGTGCCAAGGGTTGAAACAACGTGTGGCGCACCTGCGCCCGCCGCGATCGGCTAACGCGCACCATCATCGTCACGCAACCGCGCGCTTCGGTGAGCAAGTCTACGATGAGCTGCTCGTCGCCATAGCGCAGCGTGGTAAGTACAATAGCTTTCGACTTCATGGCTGTATGGGGAAGTTGGGTAGAGGGTTCTTATATATATAATGGGTGAAACGCGAATCTTGCCGCGCACTTTTGGTTGCTTGTGGCTTTCTGGAGAATGCGGCAAGAAATGTTCTTCACCCTTTACAAAGGTATGTAAAACGCCTCTCAAACGCCCAAAAACAGGGGGTTGAAGAAGAAAAATCACTTTTTTCGAAAAAAAATAGGGAAAAGGTTTGGTAGTTATATAAAAACACCGTACCTTTGCACTCGCAAATGAGGAACAACACCTCACTAAGCAAACACAAACAACGGCTTGGTCCCTTCGTCTATCGGTTAGGACGAGAGATTTTCATTCTCTAAAGAGGAGTTCGACTCTCCTAGGGACTACTAAAATAAAAAAGAAAAAAACAAGAATGGCAAACCACAAATCATCTGTAAAAAGAATTCGTCAGACGGCGTCTCGCAGACTGCACAACAGATATTACGCTAAGACCATGCGTAACGCAGTACGTAAGCTCCGTGCTACTACTGACAAAGCAGCTGCCGTAGAACTTCTGCCGAAGGTGCAGAAGATGCTGGACAAGCTCGCCAAGAACAACCTCATCCACAAGAACAAGGCTTCTAACATCAAGAGCAGCGTAATGACTCACGTCAACAAGCTCGCCTAAGCCTAAAGGTTGTAAATAAAGAAATTCAAAGCTCTTTGCACTTCGCAAAGAGCTTTTTTCGTGTTTAGCGCATGGTGTGTAACGCTTAGAGCGTAGCTAATGGAGCGAAGCGCATGGATTTTACCTAATGGAGCGAAGCGCATGGAGGCGCAGCGCATGGGTTTTACCTAATGGGGCGCAGCGCATGGGTTTTACCTAATGGGACGCAGCGCATGGAGGTCAAGACTCCAGTCTTGACAGCTCTACACGGCCATTCCTCCGCCCATGGGGGTGACGTTTTCAAAACGTCACGCTCTACACGGCCTCATGGAGGCTTCTGCGTGGCTGCGCTTTATTAAATTCTCTCTTATCAGTCAAGACTGGAGTCTTGACCTCCATGCGCTTCGCCCCCATGCGCTTCGCCATAGTTTTCCAAATGGTAAATTGCCCAACGCCCCTACTATTTTCTCCCTTTTTCCCCACTCTCACGTAGCCTATACTCCGCAAAAGTAAAAATCCGCTACTTTTTCGTAACTTTGCCCTCGTAACATTCGGGGTAATCCCCTAAAATCCACATTCTTTTAAGTATATGGCACAAAAACCAAGTATCCCCAAAGGCACGCGCGATTTCGGTCCCGTAGAAATGGCTCGCCGAAACTATATATTCAACACCATCCGTGAAGTTTATGCCCTTTACGGTTTCCGCCAAATAGAGACTCCCGCCATGGAGAACCTCTCTACCCTCATGGGCAAGTACGGCGAAGAAGGCGACAAACTCCTTTTCAAGATTCTCAACTCAGGCGATTTCAAGCACGGAGCCACTACGGAAGAATATTCCGAAAAGACATCCGCCCAGCTCGCTTCGCGCTTTAGCGAAAAAGGTCTTCGCTACGACCTCACCGTGCCCTTCGCGCGCTACGTCGTGCAGCACCGCGACGAGCTTCAGATGCCTTTCAAGCGTTATCAGATTCAGCCCGTATGGCGCGCCGACCGTCCGCAGAAAGGTCGCTACCGCGAGTTCTACCAGTGCGACGCCGACGTGGTAGGTTCCGACTCCTTGCTCAACGAGGTGGAACTCATGCAGATTGTCGACGAGGTGTTCACCCGCTTCGGCATTCGCGTATGCATCAAGATTAACAACCGTAAGATTCTCACCGGTATTGCCGAAACCATCGGTGCCGCCGACAAGATTGTCGACATCACCGTAGCCATCGATAAGCTCGACAAGATAGGTCTCGACAAGGTCAACGAAGAACTTCGTGCCGTAGGTCTCAACGAAGAAGCCGTTGAAAAACTTCAGCCCATCATCGCCCTTTCAGGTACCAACGAGGAAAAACTCGAAACCATGCGCCAAGTGCTCGCTTCAAGCGAGGTAGGACTGAAAGGCGTAGACGAAGTGGCGTTTGTGCTCAATGCCCTCAAGGAGAGCGAACTGCACAACGAAATGGAGCTCGACCTCACCCTTGCCCGCGGTTTGAATTACTACACGGGCTGCATCTTCGAAGTGAAAGCCCTCGACGTGCAAATCGGTTCCATCACCGGCGGCGGCCGCTACGACAACCTCACCGGCATCTTCGGTCTTCCCGGACTCAGCGGCGTAGGCATCAGTTTCGGCGCCGACCGCATCTACGACGTGCTCACCCAGCTTGACCTCTATCCCGCCGAGACCAACTCCGGTGCACGCCTCCTCTTCATCAATTTCGGTGAAAAGGAAGCAGCGCGTTGCCTCCGCCTTGCTGCCGCTGTGCGCAAAGCCGGCATTTCCGCTGAGGTCTACCCCGACAGCGTGAAGATGAAGAAGCAGATGAGCTACGCCAATGCTCACCAAGTGCCCTTCGTGGCGCTCGTAGGCGAAACGGAACTTGCCAACGGCACAGTATCGCTCAAGAATATGACCACCGGCGAACAAAGCGAAGTCACTGTAGAACAGCTTATTGAAGCAGTGAAGTAATTCAGTCCGCCATTACATCCTTATAAAAACGTCCGCAGTCTGCAAGCGCATTCGTGCGCCCGGACTGCGGACGTTTACCTAAACAAGAATCCACCTGATTATGGAAACAGACAAGAACACCGAAGCATTAACCACCTCCGCAGCAGCTCCCGAGCCTGAAGTGTTGACCTACTTTGAGGAAGTCAACCGCATGTACACCATGCGCGAGGCCATCGACGAGGCAAAGCGCTGCCTTCACTGCAAAGTGCCGCAGTGTAAGAAGGGTTGTCCGATAGAAAACAACATACCCGACTTCATCCACGCCCTCTCTATGGGCAACATGGGCGAAGCCATGAACGTGCTGCACGAAAAGACCAATCTCCCCGCCATCTGCGGACGCGTTTGCCCCCACGAGAAGCAGTGCGAAGGCCACTGCGTGCTCGGCAAGAAAGGCCGTCCCGTGCGCGTAGGCAAACTCGAAAGTTTCATTGCGCAATTCGATGCCGAGATGCATCTCACCCACGAGCGATTGGCAGAGAAGACGCGCGGCAAAGTGGCCGTAATCGGTTCCGGTCCTGCCGGACTCACCGTGGCAGGCGACCTTGCCCGTCAGGGTTTCCACGTCACGATCTTCGAAGGACAGGCCGAGCTCGGCGGTGTGCTCATGTACGGCATTCCCGAATACCGTCTGCCGAAATCCGTCGTGCGCAACGAGGTGGAGAAGATTGAAGCCTTGGGCGTAAACTTCGTGCGTAACTGTTTGGTAGGTGCGCCCGAGTCCGGCGTGACTATCGACAGCCTTTTTGCCGATGGATTCGACGCCATTTTCATGGCCACAGGCACCGCACTTCCCCAAAACCTCAATGTGCCCGGTGCCGACTTGAAGCGCGTGACGCAAAGTACCGACTTCCTCCACAACGTCAATGCCTACGTGGAGGGCGTGCTCCCGCGCGAGATGGTGCCCCTTCGCGAAGGCGATAAGGTAGCCGTCATCGGCGCAGGAAACGTGGCGATGGACGCTGCCCGTACGGCACGCCGCCTTGGCGCCGACGTCACGGTAATCTATCGCCGCACGCAAGCCGACATGCCCGCCAACCAGAGTGAATACGAAGAAGCCGTGGCGGAAGGCGTGAAATTCATGTGGCAGACCAATTCGCTTGAATTCCTCGCCAATGCCAAAGGCCGCGTGCGTGCCATCCGCCTTTCCACTCCCGAAGGCGAACGCATTGAAGAGTTTGGCCGTGTGTTCCTTGCAATCGGTTCGCGTCCCGCCAACCGCATTGTCAGCACCACTACGGGCATTGAGACCGACGAGAAAGGCTATGTCATCGTGGGCGAACGTCCCATGGGCATGACCACCCGTCGCGGCGTGTTTGCCGGAGGCGACGTGGTTCACCGTCCGCAAACGGTGGTTCTCGCCATGAAGGCGGCAAAAGAAGTGGCTGTAGGCATTGCACAGTACGTCGACGCCATCAAACTTCTTGAAGACTGCGGTGTGCAGACGCCGCAGGCGTAAATGAAATAAAGTATATAGTAAGCGTCAAGAAATAACTTGAGCAAATTGGTGCAACGCGCATAGGGGGCAAGACTCCAGTCTTGACTGCTCTACACGGCTATTCAAAGCGAAGCCACTCTAAAGCCACTGTGCGGTCTTATCTGTCAAGACTGGAGTCTTGCCCCCATAATTACATAAAACTAAAGTGCGCCCTCAGCTGAGGGCGCACTTTGGCTTTATGTAGAATATGTATATCATGACCGGCGCTACCGCCTTATCGCATCAATATTCCGCTTCAATCCTTCAAATTTTGCTCGTTTCACCGCACTTTTACGGAAAAGTGCCTGATACATTTCCACCGTCAGCGTTTCCCAATCACTCCGCTCCATGCAAAGGATGGCTTCGCGAGGCTTCAGGTCTTCAATCTCCGTGTCAGTGGCAAAACGAGCGTTCCACGGACAGGCTTCTGCACAGCGGTCGCAGCCATAGAAACAATCGCCCATTTTATCTCCGCAGTCTGCGGGAAGTTCTCCTCGGTGTTCTATGGTCAAATAGGAAAGGCAACGGCGCGCATCGAGCGTTCCGTCGCCCAGCAGAGCGTGCGTAGGGCAAGCGTCGAGGCAATCGTGGCACGTGCCGCAATGGCTCAAGGCAGGCGTGTCGTAGCGGTCGGCTTCGTGTGTAAGTAGAAGTTCCCCGAGGAAGAAGAAACTTCCTGCTTGGGGAATAATCAGTTGGGAATTACGTCCGCGCCAACCCAGTCCGCATTGCTGTGCCCAGTATTTCTCATCCACGGGGGCCGTGTCTACGAAGCAGCGTCCGTCGCTCCCCTCTTCAAGATGGAGTTCGGCAAGCATGCGACGGAGCATTTGTTTTACCACTTCATGATAGTCCGTGCCGCGTGCGTAGCGGGCAATGCACCATCCGTTTTTGTCGGTTTCATCGTGCCTTTTGCCCGATTCTACCGTGTCTTTCGTGAAGTAATTAACCGCTACTGACACCACGGTGCGTGCGCCCTCTACGAGCAGCGTGGGATTGAGCTTCTTCTCTACGTTTCTGCTCAGATACTCCATGTCGGCATGCCGACCTTCCGCAATCCAGTTTCGATATTCTCTCGCCCTTTCTTCCGACACGGCTTTGGCAGGAGCAAGTCCGCAGGCTGAAAATCCTACCTTGCGGGCAGCTTCTTTCACTTTCTCGGCACTCAGTGTCATGTCTACGAATAGATGAGCGTGGTGAGTCGGTCGAGGCGGAACGCTTCCTGTGCCACGCGTTGGATGTCTTCGGCAGTAACGGCACGTATCTTCTCGCAAATGCGCTTTACGTTGCGGTGACGGCCATAATGGGCGAACGTTTTGCCCATTGCCAGCGCATAGTTTTCCGAAGCGTCCGTACTGATGCCTATCTGTCCGCAAAACTGCTTTTGCGCTTTGGCAAGTTGGGCGGCAGTCAGCGGAGTTTCCGCCAAGCGTGCCATTTCGCGCTCCATACGTTTGCGGCAACGGTTTATGTCGTGCTCATCGCAGCCAAAGTAAACGCTCCAGAATCCCGTGTCGGGATAGGCGTTAAGGTAACTGTCCACGCTATAGACCAAGCCAGCCTTCTCGCGGAGCGACACGTTAAGGCGCGATGTCATGCCCGGTCCGCCGAAGAGGTTGTTGAGCAAAGCAAACGCATAGTAGCGTTCGTCGGTCGTGCTGCACGCCGGACCGCCGATAAGCACATGTGTCTGATGCGTGCCTTTTTTCACGCGTCGTTCCTGTGCCGTAGCATTTGGCTTGCAAGAAGGAAATTGCGGATTTTCTGCGGTGAAACCGCTAAAATCGGAAGGGGGAAGCAGCTTTTCAAGCGTGCGTACAGCTTTGGCAAAATCCACGTCGCCGTAGATGTAGAACGCGCAGTGCCACGGTTTATACCACACGTCAGCGAAGCGTAAGGCATCTGCTGTGGTGTATTGGCGAAGGCGTGCAGGTGAACCCAGAATGTCCCTTCCGAGCGGAAGGCTGTCGTACATCATTCCCTCGAATTCATCGAAGATAAGTTCCGATGGCGAGTCGCGGTAGCTCTCTATTTCGTCGCAGATTACTTCCACCTCCTTGTCAATCTCGTGTTGGGGAAATGTGCTGTGGAATACAATGTCGGTAAGCAAGTCCGCCGCGCGTGTGAAGTCCTCTTTCAGCACTGTGGCGTAGTAGACCGTTTCCTGTTTGGTGGTGTAGGCGTTTAGGTCGCCGCCCACGCATTCCAGTCCGTTGGATATGTGGCAGGCTCTTCTGCGCTCCGTGCCTTTAAACGACATGTGTTCGATGAAATGCGCCATTCCATCGTCGTTTTTCTCCTCGTGGCGCGTTCCGGCGCAGACCACAATACCGCAGTAGACCACAGCCGATTCCCTGCGCTCGTGAATCACGCGGAGGCCGCACGAAAGTTCTGCCGTCTGAAAGTCGTTGCTGTTCATTTCCTGAAATATTTACCCACTACGGGAAGGTTCGACAAAGGAAAGTCGTAGTGCACCGTATGCGCCACGAAGAGCACCACACAAGCCGTGTTGACTGCCATGCGCAGCCAGAAGTTTGCAATGTAGGTTTCTGCCGCTTGCATCGCAACAAAGAAAATGACGGTAATGAGCACGTACACGCCTATGCTCTTCAAGGGATAGGCTATGGGGTAGTAACGCTGGCCCACGAAGTAGGAAAGCACCATAGCTGTGCCATAGCCCGCAAAACCTGCCCAGGCGCAAGCCATATAGCCGTATTGTGGCACGAAGATGACGTTTACGGCTATGAGCACGATGCAACCGATGCCCGAGAACCACGCGCCCCAAATGGTGCGGTCGATGAGTTTGTACCAGAAACTGAGGTTGAAGTAAACGCCCATCAGTATTTCCGCTGCCATCACGATAGGCACTACGCGCAGTCCTTCCCAGTAGTCACGGCCTATGATGTGGCGCAACACGTCGATGTAGGCGATCACCACGAGAAAGGCAAGAAGCGTGAAGATAAGGAAGTATTTCATCGCCGTGGCATAGGTGGAGCGGTTGTCCTTGTCTTTTGCCTTGCCAAACACGAAAGGCTCGTAGGCATAGCGGAAAGCCTGCGTAATCATCGCCATGATCATGGCAATCTTCGACGCTGCGCCGTAGATGCCGAGCTGCGTGTGGGCGTCGGAACCTTTGTATATATAGGGGAAAAGAATCTTGTCGGCAGTCTGGTTGAGAATGCCGGCTATGCCAAGCACCAGAATGGGCCAGGAATAGGAAAACATGCGGCGCATGAGACACTTCGTTTCGACCCAGGGGGCAAACTGGCCGCCGAAACCTTCCTTGAGTTCTTTGTAGAAACAGAGCGTGATGCTAGCCGTGCACGCGAGGTTGATGTAGAAGGCATAGCCCACGTCGTGGCCATCAAGCAAGAGGTAGTAAACAATATTGAGCGCAATGTTGAGCACGATGAAGAGCAGTTTGAACGCAGCGAACTTCAGCGGGCGCTTCTTATAGCGCAGATAAGCGAAGGGTATGCACTGGAAAGCATCGATGGCTACGGTAACGAACATGGTCCACACGTAGGAGGGATGGTCCGCATAGCCCATTGCTTCGCTCAGCGGGTTGAGAAAAAGAAACACGAGCGCCACGAACGCGAGCGACGTGCAGCCCACCATGGCAAGCACGGTGGAGTAGACAACGGGGCCGTTTTCTTCCTCTTTGTTGACGAAGCGGAAGAACGTCGTTTCCATGCCGTAAGTGAGGATTACGAGCAAGAGGGCGGTGTAGGCATACATATTGGTGATTACACCGTAGCCGCCGCTCGCTGCGCTAATTTTAGCCGTGTAGAGCGGTACAAGCAGGTAGTTGAGGAAGCGGCCGACGATGCTCGACATTCCGTAAATGGCCGTGTCCTTGGCCAGCGATTTCATACTTGACATGCGTCTTGGAGTTTTTGTGGATTTAGCCGAAGAAAAGATAGCCGATGGCCACGGCGGCAATCACGCCGGCGAGGTCTGCCAAAAGGCCGCACGCCACGGCATGGCGTGTGCGGGAAATGCCTACAGAGCCGAAATAAACGGCGAGGATGTAGAAGGTAGTGTCGGTGGAACCTTGGAAAATGCAGCTTAAACGGCCAACAAACGAGTCGGCGCCGTAGGTTTGCATGGCATCGACCATCATGCCGCGCGCGCCGCTTCCCGAGAGCGGCTTCATGAGCGCTGTTGGGAGTGCGCCCACCCAGTCGGTGTTCATGCCCGTGAGCGAAACGAGCCATTTCACCGCATCAATGAGCCAGTCCATTGCTCCCGAAGCGCGGAACACGCCGATGCTTACGAGCACGGCTACAAGATAGGGAATGATGCGCACGGCAGTTTCAAATCCGCCTTTCGCTCCTTCTATGAAGGCGTCGTACACATTTACCTTCTTTCTTACGCCGGCGGCGATAAACGCCACTATGATGGTGAAGAGCATCACGTTGGCCGTGGTCGTTCCCACGGTGTTCATCATCGTGTTGTCCAGGCGGCTGAAACCCCAAATGATGGCGGCCACTGCAGCGGAAAGTCCGCCGAGCGTGGCGAGCAGTACGGGTTGAAGCAGATTGATGCGTTGGTAAAGACTTGTAACTACAATGCCGGCGAGCGTGCTAAAGAACGTGGCGAGAAGGATGGGGATGAACACGTCGGTCGGTTGCGTCGCACCTTGTTGTGCGCGGTAGACCATGATGCTTACGGGAATGATGGTAAGTCCGCTCGTGTTGAGCACGAGAAACATAATCATCGGGTTCGACGCCGTGTCCTTCTTCGGATTAAGTTCCTGAAGTTTCTCCATCGCTTTAAGTCCCAAAGGCGTAGCGGCATTGTCGAGGCCTAGCATGTTGGCGGCAATGTTCATGAATATGTTGCCGTAGACGGGATTGCCCTTGGGGATGTCGGGGAAGAGCCGGGTGAATACGGGACTGAGGAGGCGTGCCATGGCGTTGATTACGCCGCCTTTCTCGCCGATTTTCATCACGCCGAGCCAGAGCGAGAGCACACCCGTAAGGCCGAGAGAAATCTCGAAGGCGGTCTTTGAGGTGTCGAACGTGGAGTCCATGATGGCAGGAAATACTTCCACGTCGCCAAAGAAGATGAGCTTTACCAAAGCGATGACAAAGGCGATGCCGAAGAACGCTATCCAGATGTAGTTGAGTACCATATGAGCGGCGTTTTATATTATTCCTTCAGCATGGCGAGCGCTTTGTCTTCTGCGGCTTCCATGATTTCGCGTTCGCCCGGTCCTTTGTCGTTGATGCCCACGAGATGGAGTATGCCGTGGATGATGACGCGGTGGAGTTCTTCCTCGTAAGTTTTTCCGAAGAGTTCGGCATTGGAGCGGACGGTGTCGAGACTGATGAAGAGGTCGCCGCTGAGAAGGTCGCCCTCGCAGTAGTCGAAGGTGATGATGTCCGTGTAGTAGTCGTGCTGAAGATACTGGCGGTTTACTTCCAGAATCTTTTCGTCGTTGCAGAACACGTAGGCCACTTCGCCCACGCGCTTGCCGTAGGAAGCAGCCACGGCACGAATCCACGCCGTCGTTTCGCGGTGGGGAATGTCGGGCATCTTTACGTCTATGGTGTTGTATGTGATCATGTTGGGAAAAGTTCGTTGTAGTACTAATCAAAGAGGCTCGGTTGCGTAGGGTCTTGGCTGTACTGGCTTCGTCCGAGGTGTTTGTAGGCAAGTTCGGTCACTTCGCGGCCACGTGGTGTGCGGCGGATGAAACCTTCTTTGATGAGGAACGGTTCGTACACTTCCTCCACCGTGCCGGCATCTTCGCCTATGGCAGTGGCAATGGTCGTTACGCCTACGGGGCCGCCTTTGAATTTGTCGATGATGGTGAGGAGTATCTTGTTGTCGATCTCGTCGAGTCCGTATTTGTCGATGTTGAGGGCTTCGAGGGCGTAGCGTGCTATTTCGGTGTCGATGCTTCCGTTGCCTTTCACCTGTGCAAAGTCGCGCACGCGGCGGAGTAGGGCGTTGGCGATACGCGGCGTGCCGCGCGAACGGCTGGCTATCTCGCCCGCCGCTTCGGCGTCGATGGGCACGCGGAGAATGTGGGCGGAACGCTCTATGATGTGCCGTAGCGTTTCGGCGTCGTAGTATTCCAGGTGGAGATTGATGCCGAAGCGGGCGCGTAGTGGTGCGGTGAGCAGACCGCTGCGCGTGGTGGCTCCCACGAGGGTAAAGGGGTTGAGGTCTATCTGTATGCTGCGCGCTGCCGGCCCTTTGTCTATCATGATGTCGATGCGGTAGTCCTCCATGGCGGAGTAGAGATATTCCTCCACTACGGGTGAAAGGCGGTGTATCTCGTCGATGAAGAGCACATCGTTCTTTTCCAGCGAGGTGAGCAAGCCGGCAAGGTCGCCGGGCTTGTCGAGGACGGGGCCCGAGGTGAGCTTGAAACCCACGCCGAGCTCGTTGGCAATGATGTTGGAGAGCGTGGTTTTGCCCAAGCCCGGAGGCCCGTGGAGCAGAGTATGGTCTAGCGGCTCGCCGCGGTATTTTGCCGCTTCTACGAATACGCTGAGGTTTTCCACCACTTTGCGTTGTCCGCTGAAGTCGTCGAACTTTAGCGGTCGCAGTGCGTTCTCGAAGTCGCGTTCCGTGGGCGTGGGCGCTTGTTGCTCTGCGCGTATGTCGAAAGTGTCGTCGTGCATGAGGGGGGAGTATTTTGAATTCTCAAATGGTGAAGAGAGGTGTAAAAGTTCTGTTTTTTACGGTTCTACTGCTTGCCAGTCCAGCAGGCCTTTGCCTGTATCGTCAAGTTCTATGGCGAGTCCGATTACTTTGCGTGTGTCGCCAGTGAAAGGTTTCAAGTAGTTGTGCGACGAGATTTGCTCTGCGGCAGCAGACTTTCCGCCGTTACTTTTTAGTTTCAGTTCCATCACGTAGATGTTGCGCACAGTCCATACGACAATGTCAATGCGCCCTTTGTCGAGCATACGCTCCACTTCTACGCGGAATCCGATGGCATTGAAGATGGTGCTGAATATCAGTCGGTAGCGTTCCTCCATGTCCATTGATGCCATTTTCTTGTTGCTGTATGGCACGTCGGACACGAGTGCTTTCAGGCATTGCATGGCTTCGTCCACGTTGCCACGGTTCATTTGCAGGCGCAGGGTGGACTGGGTGGAAATGGTTTCTTGCTGCGTTCTCATCGTGAGCGAAGGCATGACCACTTTGTTTAGCGCTTGGCGCACTTCTTGGTTGGGAAATCCGAGTTCGTATGTGCCGTCTTCAAAACCTTTAATCGTAAGATAGCCGGATTGATAAAGAAAGAGTTCCGCACCGCCGCCAGTAACGTCGGAGGTTTCCAGCGTGTCGGCATCGATGTAGCATTGGTTGAAGTGGTCCAGGCGCAATTCCATGTCGTCGACGAATTTCGGCAGAAGCGATGTAGCGCCCGATGCAGCCCAGAAATTAATCAGTTTGCCCTGTGCCAAAGCATTGATGAGGCTAAACGGGTTGTAGATGTCCACCATGTTTTCTTCGCTGAAGTGGTATCCGTCGTAGTATTCCTTCAAGCGGGCATGCGTTTCTTCTGTCGTCCATCCGTTGCGCTTGCCTATGTTTTCCAGTTCTGGTGCAAAATTTTCGGCAATCTCTTCCTCGGTAATGCCGCACAGTGAAGCAAATTGGGGGAAGAAACTGATGTTTGTCAGGTTGTTGAGTACAGAGAAAAGCGATATTTGCGTGAACTTGGTGATTCCCGTAATGAACACGAATCTTTCGTAGGCATCGTCGGCTTTAAGAATGGCGAACACCTCGCGGTAAACGGCGGTGCACTCTTCGTGGTGCGGCGTTTGCCAAGAGTGTTGCAGAGGCGAATCGTATTCGTCGATGAGAATGGCTACCTGCTGTCCCGTAAGCTCAGATGCTCCTCTGATGATGCCGTCAAGTCGGTCGGCAAGTTGGGCGGTAGGCTTTGGGGTGATGTTGAACTGCTGTTCGTATTGTCCGAAAACGTTGTCAAGGTAGGAGCGCACCGTGGTGGCGGTAGCACCGCCGCGACTCATGTCGAGCCGGACGACGGGGTGCTTCACCCATTGCTTTTCGAACTTCATGAGTTTCAATCCCTCAAAAAGTTCCTTTCGGCCCTCAAGGTAACATTGCAGCGTGTCTATAAGCACAGACTTACCGAACCGTCGAGGGCGGCTCAGATAGTTGTATTTTACGTTTTTGTTGGCAAGTTGCCATACGAGGTCTGTCTTGTCGACGTAAAGATATCCTTCGCGCCTTATTTCTTCAAAGGATTGAAGACCTACCGGTAGTTTTCTCTCGTGTGTTGCCATAATTCTTTTCTTATGCGTTCCCGTATTCCTTGGCGAGTTGGTCTGCCACTTCGCAGAGTTCTTCGTACCAGGCTTCGCCGAAGCGGCGGATGAGGGGTTCTTTGAGGAAACGGTAGATGGGGAGATTCAGTTCGCGGCCTTTCTCCACGGCGGGGCGGCATACGTCCCAGCGGTGGTACTGGAGGCCGACGAGCGTTTTGCCTATCTTTTTCTCGCGGATGGGGTAGAGCGCGCAGGAGATGGGCTTGGGCCATGCGGTGCGGCCTTCGCGGAAAGCCTTGTCGGTGGCGCAGAAGCAGCAACCGTTCTCTCCGTAGCAGGTAAACACGCAGTCCTTGCCGTTCACGATGCTCGTGACGAGGTCGCCCTCGCAATCGGTGTAGGCCACGCCTTGCGTGTCGAGCAGACTTTGCGCTTTTGCGCTGAGGTCGTGCCACACGTCGTCGAGCACGTTCTCCAGTTCGCCCACTTCGTCCATGGTGAGCGGTGCGCCGCTGTCGCCTTCCACGCAGCAGATGCCTTTGCAGGCGTTGAGGTCGCAGCAGAAACATTCCGTGAAGATTTCCGTGGTGAGCACCACGCCGCCCACTTCGATGAGCGGAGGATATTGTGAAGACATGTAGTTGGGGATTGTTGTTACCACACGATGGGCGATATGCCGTGGTGTATGAGGTAGTCGTTGCAAAGGGAGAAATGGTGGTTGCCGAAGAAGCCGCGGTAGGCGGAGAGGGGCGAGGGATGGGCAGAGGTGAGCACGAGGTGGCGCGAGCGGTCTATCACCTGCCCTTTCTTTTGGGCATAGCTGCCCCAGAGGATGAACACGAGGTGCTCGCGGCTTTCGGAGAGGCGGCGTATGACGGCGTCGGTGAACGTTTCCCATCCGTGGCCTTGGTGCGAACCGGCAGCATGGGCGCGCACGGTGAGCGTGGCGTTGAGCAGGAGCACGCCTTGCTCTGCCCAGCGG
This sequence comes from Bacteroidaceae bacterium, assembly GCA_963649665.1. Taxonomy (GTDB): domain Bacteria; phylum Bacteroidota; class Bacteroidia; order Bacteroidales; family Bacteroidaceae; genus Alloprevotella. Next base: position 627 of record CAVJJO010000009.1, on the reverse strand, counting down.
CGCAGCGAACCGCTTTCGGGGACGGGGCGTCCGAGGTCGTCGGCAATCTCCTTGAAGATGTTTTGGAGCGAGGGCGGTTTCTGCACGCCGTCTTTCACCGAGAAGCAGAGTCCTTCGGCTTGTCCCTCCTCGTGGTAGGGGTCTTGGCCTATGAGCACTACTTTCACTTGCGGTAGCGGGCAGAGGTTGAAGGCGTTGAATATTTCTGCGCCCGGCGGGTAGCACACGCAGCTGCGGTATTCGCCTCGCACGAATTCGCTAAGGACGGCGAAGTAGGGCGCGTCGAATTCGCTTTGCAGCAATTCTTGCCACGTGGGTTCTATTTTTACGTTCATGCTTGCAAAGTTACGCTTTTTTTGGTTTTGGTTGCCTATATGCGCAGGTGCGGCACTTAGGGGGCTTGCGATTTGAAGGGTGGTTCTATAAATTACCACCGTTCAATATACAAATTCGCCCAAGTGGCGTTTTGTCATCTTTCGGGCTCTTTTACTTGCTTGAATATCGGCTGCACTCGGCAAATCAAAACAAGTTTTGTTTGCGCTCGCTTGCACGATATTCCCGCCCCTTTTGTCTGTTCGCTCAGTCGCATAGCCCGCTATGCTCCTTCGTTCACAAACAAAATGGACG
>CAVJJO010000008.1:0-44965 GCA_963649665.1 Bacteroidaceae bacterium | reverse complement strand
TTCGACACGTGCAAGCGTTGGTCAACTTATTGTTATCCAACGACTTGCATTTTAACAACGCACTTGATTCTGCTAATTTAAGGGAAAGTATATTTTACCGCTGGTCACCAGGTCGTAGACCAAGGCTGTCTTGTCGACATACGCATAACCGTCGGTGATGATTTGCTGAAAGCTCTGTATTCCTATTGGATATTTCATACTGCTTTATATCTATAGCGTGGAACATAAATGCCTACTTCTCCGCACTTCTTTTCCTGTAGAAGGTGAGCATGGTGCGGATGTCGTCGTAAGGCACTTTCTCGTTCAAGGCTTGGTAGATGGGCGTGATGGTGTCGATGTTGTCGATGGGGTGAGTGGAGAAGTACTGGCGCAGAAGGGCAAGGTTTTCGGCACCCACGAAATCCTCTATTCGCACTGCTTCGTCGGCGGCATAGCGCAGGAGGTGCGACACGATGGTGCTGCGCTTGAGCGAACGGAGTTCGCAAATCTCCGCTATGCTGCGTCCGGATTTGTAGAGGTCGTAGCTCTCCTCCCACGTTTTCTTCTGCGGCGCTGCCGCAGCGCGTTCCTGTTTGCGCAGTTCTTTTTCCGACTGCACGGGTTGCGCTTCAGCGGGTTCCTGCACGCGGCCTTCCTTCACGTCGGACTTGTAGCGCAGGATGAGCTCGATAATTTCGTTGCCGTAGCGGTTCATTGATTTGGCGCCGAAGTAAGGCACGCGCATGAGCGCGGCGAGCGTGTCGGGAGCTAGGTTGGCGAGGCTCAGCATGGCATTGTTCGAAATGACGCTCGATGCCCCCACTTGTTCCTTGCCCATCTTCTGCTTGCGCCACGCACGAAGGCGATTGTAGAGTTCGGGACGGACTATTTCGCTCGGCACTTGTGCGTGTGCCGTGGCTTCTCCGTTTTCCTTCACATTCTTGATTTTTCCGCTTTCGGCTTCGAGCACGCATTTCGCACGCTGGTCGAGGTAACTCTTCACCGAAAAACCGTGGCGTGCTACGTGCTCGAGCAGACGGATGTGTACGTCGAGGTCCTTCACAAGGTCGTCCTTGGCAGTGCTCATGCGGCGCGCCGCCGCGGCATTGCCTATCTCCACGTCGAGACGCGGTAGGAGTTGCTGTACGTCGAGGAGTTTTTCCCTGAAGTAGGTAGCGCCTTTCTGCAAGCGCGCTTGGAGTTCGGGCGAGGTGAAGTCCGCCTGGCATTCCGTGAGCATCTGCCGGTATTGGTACTGGAACTTCATCGCCACGTCGGGCACGGCTTTCTTGTAAGCCTCCACGTAGCTCTGCAGCCCGCGCGCCGTCTCGCTGTAGACGTTGTAGAGAAATTCCTGGAACACGCGGTTGATGGTTTCCAGCCCGTAGGTCTCGCGGTGAAACGTGTAGAGATCCGTGAGGAGCGACACGCCGTAGCTGTTTTTAAGGTCGAGAAGTTTTGCGTCGTCCAGGCGGTGGGCGCGCATGTCGGCATTGAACGCTTCTACATGGCTGTCGGCAATCACGGCCGAGGGGGGAATGGGCGAGGTGAGCGTGATGCCTTCCAGCGTGCGGCAGCGGCTGAGCGCCACGTAGGTCTGGCCGTGGGCAAAAGCGCCGGCGGCGTTGATGACCACGCGGTCGAACGTCAGGCCCTGGCTTTTGTGGATGGTGATGGCCCATGCCAACTTCACGGGGAACTGCTGGAAGGTTCCTTCAACCACTTCTTCAATCTCCTGCGTCTTTTCGTTGAGCGCATAGCGCGTGTTTTCCCACGACTCGACGGCCACGTCTATTTCCGCGGCGTCTTTCTTGTCGGGACGTACGCGGAAACCTTTTTCCGAAATGAAAGTGATGTGACCGATCATGCCGTTGAAGTAGCGCTTGTCGGCGTCGTTCTTCACGAACATCACCTGTGCGCCCTTCTTCAGTTCGAGCGTTTCGTCCGTAGGGTAGGAGAGTTCGGGAAACTTGCCTTTAATCTTGGCTTTGTAGATGAACGCGTCGCCCGCCAGTGCACGCAGTTCGTTCTCGTTTATCTGATGTGCCTGCCAGTTGTGCGTGACGAGCTGAATGGTGCCGTCGTCGGGCGTCGGGCGGTAGTTGGGCACGTAACGCTTGTTGAGCTTCGCCAGCACGTCGGCAGTCGCGTGGCCCTCGCGCACGCCATTGAGCAGCGCAAGGAAGGCCTCGTCCGTCTGACGGTAGACCGTGAGGAGCTCCACCGTGGTGTAGTTCGTCTGCCGAAGGGCACGCGAAGAAAAGAAATAGGGCGTCTCGTAGTAAGGCGAGAGCATGTTCCACTCCTCGTCCTTCACCACGGGGGCAAGTTGCTGAAGGTCGCCGATGAGCAGGAGCTGCACGCCACCGAAAGGCTTGCCGTTGTGGCGGTAGCGCTTCAAGGCGTCGTCTACGGCATCGAGCAGGTCGGCGCGCACCATACTGATTTCGTCAATCACGAGCAAGTCAAGACTGCGAATGAGCTTGAGCTTCTGCTTGCTCATGGCATAGCGTTTCTCTTTGTTGAAGTTCGAGGTGCCGGGCACAAAGGGCGCAAAGGGCAGCTGGAAAAACGAATGAAGCGTGACGCCGCCGGCATTGATGGCGGCAATGCCCGTAGGGGCAAGCACCACCATGCGCTTGGGCGAAGCGTTGCGAAGGCGGCGAAGGAACGTGGTTTTTCCCGTTCCCGCGCGACCGGTAAGGAAAAGGCTGGTGCCGGTGAATTCTATGATTTGCCGGGCAGTTTCTATCTCGGGATTTTCCATAAAGGCTGTGTTTGTCGTAAAAGGTTAGCGGTCTGTGGTGTGCAGTGCTGCTTCGGCATCGCTTCCGCCTTGGCTCTCGCGTCCGTAAGCGTCGACAGCCGTCACCACGTAGCGGCTATGGCGAAGGGCGGGAAGGGAAAGCAGGGTTTCAAAGCTTGTGGCGCTTTGGCGCACGGAGAGAAGGCGCGTGCCGTGCACGGAGTCAACGCGGTAGACGTTGTAGCGGACGGGCGATGAGGCTTGCACTTCGTCCCATTTAAGGCTCAGGCGCATGCCGCTGAAGCGTTGTGCGACTTTCGGCGCTTCAAGTTTTTCTTCCGGTGCGTCGGCCATAGGCGGCACAAGGGCGGGCAGGGCGTAGAAGTCGTCGCGCAGCCAGGAGTAAAGTCCCTTCACGTCGTTCAACAGGAATTTTGCGCGGAAGAAGGCCTGTCCGCTCAACTGCTGGCTTCGCGCTACGTTGAGTTGGCGTTCCACGGTGAGCAGGGGCCAGTTTTTCTCCCGTTCGGAAAGGAAATAGATGCCCAAGCCCGGCACCACGTCGCGGCAGGCGTCGTGTTCTCGCCAGTCGGCAAGGAAGGGGTAGTAGTGGTCGCCGTCGAAATACATCATGGGAAAGAGCATGTCCATCCAGCCTTCGCGCAGCCAGCGCTGAGCATCCTGCGAAACGGCGTCGCGAGCGTTCCAGCCGCGGGAGGAATAGCGCGAGAGGTCGGCAAACTTGCCTACGGGCGAACAGCTTAGCTTTATCCACGGACGAACGCCCTTCACGGCGTCGTGAACGGCTTTCACGCAGCGGTTTACGTTGTCGGTGCGCCAAGCCTTGCGGTCGGTCTGTCCATTGGCGTAACGCTTGAACGTGCGGTCGTCGCTAAACGCAATGCCGGGCTCGGGGTAGCGGATGTAGTCGAGGTGGATGCCGTCGACATCATAGTGCTCCGCTATTTCTTTGCAGATGCCGGCAAGATAGTCGGCCGTTGCAGGCACTCCGGGGTCCATCATCCATTGGTCGCCGCACCGCTGTAGGAGTTCGGGGTGGGCAGAGGGTAAGGCGCGTTTGCCCAACTGCTTCACCACGTTGGCTTTGCACACGGGAAACGCCACCACCCAGGCGTGGCATTCCATGCCGCGCTTGTGACACTCTTCGACGGCAAAGGCGAGAGGGTCGTAGGGCGGAGCCACGGCGGGCTTTCCGGAGAAAATGCCGTCCCATGGCTCAATGGCGGAAGGGTATGCCGTGGTGCCGCGGAGGCGTGCCTGGAAAAGCACCGTGTTGATGCCCACGTCGCGAAGGCGGTCGAGCATGCGGCAAAGGCTTTCTTTTTGCACTTGCGCCGCGCTGGCGCTGGCGGCAGGGCGCGAAGGCCAGTCGAGTCCCATGAGCGTGGTGAGCCACACGGCGCGCACTTCATAGCGCACGTCGGGGCTGACGGGGGAAACGGTTGGTCGCCCGCCGGCATTTGTCGCCGTGGCGCGGAGCGCGGTGGCAATCAGTGCGGCAAGGCAGAGTGTACGAAGCAGACGGCTTGTTCCGGGAAGGGTCATTGCAGGGAATAATTGTGGTAAGGGGTGGGGCAGCAAATGTAAGGCTGCAAAAACAAAAGGAAGGGCGGGAAGTTATCGCGTGAGGTTGTAGAGCGCCTGCACCACGCCGCGCGGTGTGCCTTGGCTCACGGCTTTGTCGAGGTCGCGGCGGGCTGCGGCTTTTTCGCCCAGGCCGATGAGCGAGCGTGCACGTTCAATGAGCCAGTTGCTCTCGTTGGGCTGAAGCTTGATGAGGAGGTCGTAGTCGCCACGGGCAAGGGTGTAGAGTTGCTGGTCGTACTCCATTTGGGCACGTGTGGAGAGCGCGTCGATGTTGTCGGGGTGAGCCGCCACGATGAAGTTGAGACGGTTCAGCGCCTCCTTCGGTTGCCCCATACGGCAAAGGCAAAGGGCTTCGAGCACCTGCGCATTTTCGTTTTCGGGGCATATCCTCATGAGTTTCTCCGCATTGGCTTTCGCGTCGGGGTAGCGGCGCATTTGGTAAAGGGCTGCCGCTTTGATGAAGAGCGCGCGGTTGGACGTTTCCCCGCTGACGGTGGAGCGCCGCGTGTCGAGCGGCATGAGCGTTTCGGCGTCGCTGAGGGCTTCGGAGGCATTTCCAATCTGCAAGTTCACTTCGGCGCGCGAGAGGCGGGCGTCGTGGTAGTCGGGTTGGGTGTCGAGAATGGCGGTAAGGCTTTTCACGGCTTGCGCGTACTCTCCGCGAGCCACTTCTATGAGGGCGAGGTTATAACGGATCACGTGGTTGCCGGCAGCTTCGGGACGCAGTTTTAGGCAAGCCTTGAAGAGTTCTTCAGCTTCGCGCAGAGAGTCGGTGCTGAGGGCGGAGAAGGCGCGGCGCAGATGGTCGGTGTATTGCAGGGAGTCGGCGCGGTATTTTGCTTCGCTGCCGTTCTCGCGACGGTAGTCGTCGGCGTTTTTAGAACGAACCTTTCCGCCGCGGTTCAACTCTATGATAGTCTGCGAATAGGCCGCGGAGGAGAAAAGAGCAAGGAGCAAAATGAAAATGTAACGCTTCATGCGGTGATGGGTTAGGGGCAAGTGGTATTTTTCCTTGGAAAACAAAAAACGAAAAAGCCGAAGCGTTCATGCCAGCGGCGCGAACCGGGCATGAAGCTTCGGTGGAGTGATTGCGGTATGGTTTACAGGAAAACCATGGTCCGTTTACTTCTGTTCTTTCTTCTTCTCAAGAACGATGGCATCGATTACAGCCACGGCGGTCACGTTGACAATGTCGCGTACGGAGCTTTCGAAGTCGGTGAAGTGGATAGGCTTGTTGAGTCCCATCTGGATGGGGCCTACCACTTCCTCGTCGTCCTGGAGCGACTTTACTATCTTGTAAGAAGCGTTGGCTGCGGAGAGGTTGGGGAAGATGAGCGTGTTGACGTCGGCACCCTTGAGGCGGTTGAAGGGATACTTCTCGTCGCGCAGTTCGCGGTTCATGGCGAAGTTGAGCTGCATCTCGCCGTCGATGGCGAAGTCGGGGTGTTCCTCGTGAAGGCGCTTGATGACGTGCTGTACGCGCTCGGCGCTACCTTCCTTGTCGCTGCCGAAATTGGAATAGGAGAGCATGGCCACCGTCGGCGTGCGGTTGAAGAAGCGCACGGTGGAAGCGGAAAGGCGGGCTATGTCGTAGAGCGCTTCTTCGTCGGGGTGACGGTTGATGAGCGTGTCGGCTACGAAGAGCAGGCCGTTCTTTGAGTTGATGATGTGCATGGTGGCGAAGTGGTTGTAGCCTTCGCGGATTCCCACCACTTCTTTTGCTACCTTGATGGTGTTGGAGTATTTCGTGTAGAGACCCGTGATGAAGGCGTCGGCTTCTCCGGTTTCCACCATCATCATGCCGAAGTAGTTTCTCTCGTACATTTTGTCCTCGGCTTCCTGCGGCGTGTAGCCCTTGCGCTCCATTTTCTTGGCGAAGAGCTGTGCGTAGCGGTGGCGGCGCTCTGTCTGGTCGTCGTTGCGGAGGTTGAGAATTTCTATGCCGTCGAGGTTGAGCTTGAGGTCTTCTGCAATTTTACGTATCTGCACGTCGTTGCCGAGGAGTACGGGGAAGCAGATGCCTTCTTCCTTTGCACGCACGGCGGCTTCGAGCATAGTGGGGTGGGTGCCTTCGGCAAATACTACGCGCTTGGGATTCATGCGTGCAGTGTCGTAGAGATTTTGCGTGAACTTCGACTCCTGTCCCATAAGTTCGCGCAGACGCTGGCGGTAAGCCTTCCAGTCGGTGATGGGCGTGCGTGCCACTCCGCTTTCCATAGCTGCCTTGGCTACTGCCATGGACACTTCGGTGATGAGACGCGGGTCTACGGGTTTGGGTATGAAGTAGTCGGGGCCGAAGGTGAAGTTGCGCACGTGGTAGGCGCGGTTCACGATGTCGGGCACCGGGCGGCGTGCGAGGTCGGCAATGGCTTTTGCGGCTGCCATCTTCATTTCTTCGTTGATGGCGCTGGCTGCCGTGTCGAGTGCACCGCGGAAGATGTAGGGGAAGCCGATTACGTTGTTGATCTGGTTGGGATAGTCGGTACGTCCTGTGCTCATGAGCACGTCGGGACGCGCTGCCATGGCGTCTTCGTAGGAGATTTCGGGCACGGGATTGGCCAGTGCGAAGATGATGGGGTTGTTTGCCATGGAGCGCACCATGTCCTGTGTGAGCACGTTGCCTTTGGAGAGACCAACGAACACGTCGGCGTCCTTTACGGCTTCGGCAAGCGTGTGCACGTCGGTGCGTGTGGTGGCGAACTCGCGCTTTTGCTCGTTGAGGTTGTCGCGGTCGGCGGTGATTACGCCTTTGGAGTCGAGCATCACCACGTTCTCTTTTCTTGCACCGAAGGCGCAGTAGAGGCGGGTGCAGGAGATGGCGGCGGCACCGGCACCGTTGACCACGATGCGTGCGTCTTCAATCTTCTTTCCTGCCACGTCGAGGGCATTGATGAGGCCGGCGGCGGAAATGATGGCGGTTCCGTGCTGATCGTCGTGCATGACGGGAATGTCGAGCTCTGCCTTGAGGCGCTGTTCTATCTCAAAGCATTCGGGAGCTTTGATGTCCTCAAGATTTATGCCTCCGAAGGTGGGGGCAATGGCTTTCACGGCGGCAATAAACTTCTCGGGGTCCTTTTCGTTCACTTCGATGTCGAAGGCGTCTACGCCGGCGTAGATTTTGAAAAGGAGGCTCTTGCCTTCCATTACGGGCTTGCCGCTCATGGCTCCTATGTCGCCCAGTCCGAGCACGGCGGTGCCGTTGGAGATGACGGCCACGAGGTTGCCTTTGTTGGTGTAGCGGTAGGCGTCGTGCGGATTTTTCTGGATTTCGAGGCACGGTTCTGCCACGCCGGGGGAGTAGGCGAGGGAGAGGTCGGTCTGCGTGCGGTAGGGCTTGGTGGGGGTTACTTCAATTTTGCCGGGCTTGCCCATTTCGTGGTAGTGAAGGGCTGCCTCTTTTGTTATTTTGACCATAGGAAGCTTTATATGTTGTTTACGAATAAGTCTGTTTCACGATAAGCCGGTGGCGAGTAACTGCGCGGCGGCTCTATGGCTGCGCTTGTTCCTCGTTTGTGCAAATTTACTGATTTGAAGTTATGCTTATGCCATGGTTCGATGGTATTTTCTGCCCTTTTATGTGATTTTTCAGACTTCAAAGTAGCGATTTAGGGCTTTTTCAAGAACGGGTGTCGGAGAATGCAGTAACTATTCACCGTTTTCCACGTTGTCGATGAGCTTGTCTATGGTTGATGCTGCTTTGTCGAGCGCGCCGGATACGCGTTCGGCGGTTGAAGCGGCGTGCTGCACGGCTTCGTTTACTTTTGCGCCGGCTTTGCGGGCGTCTTCTATTGTGTGGATGTCCGACGAGTCGGCGAGCGAGCCTGCTTCTTCAAGCAGTTTGCTGGCGGCATCGAGCTGGCTGTCCACTTCGTCGTAGGAGGAGGAAGAAGCGGAGCCTTCGGCGTCGTCGCCTGCGTTTTCGGAGCCTTCAGATGCTTTGTTGATGGCCTTTTCTGCGGATTCGCTGTTAAATGTGTAGACGTGTCCGAGAATGCCGAACGAGACGGTGCGTTTGAATCCCGCGAAGTGTATGCTTCCCACGGAGCAGATGAAGTAGTTGTCGACGGTAAGGTTGTTCTCCACGGCAAAGTTCGTCAGTTGCTGTACAAAGAAGCCGCCGATGGCTGAACCGAGGGTGTTCTCGTTTTCTGCCACCCTTTTGTCGACCATTTCCGAAAGCACTCTTTTCACCGCGTCCTTATGGGCGTTGGTGTCGGGGCAGGTGACGATGAGCATGAAAAGCAGGGCGGCAATCACGCACACGATGATGAGTGCCGTGTGGCGCTTCGGCTTCTGCGCGTAAGGCATGGGTTGCGGGCCGTAGGGCGGCTGCTGTGCGCCATAAGTAGGTTCTTGCTGACCGTAAGGCGGCTGCTGCGGAGCGTAAGGGTTGGGTTGGTTGGGTTGTGAGGGGATTTCGTTGGGATTCATGGGAAGATGTTTTAGGGATAAGTAATCTGTTCTACGGTTTCACCGCTATTTCCAGATGCCAGTGAGTGGAGCGGCCCATTTTCCGCACCGCCAGGCAACGGCAAAGGCTGCAAGGCTGCTGCCGACGGCTATGGCGTAGCATCCCACGTAGCAGACGGTCTGCATCGCTACGCTCAGATTTTCGCCAAGGCGGGGAAACAGTGCGATGACCGCGAAAATGGGGATGGTGTGGAAGGCGTAGAGGAAAAACGAGGAGGAGGCGAGAAAGGCGTTGGGCTTACGGCGGCGCGTGTAGGCTGCAGCAAGGTGAAGAAGGGATACCATGGCGCACATCACGTAGAGGACGTCGAAGAAACCTGCTGCAGGCGGACATGCCTCCTGGAGTGTGCAGCGCAGCGCAAGGCTCACGAATGTTCCCGCTACGCAAGGCCAAAGGAAACGGCGTGTAGAAGCCAGCGGGTCCTTCGCCCGAATGGCGAACCATGCGCCTATGCCAAACCAAAACGCTCCTTTGAATGTGATGCCGCCTATGTTGGGCCAGAGCATGAAGCAGAGCAGGCCGAAGACGATGAGTGCAAGCACGCCGAGGCGTTTAATCAGAAAATGAAGCACGGGACTTGCTGCGGCGAGCACGATGAGGTCGCGTACGAACCATAGCGGCATTTGCACGGGGGCTAGCGTAGCCCCGATTTGCTGCCCGAGGATGTTCACGCTGCCTCCCGATAGCTCGCGCACACCCCAAAAGAGATTGAGGGAGAGCGGAAACTGAAGGCTTTGGCCCGCTGCAAGGTCTTTTGCGGCATAGATGAGAAACGCCACGAGGTTCCACGCGACGTAGGGTACAACGAGCGTGGTCACGCGGCTTTGGAGTTTCGCCTTGTAGTAGCCGAGCGTAAACTCTTGCTTTCCGCGGAAGAAGAGGAAGCCGGAGATGACGAAAAACATAGGCACTGCTACTGCGGTGATGCGCTTGGAGAAAAACTCGCAGAGGGGTGCGATGTCGGCAAATTGGGAGTTTGCACCCGTGGTGCGTTGCGCGATGTCGCAGTGGATGAGTACCACGAGGAGCGCCAGCGGGAAACGCAGGGCGGTGATGTAGTGGAGTTGTTTCATGGGGCGTGGTGTGAACGCGACGGGGATAAACGGCAACGCCCTGGTTCAACGCCCGAATCGGGAGAGGTTGAACCAGGGCGGTTGTCGGTGTGTGGAAAAACTTCCGTGACTATCCGATGGTAAGGAGCGTGGTGCCTTCCATCACGCTGTCGCCGGCAGCAACGCAGATGCCGGTTACTGAGCCGTCGGCTTCGGCGGTGATGTTGTTTTCCATCTTCATGGCTTCAAGCACGAGCACGGTGTCGCCTTTCTTTACGGCTTGTCCTGCGCTTACGAGCACTTTGGTGACCACGCCGGGGAGCGGAGCCTTTACGGGAGTGCCTGCGCCGGCGGCGCCCTTGGCGGCTGCGGGAGCTGCTGCGGGTGCTTCGGCTGCGGGAGCGGCGGGAGCGGCTGCTGCTGCGGGTGCGTCGGCGGCTACCGTGGGAAGGTCGCCTTCAGTGAGTGCGGAGCCTTGCATTTCCACGTCGAAGGGTATGCCGTTGACCTGTACTTTTGCTTTTTGGCCGGCGATGCTTTCGATGGTCACGTCGAACTGTGCACCGTTGATGGTATATTTGTATTGTTTCATTTCTCTTTGTGTATGGGGAATATGAGGGGGATGAAATCAGAGTTGGTTCATGAGTTCGTGCGGGGCGTTCCACGGGCTTTCCGTACGGTTTACGGTGATGAAGCCGGGTTCGTCGTCGTGAACAATCTCCACTTCGTGTTCGATGAGGGCGAGGGCGATGGCTGCCGCATAGGCGGGCATTTCGCTTTCGGCGGGCATGTGCTGCTTTCCGTCTACGAGGATTTCAGCCACGGTGCCTTTTGCGTCGTCGACACGCAGTGTGAGGGTCTGACCTCCGAGTGTGTATTGGAATGTCTTCATTGTGAGAGGTTTTGCCGAACGGTGCGGGGCGCGGGCGTGCTTTTCGTCGCAAGGCGATGCTGCTTGCGCTTGCACGGCATGCGGAAAGGGCGCCGCTTCCTGCACCGTTCGTGATTTCTCTTCCTAAGGGAGGATTTACAAGGGTATGTTGCCGTGCTTCTTGGCGGGACGCGTTTCGCGCTTGTTGGCAAGCTGTGCGAGTGCGCGGCAGATGCGGAAGCGGGTGTTGCGGGGTTCGATGACGTCGTCGATGTAGCCGAACTCGGCAGCCTTGTAGGGGTTGGTGAAGAGGTCGTTGTACTCTTTCTCCTTCTCGGCGAGGAAGGCCTTGGGGTCTTCTTTCGTCTTGGCTTCCTTGCCGTCGATGATGGCAACGGCACCGGCAGCGCCCATTACGGCGATTTCGGATGAAGGCCATGCGTAGTTGAGGTCGGCCTTGAGTTGCTTGCAACCCATCACGATGTGGCTGCCGCCGTAGCTCTTGCGGAGCGTGACGGTCACCTTGGGCACGGTGGCTTCGCCGTAGGCGTAGAGAAGTTTTGCACCGTGGTCGATCACGGCGTTGTACTCCTGGCCGGTGCCGGGAAGGAATCCGGGCACGTCAACGAGCGATACGATGGGGATGTTGAAGCAGTCGCAGAAGCGTACGAAGCGTGCGGCCTTGCGTGAGGCGTTGCAGTCGAGCACGCCGGCGTATACGCTGGGCTGGTTGGCTACGATGCCCACGCTTTCGCCGTTGAAACGGGCGAAGCCTACGATGATGTTGCGTGCGAAGTTGCGCTGCACTTCGAGGAACTCGCCGTTGTCGGTCACTGCGCCGATTACCTTGTACATGTCGTAGGGCATGTTGGGGTTGTCGGGGATGATTTCGTTGAGGAGGTCTTCCTTGCGGTCGATGGGGTCGGTGCATTCAACGCGGGGAGCGCGCTCGCGGTTGTTTTGCGGCATGTAGGAAAGAAGCTTGCGCACGATGGCAGCAAAGTCTTCTTCGCTTTCAGCCACGAAATGGCACACGCCGCTCTTGGTGGAGTGAACTTTGGCGCCGCCGAGGTCTTCCTGGGTTACGTCTTCGCCGGTTACGGTTTTTACCACCTTCGGGCCGGTGAGGAACATGTAGCTCACGCCCTGGAGCATGACTACGAAGTCGGTGAGTGCGGGGGAATATACGGCACCGCCTGCGCAGGGACCGCAGATGCCGCTGATCTGGGGCACTACGCCGGAGGCTTCAATGTTGCGCTGGAAGATTTCGCCGAAACCGGCGAGGGCGTTGATGCCTTCCTGAATGCGAGCACCGCCTGAGTCGTTGATACCGATGCAGGGAGCGCCCATCTTCATGCTCTGGTCCATGACTTTGCAGATTTTCTGCGCCATGGTTTCGGAGAGGGAACCTCCGTTTACGGTGAAGTCCTGTGCGAATACGTATACGAGGCGGCCGTTGATGGTACCGCTGCCGGCCACTACGCCGTCGCCGAGGTATTGTTTCTTCTCCATGCCGAAGTTGTGGCAACGGTGGAGTTTGAACATATCCATTTCCTCAAACGAACCTTTGTCGAGGAGGAGTTCAATGCGTTCGCGTGCGGTGGCTTTGCCTTTAGCGTGCTGCTTTTCGATGGCTTTCTCGCCGCCGCCGAGGCGTGCCTTCTGGCGGAGCTCTACAAGCTGCTTGATTTTCTTCTGTTGTTCACTCATTTGGATAGAATGGTGTTATGGGATGGGGCGTGCCGTGCGGCTTCGTCCCCCGGTTTACGTGGAGTGGGGCGGAAGGCGTGCTTCTGCCCCGCATATTTTGGGGCAAAGGTAACAAAAAATGCGCACAAAGTGTGGCGGCGTGTGCAAAACTTGCGGTTGCTCGCCTATCGTCAGCGCGTATATATTAAATGTTCGCGCGCACACGCGTGCGTGCGATTGGCGAACTTTAGGGGCGGAGATTTTGCGAACGTTTGTGAATTTTGGGCCGCGGTTCCAACGTTTTGGGCCTAGGGGAAATTTGAATTTGCTGCCTTGGAATTTCTCCGGCATGCGGTTCGTTTCGCACTAGCGGCGCAAGGCGGATGTTTGCATGCATAAACCTTGCTTCTATCCTTGCTCGACCATTTCTTGTTTCATTTCAAGCAAAGTCCGTTCGTATACCTGCTGCAACTGATAACTGGCTACGCCTAAAGGAGTGGTTATGCCGCGCAGAGACCATTCTACGACGGACGAGTCTTTGTTCTTGCAAAGAAGAATGCCGATGCTCTGATTGTCGCCGTCTCCCTTGAGCAGTTCGTCAGCGGCGGATACATAGAAGTTCAGCTTGCCGATGAATTCGGGCATGAAGTCTACCGTTTTCAGTTCTATTACCACATAGCATTTCAGTCGCGTGTGATAGAAAACCATATCGGGGAAGTATGCTTTTCCGCTTGGTGTGTCAAGTTCCATTTGTCGCCCTACGAACGCGAAACCTTTACCCAGTTCAAGCAGGAAACGGGTGATGTTTGTGGCCAACTTGTTTTCCAGATCCATTTCGCTGAACTTGTTTGGCAAGGTGAAGAAGTCCAGCTTGTACGGGTCTTTAATGATTTCCGCAGCCAGTTCGTTTTGTGGGTGGGGAAGCGTAACGTCGAAATTGTTTAGCGCCTTGCCCGAGTGTTCGTATAGCTGAGCTTTGACAGAATACTCCAACTCGTTGCGGCTCATGTTGCCTTCAACAACTTTGTTGAGATAGAACATGGCGGCAGCGATGGTGTCGCATTTTGAAACGATCACCGTATGGTGTCGCCATGGCACGGTAAGCAGTATTTCGGGGATGGGAGTGTCGGCATTGTCCACTTTCTGTAATTGTCTACCAGCTTGGTAGACAAATTCAATTTGGCTTGAATAGAACGTAAACCATCTTTTTATGTGGTATAGGTTGGCTCTCGAAAATCCCTCACTCTTAGGGAATTCCGCGCGCATGTCGAGGCTTAGTCTGTCGATGACCTTTGCGCCCCACTTGTATTGTTTTTGCTTGTGGCAAATGTCTTCGCCCAAACTCCAGTAGAATTTGAGCATTTCCGTATTCACCTTGATGGCCGCTTTGAGTTGTGCCGTGCGGAAACGCTTTTTCAGGTCGGACAACCACGTTACGTAGTTTTTGTCTTCCATGAATGATTCGCTATTTACGAATTGGGGAATAGAGTTCTTGTCTGCCATGTTCTGAGATTTGTTGTTATCGAATCACGAAGGTAGTGTTTCGTGTTCAAACTCAAAAACAGCAACGTTGTTTTCCTCCAAAATTGCCTATATTTTGCATTTCTGTTCGGTTGTGAGGTAAAGAACGGTGGTCAGACGTGGCTTTCTTCGGAGCGGCACAATGGAAAATGACGTTTCATCACACAAAAATCGGCCGTGGCTTCCGCAAGAAATTTGTGGCGGAAGCACACGGCCGTGTGAATAGTGTGTGTTTATCTGAAGAGAGATTAAGGTCTTTAAGGTTGGTATTCTTATGGTATGCGTCTGCCCGCTGGCAGAAGGTGTATGCTACATGTCGTCATCGTCGTCGTCGGAAGCGACGTCTGCAAAGTTGTAACTCTCGCCGTGCTGGCTGATGTCGAGACCTATCTGCTCGCTGCGGCGGCTTACACGCATGGGTATCATTTTGTTGACCACCCAGTAGAGCAGCATGCTCATTACGAAGGTGTAGACAATCACGATGGCTACTGCCAGGAGATGGTAGAGGAACACCACGAAGCCTTCCCATGTGCCAGCCATGAGGCCTTCCTGAATGAAGATGCCGGTGAGTACGGTGCCGAATATACCGCCTGTGCCGTGGGTGGGGAACACGTCGAGCGCATCGTCGAGGCGGCCCGAGCGGTCGCTCCAGTGGCAGGCCACGTTGCACACGAGAGTGGTGATGAAAGCTATGAAGAGCGACTGGCCTACCGTGACGTAACCGGCGGAAGGCGTGATGGCCACAAGACCTACCACTGCGCCTACTGCAGCTCCCATGGCGGAAGCCTTGCGGCCCATGAGCGAGTCGAAGAAGAGCCAGGTGAGCATGGCGGTGGCGCATGCCGTGTTGGTGTTGAGGAATGCCTTTACTGCTATCTCATCGGCGTGGAGCGACGAACCGGCGTTAAATCCGAACCATCCCAGCCAGAGCATGGCGGCGCCGAGCACCACGTAGGGCACATTGGCGGGGCCTTCGTTGTTGCCCGTCTTCACGCGGCGGCCGAGGAAGATGGCGCCGGCGAGGGCGGCAATGCCGGAAGAGGCATGCACCACGATGCCGCCCGCAAAGTCAACTACGCCCCACTGACGGAAAAGGCCGTCGGGGTGCCAAGTGCAGTGGGCAAGCGGACAGTAGATGAATATGCAGAAGAGCACCATGAACACCAGATAGGCCGAGAACTTCACGCGCTCGGCAAAGGCGCCGGTGATGAGCGAAGGCGTGATGATGGCAAATTTCATCTGGAAAAGTGCGTAGAGAGCAAGGGGAATGGTGGGGGCAAGCAGTGCATGGGTCTGTGCGCCTACGCCTTTAAACATGAAAAACGTGGCGGGCGAACCTATCACGCCTCCAATGTTGTCGCCGAAGGCAAGGCTGAAACCTACCACTACCCACACCACGCTGATGACGCCCATGGCGATGAAACTCTGCAAGATGGTGGATATGACGTTCTTCTTGTTGACCATACCTCCATAGAAAAACGCCAGACCGGGGGTCATCATCAGCACGAAGATGGTGGCCGTGATCATCCACGCCACATCGGCTGAAGAGACTGCCGCATCGGGCGTCCAGAGGTTCTTGGCTTCGGGCACGAAGGCACCGCCTATGCAAATCAGTGCCATAATGACGAAAAACGCCACCCATTTTGTCTTGAATCTTTTCATTTTTGACAAGTGTTTTGTTGAGTCGTTCAAGCGGCTTGCATGCCACAAGTGCTTACGCAATGCCGCGTAATTTTTAGTTTTTGGTTTACAGCTGCAAATTTAAGTACATAAATCAAAACAAAAAGATACTTGCGAAGGATTTTTAAGGGCAAAATGTGAGATTTATAGCCTTGCGCATTTCTTTGTGTGCAGGAATGCGAAGTTTAGTTTGCAAAGTGAAAGATAAAAGCTGCTCCGGGCGGCATTCTTCGCCTTGCGTGAAAAAATTACGCGCCGGCGAATCGGTTCGTAACCGACGCGCTGGCGCGTGAGTGGGGGTGGGGGTAAAGGGGAGTTATTTGCAGCAGCCGCCTTCGCTCTTTCCGCAAGAACTTTTGCTTTCTGCTTGGGCCGCTTTCTTGCAGCAGCCGCCCTGGCTTTTGCAGCAGCCGGCCTTCTTCGTGGTGTCGGCCTTTTCGGCTTTGCAGCAGCTGGCCTTCTTGGCGTTGTCGGTGCTCTTCTTGCAGCAGCTCTTCTGCTGAGCGCTGCACGCACCTGCGCAACCGGCCTTCACTTCCTTGGCGGTGTAGTTGATCTTAGTGAATGCAGCGTAGATGGCATCGGCAGAAACCTTGTCGGCATCGTATTTGATGGTTACGGTCTGCTTTTCCACGCTGGTCTGGATGTCCTTGACGCCTTTCACGAACTTCAGTCCGTTCTTGATTTTCTTTTCGCAGTTTTCGCAGTGCATCTGCGGGGTGGTGGTGACTACGAGCGTCTTGATGTCTTTGGCAAATGCCACGCTGAAGCTCAGCACGAGGCCGAGGAGGAGAAAAAGATAACGTTTCATAGCGGTTTGTGTTGTATGTGTTTGATTTGTTTGTGCTGATAAGGAGCGGAACGCCGGGAGCGGTGTATCCGTGTGCCGTTGTCAGAGTTTTTTTCGTCCGGCGCGCAGCGAATTGCTCACCACGCTCACGCTGCTGAGCGCCATGGCGGCGCCGGCAATCATGGGGTTGAGCATAAATCCGCAGAGCGGGTAGAGAATGCCTGCCGCAACGGGGATGCTTGTCACGTTGTAGACGAAAGCCCAAAAGAGATTTTCGCGAATGGTGCGCGTGGTGATGCGCGAGAGGTGCAGCGTCTGCGCCACTTTCCGCAGGTCGGGCGAGAGAAGCGTCACCTGCGCCGTTTCGATGGCAATGTCGCTGCCGCTTCCCATGGCGATGCTCAAGTCTGCTGCCGCCATGGCCGCACTGTCGTTGATGCCGTCGCCCACCATGGCCACGTGGTGGCCCTCGGCTTGTAGCCTCTTTATATAAGCTGCCTTGTCGGCGGGAAGCGCCCGTGCACTGACGTGGCTAATGCCCGCCTCGTGGGCAATGGCAAGCGCCGTGCGCTCGTTGTCGCCCGTGAGAAGATGGGTTTCTATGCCCATCGCCTGAAGTTGGGCTATTGCTGTTGGTGCACCTTGCTTGATGCGGTCGGCAATGGCGATGGCAGAAACCACGGTGCCGTTTGCCGCAAGACATACCAGCGTGGCGGTAGCGTTGCTTTGCGCATGGAGAAAAGCGTCGACCTCGGGAAGGCGTGCGTAGGAACGGGCTTCCATTTCTTCGGGCGATGCCACGAGGAACGGCACGCCGCCTATTTCGCCTCCGATGCCTTTGCCCGGCAAATTTATGAAATTAGCGACGCTCTCCGTGGGCGTTCCCTGCAAATAATTGTTTATGGCTTCCGCCAACGGGTGCTGACTGGGCGCTTCAAGCGAAGCCCAGGCGCGTTTCAGAGCGTCGGCGTTGACGGGCGAACCATTGGAGGAAGAAGCGTATACGCTGCTGAGCACTACGGGGTGCCCTTCCGTGAGCGTTCCCGTCTTGTCCATCACCACGGCGTCGATGGTGCGGCCCGTTTCAAGGCTTGTGGCGTCTTTTATGAGCAGTCCGTGGCGCGCGCCTTGCCCGATGCCCACGATGATGGCCGTGGGAGTGGCAAGTCCGAGCGAGCAGGGACATGCCACCACGAGCACGCTCACCATGGCAAGCAGTCCGCGCACCAGTCCGTCCGTCGGACTGAGCAACGTCCATGCTCCGAGACTGAGCAGCGCGATGACGATGATGGCAGGAACGAACACCGCAGCTATGCGGTCCACCATGTTTTGCACGGGAACCTTTGTGCCTTGCGCTTCCTGCACCATGCGCACTATTTGCGCAAGGAGCGTGTTGCGTCCCACCTGTTCGGCGCGCATGAAGAGCGTGCCCTGGCCGTTTACCGTGCCGGCATGGAGTTTTTCGCCCGGAGTTTTCATCACGGGAAGCGGTTCGCCGCTTATCATGCTCTCGTCTACGGCACTTTCGCCCTTTATCGTTTCGCCGTCAGCAGCTATGCGTTCGCCGGGGCGCACAAGAAGCGTGTCGCCCGCGTGGATGGAACTGATGAGCACCGTTTGCGAAGAGCCGTCGGCGTTTATGCGCACCACTTCCTTGGGCTGAAGTCCCATGAGCGAGCGCACGGCTGCCGATGTGCGGCGTTTGGCGCGCGCTTCAAACAAGCGGCCCACGAGGATGAGCGCCGTAATCACGCCCGAAGAGTCGAAATAGAGCGCCGGCTGCAGTCCGCGTGCGGTGAAGAACTGAGGAAAGAAAAGGTTGAAACTGCTGAAGAGAAATGCCACTCCCGTGCTGAGCGCCACGAGCGTGTCCATGTTCGACGTGCCGTGGCGGAGCAGCCGCCAGGCGTTGGCGTAGAATTCGCGGCCGAATTTCCAGAGCGAGAAGGCGGCAAGAAGAAACAGGAGAAACTCCTGTCCGCTGAATAGCCCCGGCACCAAGCTCAACACCAGCAGCGGCACCGCCACCGCCACGGCACCCGTGGCGCGACGGCGAAGCGTGGCGTAGCGACGGGCATAGGCCTTCTCCGCCTCTTCGGCTTCGTCGGGAGCGCTTTCTGCGCTTTCCTGGCCCTCATCTGCTTGCGAATTGCCGCTTGCTGCCCCCGTGGAGAGCGGGCGGTCGGTGCGGAGCGTGAAGCCCATGCGACTCACGGCGCTTTCAAGCATGGCAGGCGTGCAGCGCGCCTCGTCGAAAAGAACTTCCGCCGTGTTCATCGGCAGATTCACGTTCACGTCTTCCACGCCTTCCACGCTGCGCAGCGCTTTCGCCACGTGGGCGGCACACGAGGCGCAGCTCATTCCCTCTACGGGATATTTTGCTTTCATGCTCATTGCTTTTTGGCCCATGCGCCTACCACCTTGCCTATATATTGCGTGTGGTAGTTGCCGTTGGCCTTTTCGTATATGCGACGAGGCACGGAGTCGCAGAAGTTTTCGTCGGATAATTTCGTGGCGGCAAGCTTGCGGCATTCAATCACGGTGTCGGCTTCGGCATAGTAAGGCGCGCCGTGCTTCGTGTAGTAGGTGTGCAAGCCCTGCTCTTTGGCCTTGTCGGCATCGCGTCCGCTGTGGCTTCCCATGTAGGCGAGCACTTTCTTGTCTTTGAACGACATGATGGTGAAGTAGTCGCTCTCTTCGGTGAACTTGTGCGTGAAGCGGTCCTCGCGCACGTAGACTGTGGCCACGGGCTCGCCCCAAAGCGTGCCTAACGTGCCCCAGCCGATGGTCATGGCGTTGGAAGCCTTTATGTCGCCGGCGGCAAGGAGCAGTCCGTCGCCCGTGAAGAAATGGAACGGGTCTATCTGTGTGCCTTCGGCAAAGGAAATGGCGCGGAAGTCGCCCATGTCTTCGCCTTCGAAGGTTGCAGTTTCGGTTTTGGCGCTTTCGCTCTGAGAGGTAGTCACGCGGAGAAGGGCGATGCCCAGTGCCACGACGGCTATCGTGAGCACAACGAGAATGATGTTTGTCTTTTTCATAATTTTCCTAAGTTAAATCGTAAGCCGCCGTATACCATTGCGCCGTGGACGGGTCCCCATACCTGCGTGGCATCGAAGCGCTCGCTCCAGGGATTGTGGGCGTTGAGAATGGGCAGCTTCTGTCGGTAATTTGTAAGGTTCTCGCCGCCCACGTAGATGGAGAAGTGGCGAAACCACCGCGTCACCTGCACGTTGAGTCCGGCATAGGCGGGGAAGCGGGCGTCGGCGGTGGTCTCGTCGGTGCCTTCTATGTAGTGGAGCGGCAGGCGTCCGCCGCCGTTGAGCGTGGCGGTGACGTCGAACTGCCAGAGTTCGAGCGGTGTCTTGTAGGAGGCGGTGAGTAGCGCCTTGTAGCGGCTGGTGAGCGGGCGTTCGCGCAAGGCTCCGCCTGAGGTCTGGCGCACGTGGTTGTAGCGGTAGGCGGCGGTGAGCGTCATGCCGCGAAAGAGCGTGTAGTTGGCTTCGACTTGCACGGTGTGGGAAAACGAGCGCCCCGCCACGTTGGCTATGCGGAATGCTGCCACGTCGGCGTCCATGTCCACTGCCGTCTGGTGGATGAAGTGTGTGTAGTAGTACTCCGCGCCGAGGTCGAGCACGTGGCCGAAGAGGGGAATCTTGAAGTTGGCGCTGGCGCCGTAGTTCCAAGCTTCTTCTTGCGAGAGGCGGTCTATTTCCACTTTGCGGCCCGAGGCGAGGAGGTAGTTGTACTCTGCGAGCGGGTGGACCGTGCGGAATCCTTTGCCAGCCGAGAGACGGAAGTTCACGGCGTGCGACGGGGCGTATTTTACATGGAAACGCGGGGTGACGAAGGTGCCGTACATCGAACTGTGGTCGGCGCGCAGTCCGCCCATGAGGATGAGTTTGTCGTTGAGGTTATAGGTGTACTGCGCGTAAGCGCCGGGCGTGGTCTCCTTCTCCTTCAGCGGAGTGAGCGGTGCGGCGTCGTGGGAGAGGCGATAGTTCTGGTTGAGATAGTCGTGGTTGAGGCTGAGGCCTGCCGAGAGACTGTGGTGCTTCGTGAAGTTTGTTTCGAAAAGCAGCGAGGCATAGCCTTCCTTTTCCGTCACGTCGTAGGCGCGGTGACCGTAGGAGGCGTCGGCGTCGTGCCATGCTCCGGAGAGGATGAGCGCGAGGTTTGTGCCGTGTTCGGGGTTGAGCACGAAAGCGTTCTTCATGAACGCATCGTAGCGGTGCGTGTCGATGCCTATGAGGTAGCGCTCCGTGTTGGGGTGCAGATGTGCGTGGGCGGTCTGGCCTCCGTTGCGGTTTTCGCCCAAGGCATTCACGGCAGCCTGGAAGATGTAGCGTTCGCCCATCCACGCCCAGCGGTTCTGCAGGTGGTACTGTCGCACGTTGGCCTTGTCGAGGAAGCCGTCGTGCGTTTCGTCGTGGTGGCTGAAGGCGTCTTCGTAGTGTGCGAGCAGGGCGGTGGAGAGTTTGGAGTTGAGATGGACGTTGCCCGCCACGTTGGCTTCAATGCGGCTCTTGCTGTCGCCGTAGAGGTTCACTTCGAGCGAGGGTTCGGTCTGAGGTTTGAGATATTCCACGTTGATTTGCCCCGTGATGCTTTCGTAGCCGTTTTTCACTGAGGCGGCGCCTTTCGACACCTGTATGCTCTGCATCCACGGTCCGGGCACGTAGCCGAGCGAGTAGGGGGCTGCGGCACCGCGGAAGGCGGGTACGTTTTCGGTGAGCATCTGCACGTAGGCGCCGGAAAGGCCGAGGAGCTTGATTTGTCGCGCTCCGGTGGCGGCATCGGTGTAGCTTACGTCGACGGAAGGGTTCGTGGTGAAACTTTCCCCAAGGTTGCAGCACGCCGCCTTGAAGATTTCCTGGCGGTTCATGGTGAATCCGTTTTCCACACCGCCGAGTCGGCTGAGCGGCTTGCGTTTGGCTGACACGCCGGCTTCGTGAAGATGCTGTTCGGCGGCTTCGGAGCGGACGGAGTCGGGGAGTTGGTCTTCCGGGCTTTGCGCCAGCAGCGGTGCGGTGCCGAGGAGTGCGGCGAGGGTGAGGGCTGCGGCGCGGCTATGGGGTAGGGGATGCTTCATTAAGTTTAGGGAAGAATGAGTTTGCATTTGTGATTTACGAATGCAAAGGTACGATGCGGGGCGAGCGTGGGCGTTACACAATTCTGCGGGAGTGTTGCACTATTTTATTTCGTCAATAAAAGTTCCATGTCGATGACGTCGAGCCAGCGGCCGAATTTGTTTCCCACTTCCGTGAAATGCGATTTCTCTTCAAAGCCGAGTGTGCGGTGGAAGGCTATGCTTGCGGTGTTCTCGCCCGTGATGCAGGCTATGAGGGTATGGGCGGGTGTTTCGCGACATGCTTCAATGAGGCGCTCCATGAGCTTTCGGCCTATGCCTCGGTGGTGCGCTTCGGGGGAGAGGTACACGGTGGTCTCGAGCGTGTGGCAGTAGGCTTTGCGCTCCTTCCACGGGTGGGCGTAGCAGTAGCCGACGATACGTCCGCCTTCTTCGTAGACAAAGTAAAGTCCGTGGGCGGAGAAGTCGGCAATGCGCTGGCGCATCTCTTCTTCGCCCACGGCTTCTGTTTCGAACGTTACGGTGGTCTCGAGTATGTAGTGGCGGTAGATGCCGGCTATTTCGGCAGCATCGGCGGGAGTGACGTGGCGTATCATGTACATATATATATAATAATGGGTGTAGGCGGTGTCGTACGGAGTGAAGGAAGTGTGGGCTTTGCCCTCATGCTACCGCGCCTTTCAATGCGTAAGCGTGTTGGCGCTACCCTCTTTTCCGTGCGAGATACTCCGTAGGGGTGATGCCCGCCGTTTGCTTGAACTGCCGCGAGAAGTGAGCCACGCTGGAGTAGCCGAGGCGGAAGGCGAGCTCCTTTACGCTCGTCTCGCCGCTGTCCATCATCATTCGGGCGCGGTCTATGCGGGCATTCACGGCGTAGCTTTCTATGGTCTGCCCCTCGGCGGCGGAGAAGGCACGGGAGAGTGCGGTGTAGTCCATGCCGAGGCGTTCGGCAATGAAAGCCGAGAGTGTGGTGCGCACCGCTTGCGGAAGTTCGATGGCTTCCGTGATGGCCGACTTCACGCGCACCACGAGCTGCGCGCCCTCGTCGCGCACCAGCTCGAAGCCTACGCTCTGCAGGTCGGCGGCAAGCGCACGGAGCTGCGCGTCGGTGGGCGCCACGGCCGTTTCGGCTGTGCCGATGGCCACACTTAGCGGCGAGAGCGCGTGGCGGTTGAGAATGTCGGTGACTACCATCACGCAGCGCGGGCATACCATGTTTTTTATGTGGAGTGTCATGTGGGCTGTTCTGTCGTTTGGGTTTTGGCGTCGGACGGCGTTTGCGTTATCTTTTCGGTGAAGGCGCGCAGGTCGTCCTGTATGCGGCGGTAGAGCGGACACGTCATGTACTGCGTGTGCTTGCGGAGCATTTCCTCTATGGTGGCTGTAGCGTTTTGGTAAGCCGAGAGTTCGTTCTGCATCTGCACGGAATGCTCGGCGAGCCGGCGTATCTCGTGTTCGCGTTCGCGGCGCAGCGCTTCGCACACGCCGGCGAGCAATGGGCTCACCACGCCGTCGAAGATGTCGTGGCCGCGCATGTAGAGATAGGTGGTTTCGGGCGTGAGGCCGAGGCGGAGCAGTTCATCGCGCAAGGGTTTGTAGGTCTTTTTGCCTTCGGGAAACGTTCGCTGCAGGCGGTTCACCTTGGCGTTGACGAGGTGGCGGAGGTGGTCAATGGTGCGTTCGGGGTGGTAGAAGTTGATTTCCTGTAGCCTTACCACGTGGTAGAAGTCGAGCATGGAGAACTGCTTGTACGTGCCGTAGCGGTAGCACCACACGTTCCACACGAAGAGCGGCCAGACGGCGCGCGAGTAGTCCGTGAGGAAGTCCTCGAAGGAAAACGTGCGGCGGTCGTTGAGCGTGACCATCACGCACACGTCGTGGAGCGCCGGGGCGTAGCACTGGAAGTTCTCTATGGCGTAGGCATAGGTGTGGAACACGTAGGGATTCGTGCACACTTCGCGCGAGGTGGGCGTGGTGCCCTGCATGAGGTAGTCGTAGTCGGCGTCCACGCAGGCAATCATGGCGTTGCCGAGCCTCTCGCCGAGGTCGTTGGCGAGCGCCGTCTTTTTTCCCTTGCAGAGCGAGGTGCGCGAGGGCAGCATCACTTCGAAGTAGCAGCGGTCGGTCTCGAGCGGACGCAGCAGATTGCTCCAGAAGAACACGTCGTCGTAACTTTCCACGTAGACCACCACCCGCTGCCGCGCTTTCTTGCCGCCGAGCCGGTTCATGGCCTCTATGTAGGCCGAGTCGAGGTGTTGGTTGAGTCGTTTCATGGTAGGGCGGTGGGGGTTATACGGTGATTTCGCTCACTTCCGTCACGGCGCTTTCCCATCCGTCCATGATGAGGGCGGGGGAGTGGGTGGTGAGCACCACTTGCGCGTTGGGGTTGAGCTCGCGCACGATGGCTATGAGCCGTTGCTGCCATTCGAAGTGGAGGCTTGCTTCGGGCTCGTCCATGAAAAGCACGTAGGGCTGGCGGTCCTCGGTGAGCACGGTGAGGAGAATGAGCAGCATCTGCTTCTCGCCGCTGGAGAGGAGGTAGGGCGAGAGCGGTTCGTCGTACTGAACGAAACTCAGTTCGTTGCTTTCGCGGTCGATGTGCTTGCCTGTTTCGCGGAAGAGTTCGTCCACGATGTCGAGGAAGCGCGCTTTCTGCTGCGCCGCTTCCGTGGCGCGCGTCTGCGCTTCGCTTCCGCCGGCGGTGAGCAGCGAGATCATGCGGTTTGCCACGTTCACCTGGTAGTCGAGATAGCGCCGCTGCATGAGGTAGAGCTGCCAGTCGAGCTCAGTGACTATGCGCGCGTCGGCGAGCGCGCCGGCGGGGTCGGCGGTCACCATGCGGCGGTCAAAACTGCGTATCACGTCGTAGCGGATGCCCGTGGAGTCGGAAGGCAGGAAGTCGATCTTCACGCCGAGCCGCGTGTTGCCGGAGATTTCCCCCGACGAGGGCATGGTGCGCAGGTGCTGGATGAGTTTGTTGAGAATGGTGCTTTTGCCGGCACCGTTCTTTCCGCTGAGCACGTTGACGTCGGCGTTGAGGTTCCACACGATGTGTTTGTGTCCGCTCCAAAGACTGGAGATTTCTATGCTTTTTATGCGGTTGGCAAGTTTTATCATAAGGCGGTCCTTTCTTTTACGCTTACGCACAAAAGTACAGACTTTCCGCTTATTGCGCAAAGCTGCAAGGCGCAAAAACGCAATTGTCGCTTGTTGTATGGATTTGTAAAAATGCATGAGGGAACGATTTCACGAAGGCTTTATTGCGCCTTCGCCTTCCATGGGGGTGACGTTTTCAAAACGTCACGTTCTACACGAAGCCTTTAGGCGAAGCCACGCAAAGCCTTCATGAGGCCGTGTAGAGCGCGAGGTTTTGAAAACCTCGCCTCCATGCGCGAACTGCTTCCGGAAGTGTTAAATCTGTGACTTTTTCTTGACAATCGGCCTCCTCAAACTAGAAAGCCTATACGCTCTTTTCAAGCCCAAAACGCCTCTTCTGAAAACTCCAAGGCAGCAAATTTAAATTCCAAGGCAGCAAATTTTTTGGGGCTGCCTTGGAGTTTTTCCCAGATGCCTTGCAATTTTTGCAGAAAACCGCCCCGTTTTCGCTCTCTTCGGCCTTCAAAAAGCGAGGAACGTACAATGTGTTCCAATAAAGCGAAATGTCTTTCGCAATACTGAATTTCTCCACGCGCCGAGAATCGCGTAAAAACCGCCAACCCTTCACGTGCTTGCAAAAACGCCGATTTTGCGTGTTAAATGCCTTCGGCGAAATGCGCCAATAATAGAAGTTGCCGTACGAAACGGCAACGCTGCGGCTCCTTCCCCTTGCTTGAGCCACGCTGCGCCGTCGGCGTAAATCTCCCTCGCCCTTTCGTGCCGAAAAACCAAAGTTTCGTGTATATGCCCGCCATATTTTCTCATCTTTCGTTAAACCATCAGCAGCATTGCCCGTCCTAACAACGTGAAGCCCCAAGCCGGGCACCGCACAAAAACTGAACAATCCTCCCAACGATTCACCCCACATACAATATCCCAAGCTTCGTATGAACCGCAAACTCACCCTGTCCGTACTCCTCACAGCCTCCGCGCTCTGTGCCAACGCACAGCGCTACGTGGTGAGCGGCACGCTGCAGGAATCCAAGACGAAAGCTCCCGTGGAGTTCGCTTCCGTGGCACTCCTGCGCGCCGACAGCACCGCCGTGCTCGCATCGTCGACCGACGAAAAGGGCGCCTTCTCCCTGAAAGCACCCTCGGCAGGACGCTACATTCTGAAGTTCTCCCTCGTGGGCAGCAAACCCACCACCGCCAACGTGGAACTCACCGCCGAGCGCGACTCCGTGGATCTCGGCACCGTGTTCCTCAAAACGGAAGACAACGTGCTCGGCACCGCCACCGTGTCGGTAGCCGCATCGCGCGTGGAGCAGAAAGGCGACACCACCATGTTCAACGCCGCAGCCTACCGCGTGCCCACAGGCTCCACGCTTGAAAGCCTCGTGAAGCAGCTGCCCGGCGTGGAAGTAGGCGACGACGGCACCATAAAGTGGAACGGAAAAACCGTTTCCGAATTCCTCATCAACGGCAAGGACTTCTTCAAGGGCGACACCAAGACCGCCATGAAGAACCTCCCCACCGACCTCGTCAGCAAGATAAAGGCATACGACAAGAAGAGCGACTACACCGAGCAGACCGGCATCGACGACGGCGAAGAAACCACCGTGCTCGACATTGCCACCAAGCGCGAACTCAACGAGTCGTGGGTGTCGAACCTCGACGTGGCATACGGTAACCACGACCGCTACTCCGGACGCCTCTTTGCCACACGCTTCACCGACAACTCCCGCGTAACCGCCTTCGGTTCTGCCAACAACACCAACGACCGCGGCTTCGGCGGTCCCCGAGGCTTCGGCGGCGGAGGCGGCGGACTCGTGGCTTCGAAAAATGCCGGACTCGACTTCTCTTGGGACAACGGCCTCGAGAAACGCCAGGCCGGACGCTTCGAGATAGGCGGTAACCTCACCTACAGCCACTCCAACACCGACGCACTCAGCACCTCCAACAGCGAAACCTTCCTCACAGCCGGAGCCAGCAGCTCGTTCGGCCGTTCGTGGAGCCACTCCATAAGCAAAAGCACCAACGTCAACGGACGTCTGCGCCTGCAGTGGAACCCCGACTCCATGACCAACATCTCCTTCCGCCCCTCCTACACCTACAGCGAGTCGTCCAACCACGGCAGTTCGCTCTCCGGCACGTTCAACTCCGACCCCAACGAAGTGAACGGCATGGACGTGGCGCTCGACAGCATATGCTCCGTAAACTTCGCCGCCAACTATCCCGCCCTCTACGCCATCATGGTCAACACCAATAGCCGCTACTCCCTGGGCGACAGCAAGCGCCACAACGTGAGCGGTGAGTTGAACCTCGTCAGACGGCTCAGCACCAACGGACGCAACGTCAGTCTGCGCCTCAACGGCGGATACTCCAAGAGCGAGTCCAACTCCTTCTCCATCTCCAACATTCGCTACAACACCACCGCCGGACGCACTCCCTCCTTCCTGAACCAGTACAGCACCTCGCCCTCCAAAAACTGGAACTACGCCGCCCGCCTGGGCTACGTGGAACCCATCGCCAAAGGATGGTTCGCCGAGTTCCGCTACCAGTTCAGCTACAAATACTCCGACGCCGACCGCTCGCGCTTCAACCTCGACTCCCTCGCCTACGAACCCTACAGCTCCATGTGGGGCGGCAAGTACGCTTCCTACGGCGATGCCGACAACTATCCCGCGATAGGTTCCCTCCCCACAGCCGACGACGTGCTCAACTACGTGCGCGACCTCAACAACTCGCAGTACGCCACCTATAAGTACTACAACCACACCGCCACGGCAGGCGTGCGCTACAACACCTCCGCCATCAACTTCAACGCCGGCGTCGACTTCAATCCCGAGAAGACAAAGCTCGCCTACAACCGTCCCGGCCAGAACATCGACACGCTCATCACCCGCAACGTGTTCAAAGTGTCGCCGCAAGTGCGTTTCCGCTACCGCTTCTCCAAGACCAACAACCTCGAAGTGCGCTACCGCGGCTCTTCCTCGCAGCCCTCGATGACCGACCTCATCGCCGTAGTGGACGACTCCAACCCGCTGAGCATATCCATGGGTAACCCCGGGCTGAAGCCCTCGTGGAGCAACACCCTTCGTGTAAACTACCACGGCTACAACCCCACGCGCCAGCAAGGCATGATGGCAGGACTCGACTTCTCGCAGACCAGCAACTCCATCTCAAACCGCATGGTCTACGACGAAACCTCCGGTGTGCAGTATACCCGTCCCGACAACATCAACGGAAACTGGAACGCACGCACCATGTTTATGTACAACACCGCGCTCGGCAAGCAGAAGCTCTTCAACATTAGCACCTTCACCAACCTCTCCTACGACAACGCCGTAGGTTACGTGAGCCGCCGCAACTCTTCTGCAAGCACCGTAAGCACCAGCAGCTACCTCCTCGCCACACCCGCAACGGTTGACGACAACCGCAGCTACTCCTACTACGACGCCATATTCCGCAGCGCCCAGAGCGAAAAGAACACCACCCGCACCTTCGGCATCGACGAGAACCTCAACCTCTCCTACCGAGCAAACTGGTACGACTTCGGCATTCTTGGCCGCCTCAACTATCAGCACGCCCGCGCCTCCATTCAGGAAAATGCCAACATGGACACGTGGAACTTCGCCTACGGTGCCAACGCCAACTTCAACTTCGACTTTGGCCTCAGCATAAGCACCGACATACGCATGACCTCACGCCGCGGCTACGCCGACGCTTCCATGAACACCAACGAACTCATCTGGAACGCCCAGGTGGCACAGTCGTTCCTCAAGAACAAGGCAGCAACCATCAGCATCCAGTTCTACGACATCCTCCAGCAGCAAAGCAACGTGAGCCGCACACTCAGCGCCACCCAGCGCCGCGACTCCTGGAGCAACGCCATCAACTCCTACTTCATGGTCCACTTCATCTACAAGCTCAACGTCTTCGCAGGCAAGAGCAAGAACAAAGACCAGCAGGACGGCGAACGCATGGGACCTCCCGACATGCGCGGCCCCGGCGGCATGCCCGGCGGACGCCCCTCAGGACCTCCTCCCGGAGGCTTCGGCGGACCCCACTAACCAAGTATACTCATCTTTATTTTTGATACATTCATTTGTTACTTTGACAGGGCGGAATGGCGCAGTGATGCGCTGTTCCGCCCGCTTTTTACATTTCGCGCGCCTCAAATTTTACCAAATCGGAATTTATGTTTAGTTTTGGCCTGTATTAGTACTAAAGAACCTTATTTTGTTAAAAAAATGAAGATAGTAAAGCCCCTTTTCGCAATAGCACTCCCCCTTGCGCTAACTATGGCAAGCTGCAGCGACTCCGAAACCACCACCACCGACTCTACCAAGCTCGGCATGCTTGCCGCCCCGCTCCAAACAACCGATGCCCGCGAAGTCACCGTAGAAGGAGCATACCTCGAATATGGCTCCTCCACCAGCAACAAATTGGCAAAAGCCGTAATGGACAGGCACGTTTTCGGAATGGTCTCCTCCGACCAAGCCCTTCTCAAGAGCGTGTTCGTGGATGAAGACGGCATGGCGCAGATTACCCAGCAAGACTGCGAGAACATCGTGAAGTATATCCTCACCGACCGCACAGTTCTCGTCGTTGAACCGAACATGAGCAAGTGGAACAAATTTGCCGCACAGCTCGCCGAAGCCTACAGCACCATGGTGAAAGAAGGCAAAGTGCCCGACAGCGCCACCGAATCCGGCGAACTCTTTATGAGAAACCTCGTGCGCGACGTCCGCAACAATCTCGACGACGACATCTACGGTCTGCCCATTGTCAGAACCGAAAAGCTCGGCGTGAACGACGCTTTCACCTCACTCCTTACGCTGAGAGGCAACAACGTGCGCGCTTACGACAACTCTTCGGAAAACCTCACCAGCACCGTATCCACCGAAAGCTACACCTACGACACCAACGGCACACTCGTTTCCTCCGACACTACAGCCGTGCCGCAGGTTCACACCTTCAATGCTTCCTACACCGACTATTATATAGGTAAGATGGCCGACGACATTACCTATCACGTGAAGGACGACGCCAACGGCACCGACCACGACAAGTCCGCTTCCGCAAGAGCCACAGAAAGCGACTTGAAGCAACTCATGAATGCACAGCAATTCACCCATGTGTTCCGCGCCGACAATTCTTACATCCGTAACACGATAGACGGAGCAAGCTTTCACTGGCCTGAACGCTCCTGCCTCGTAGAGGAAAACTACAACATTTGGGCAGTCTACGATTTCAACAACGATAAAGACTATTATCTCGTTCATCAGACAATCACCTCCCATAACGGAGATCTGTGTTGCCCCTCCGGCAATCAAGGCTGGAGCTATTTGGGCGGCGACTACGTATACTTCGGCCCCTACGCAGGCAATACGGAAACAAATGTCACTCTCCTCGACGAAGACGGAAACGAGGTAAGCAATGCAAGCTTCTACAATCCGCAACCGACTACCCATCAAGGCACCGTTTCCCACTCAACCGGAATGACTATGCAGTTGGGAGGAAATATAGGTTTAAGCACATCGGGTCCTTCCGGCGGTGTGTCCGGAAGCATCGCCTTCTCCGAATCCTATAGCACCTCCACACCCGACTATTCCACGGAGCTGAAAACCATCGGTCCGCATATGTATTGGAGATTCAATGCTGAAAATGCCCACATCAAAGGCCATTTCGCATGGAACAACGACAATTGCACACACGACATCGTTCCTTCCTGCTACCGCAACGACTGCTCCTTCAACCAGTCGTTCATCTATGTCGTGCCCAATCCCGCTTCGCCCCGTTACTCGCTTGATGTCTACACCAAGCAAGAACTCGTAAGCTACGAAGGCAAGAACACGTGGTTCTACATGACCGACATCTACCACACCTGCGCACGCGATACAAAATATAAAGTGGTGCTCAATCCCCCCGTACGCTTCAAGCAAGACTGGTACATGACAATAGAAGTTCCGCAAGGCATCTCGCAGGAAAGCGTACGCAGCTTCCTCACTTCCCATTACCCCAATTATTGGAAAGACACCTTCGCCTGCTACACCTTCACCAAGGACGACACACAACCCGTGCTCGGCTTCCTCAACGACTTCAAGAACGACATCAACAACGACTTGGCATCTTGGAAAAACGCTGGCTTCACCGGAAAATTCACCATATCCATCCACCCCAGCACTTCAGCCACCGTACTCAAAACCATAGAAATCAACGTAGAGTAAGTCCGCGCAAAGCCAATCCAAAGGCAAAAAACGCGCAACGGGTGCAATTTAATACCCCAAACCTTTGCCGTTCAAGCATAAAGGAGTAATTTTGCACCGCTTTTCCACCAAGCCGCTGTCGGGATGCAGAGTTCCCCGTTAAGCTTGGTCGGGACGGACAACAACTCATTAATTTACCCATCAAAGCAATGGCAGATTTAATTAAGATTGCTGAAGAAGCTTTTGCTACTGGCAAGTCGTTCCCCAAGTTCAAGGCTGGCGACACCATCACCGTAGCATACAAAATCGTCGAAGGTAACAAGGAGCGTATCCAGTTGTATCGCGGCGTTGTTATCAAAATTTCCGGTCATCAGGACAAGAAGCGTTTCACCGTACGCAAGATGTCTGGTACCGTGGGCGTAGAACGTATCTTCCCCATCGAGTCACCGGCCATCGAAAGCATCGAAGTCAACAAGATTGGTAAGGTGCGCCGCGCAAAGCTCTACTATCTTCGCGCACTTACGGGCAAGAAGGCACGCATCAAAGAAAAGCGTACCGCTGCAAAGAACGACTGATTCCAATCGGACTGCGGTCCGGAACGTCCGAAATAAAAAAGAGGTTTTCCACCGCAAGTGGAAGCCTCTTTTTTCGTTTCACCCAATTCCGCTACCCGTGGCGGATTCAAACTTTTCCCCATTAAAAACCCACGGCCATGCCAAACGGATATCCTGAAAACGTTGACCACAAGGGCATCGTCTATCCCGCCCCCATCTTCGGCCCCATCCATAGCCGTCGCCTCGGCATCTCTCTCGGCATCAACCTCATGCCGCCCGACGGAAAGCTTTGCACGTTCGACTGCATCTACTGCGAGTGCGGCTTCAACCGCGACCATCGTACCGCCACGCCGCGCCCCACGCGCGAAGAAGTGGCCGCCGCCCTCGAAGACAAGCTCCGCGAGATGGCCACCCAAGGCACCGCCCCCGACGTGCTCACCTTTGCCGGCAACGGCGAGCCCACGGCACACCCCGACTTCGCTGAAATCATCGACGACACCATCGCACTGCGCAATCGCTATTTCCCCAATGCCAAAGTGAGCGTGCTGAGCAACGCCACCATGATTTTCCGTCCCAAAGTGCACGCTGCTCTCCTCAAGGTCGACAACAATATTCTCAAACTCGACACTGCCGACGACGCTTACGTCGGTCTCGTTGATGCTCCCTTGGCTCCCTACGACTCCAAGCGCACCATAGACGCACTCGCCTCCTTCAACGGCCACGTCATCATACAGTCCATCTTCATGAAAGGCACAAGCCGCGGACAAAACGTAGACAACACCGCCGATTCCTACGTCGCCCCATGGCTCAACGCCCTCCGTCGCATACGTCCCTCA
This sequence comes from Bacteroidaceae bacterium, assembly GCA_963649665.1. GTDB lineage: Bacteria > Bacteroidota > Bacteroidia > Bacteroidales > Bacteroidaceae > Alloprevotella. Next base: position 12,774 of record CAVJJO010000008.1, on the reverse strand, counting down.
AAGGTAATGGTCTACACCATCGACCGCGAAACGCCCGACCCCGACCTCCGTAAGGCTTCACCCGAAGAACTCGACCGCATAGCCGACCTCGTGCGTAGCGAAGGCTTCGAAGTGGAAGTGGCGTACTGATAAGAAAGCACTTTAACCATTAACCGCACTGCACCTCCCCATGTCCCAAACGCTTGTAGCCCTCAGCGGCGGAGCAGACTCCGTGGCGCTCCTACTTTATCTCTTGGAAAACGGACAACGTCCCGCCGCCGCACACTGCAACTTCCATCTGCGCGGAGAGGAAAGCGACCGCGACGAACGCTTCGTGCGCCAGCTCTGCGAGCAACGCGGCGTGAAGCTCCATGTGGCGCATTTCGCCACAGAAGATGAGGCCGCAGCGCAAGGCGAAAGCATAGAAATGGCAGCGCGCCGCCTCCGTTACGAATGGTTTGCTCGTCTGTGCCGCGAAGAAGGCTACGCCGCCGTGGCAGTGGCGCACCACATGGAAGACAATGCCGAGACGCTTCTCCTCAACCTCGTGCGAGGCACGGGACTACGCGGACTTTGCGGCATGGCATCCGATGCTCCCGACGGCATCAGCGGCGAAGTGCGCATTGTGCGCCCGCTGCTTTCTTGGACAAAGCAGCAAATTCTCGCTTTCCTTAAGCGCCGGAACCAACCCTACGTCACCGACTCCACGAATGCCGACACCCACTATCGGCGCAACTTTCTGCGTCACCGCCTCTTGCCGCTTCTCGAAACCATCAATCCGCAAGCCGTGCGCACCCTCCACGAAACGGCGCAGCGCCTGCGCGAAGCTGAGGCTATCTACGAACTCGGACTGAAAGCAAGCGACATACGTTGCCCTTCGTTCCTTCCCGGAAGTTGGAAGGTCGACGTAGAGCGACTGCGCTCCCTGCCCTTTGCTCGTACGCTTCTCCACGAATGGCTCGCGCCGCTCGGATTTTCCGCCGCGCAGGAAGAAAGCGCGCTTACCTTGAAGCAAGGCGCCGTTCTTCAGAGCGAAAGCCACACGCTGACCCTTGTGCGTGGATTTCTCGAAGTTGCCCCCACGCCTGTCTGCCTTCCCCTTACGCCGCTGCACCTCGACGGCACGCCCATTTGCCTTCCCGACGGCACGACGCTTACCGCCGTTGCAAAGGCGCGCGGTGAACTCTCCGCCATTCCCCGTGAAAAAAATACGGTAGCGCTTGCCGTAGATTCTCCAAGCGTTCCCCTTTCCGTTCGCTCCGTTGCTGCCGCCGATCGCTTCCGTCCTTTCGGAATGAAAGGCACGAAACTTGTGAGCGACTACCTTACCGACGTGCATGCCTCGCGTATCGGCAAACTTGCAGCTACCGTTCTCACCGCAGGCGACGACATCGCATGGCTTGTGGGCGAGCGCATCGACGCCCGCTTTGCCGTAACCGACGCTACGCGGCGCATCGTCCTCGTCACGCGCCACACATCCCAAAATAATTCAAGGTAAAAAATCCCATTCCCTATGACTTCCAGACACATTCTCTACGCCATTTCCTTTCTCAGCCTTTCCCTTGCCTCCTGTGGCGAAGACCGTAGCGGCGAACAACCTTTTGCGCCCACCGTGGAAAGCGTCGGTGCGGAAGTGCTGGGCGACTCTGCGCGCATTTCGGGGCATGTTACCTCCTCGCTCAATTCCTCGCTCACCGAGTGTGGCGTAAGTTACGGCAACGACACGCTTCGTGCCACCGCCAAGGCACCCGCTGCCGCCGAATACTTTTCTGCCGTGACCGATTCGCTGGGCGCCGGACTCTACTTTGCCGTGCCCTACGCACGCAACGGGGTGGGCATAAGCTACGGCGACACCTTGTATTTCAGCATTCCGGAATAATTTACCCTTCCTACGGGAAAAGAAAAAGTCCGACGGACTGAGCGCCAATTTGATTGGCTATGCTCAGTCCGCCGGACTTTTTTCGTGTAAATTGCTGCTTGTTTGCCGATGCTCTGTGCTTACTTGTAGGTGCTTTGCACTTACTTGCCGATGCTTTGCACCTTCCGGCGCAGCGCTTTCGACACTTCCAGCCAAAGATAACCGCGGACGTTGGCACGAACCTTCTTCTCGTTGCGCTCAAACTCCGCCTGCGCATACTCTTTAGACTTCTCAAACGTGAGACGCGACATTTCGCTCTGCGAGCGTCCGCTCATCGTGGAGTCGAGCTTCTCTTCCGGGAAATAATCGTCAAGGTCAACGTCGCCGATCATCGTGGTTTCAAGAAATGTAAGCGACTTGCGCGAAGAGTCGGTGTAGTAACCGACGAACATATGCCCCGGAAGTTGTACGAGCACGGGCGTAATGTTTATGGCACGAAGGAGAGAGGCGAAAAGCACGCTTCCGTCCACGCAGTTAATCTGTGAAGAATTCAGCGCATCGTCGAAAGTGCGTACGCGCTGCGAATAGACCACGTTGCTCGATAGGCTTGAGTACGACACGGAGCTATATCGGAAATTTCTCTTCTGCAACACGTGCCACAGGGCGTACACTTGGTTGTCGACGCTTTGGGCCGTGCCGCGCTGGTAGCCTTCGAAGCGCTTCACAATGCGGGTGTTGAGCGCCTCGCGCAGAACTTGGTCGATGAGCGGGTTCTCTTCGTTGACGTAGGCGGCGAAGAACATGCGCGTGCTTACGAACCGTTGCTTGCCGTTGGCCGTCTGTCTGACGTAGCCCAGCAGGCATTCGTTGATGCTGCGCACGGAGAACGTTCTCACGTGCTGGCCGAGCGACTTTCCGTTCATCTCCACGCTCGCCACTACGCTGATAGGTTCAGCTTGCTCGTTGGCGCGGAGTGCGGCGTAGCGCCACAATATGTCGGGGTAGACGGTGTAGACCGTGTTCTTGCGCGGAAGCACGAATTCCGACACGCTGCGGGCGTAGAAAGGCGTTTCGCTCAGTTCTATCCGCACTTTCGTGCCGGCGTTTCGGCTTTTTATCTTTATGGCAAAGCACGATTTCGGACTTCCCACGTAGGGCGTGTCCACAGGCTCCACGATTTGCGCATCGGTCGTGGCTACGGAAAGAATGGCAGAGGGGAAAATGTTTCCGCCGAGCTGGTCGGTAATCTCGAAATCGGTGGAAAACGGTTTGTTCACGGCAATAAATGCCGCGCAAGCCGCTACGCAGAGCACGAACGACACGGCTATGATGCGCCAGACCAGTCGGCGCTTCTGCTTTAACGTATAGGGAGTGTCTGTCATTAGTTGGATTTTTCAGAGAAAGCGACACGGGCGGACAAGCAGACGCTCCAGCCGCCATTTTAGGCAACCTTGTCGGCCTGTCCGCCCGTGGCGAAAGGAGAAATGGCGCGTTTAGAACACGTCGATGCTGTAGAGATAGAGCGTGGCTGCGGGGATGGCAAGCAGCGCCGAGTCAAAGCGGTCCATCATGCCGCCGTGTCCGGGGAGGATGTGCCCGCTGTCTTTGATGCCGAGCTGGCGTTTGAACAAGCTTTCCACAAGATCGCCCCATGTGCCGAACACGCAGACCACCAACCCGAGCCCAATCCAATGGGCGAGGTTCAGTCTGTCGGGGAAGAAGTGCCAAAGCACCACGGCAACCACTACGCAGAGCACGCCGCCGCCTATGCTTCCCACCCACGACTTGTTTGGCGAAATTCTCTCGAAGAGTTTTGCAGGGAAACGCTTGTGGAGCAGCGAACCGCTCACGTAAGCGCCCGTATCGCTCGTCCAGAGGAAGATGAATACGGCAAGGGGATAAATAGGCTCAAAGGCTACCTTATTGCACATCGGGTCGTAGCGGAACGTTAGCGTGCAGAGCAGGCTGAAGGCCAAGGCGATGTAAATCTGCGAGGCGAAGGCGTAGCCCCAGTTCTTGAGTGGGTCTCTCTTTTGGAGATAAAGTTCGCTTATGGGCAGATAGATGATGGAGATGAGGTAGGGGATGAAAGCTTTCGAGGGTGTGAGTTCGGCGCAGAAACCGGCAAATGCGAGGAAGAGGTATACGGCGGCCGTCGTGTTGATGATGCGGTTTACCGAAGCTCCTGCGTGGTTGTTCACGTTTGTGGAAAATTCCCAAACTGTAAGGCCTGTAATGGCGGCGAAGAGCAGGGTGAACGTTACGGGCGAGTAGAGCGTGCCTCCGATGAGTACGGCAACGAATACTATTCCCGTGAGGGTTCGCAGCACAAGGTTGTTCATTGTTCGTTCGCTTTAGATTGTTCTATGTTGGAACCGGGCTGTTCAACGTCTGAGCCGGATTGTTCAACGTCGGAACCGGATTGTTCAACGTCGGAACCGGGCTGTGCCGTTTTCGTTTCTTCTGCCGGGCTTTTGTCCTCGCGTTCTTTGGCGAGCTTCAGAGCTTCTTCTTCCATGAGCACGTCTGTGCGGCTTCGCCAGGGGCGCGGGCCGAAGATGCGTTCCACGTCTTCTGTGAAGATTACTTCGCGTTCCACGAGGAGGCTGGCTAGTTCGTTGTGTTGGGCAGCGTGTTCTTTCAGCAGGCTTTTGGCGCGGTTGTATTGCTCGGCAATGAGCTTGCGCACTTGCTCGTCGATGAGTTCAGCTGTCTTTTCGGAGTAAGGCTTGCTGAAGTTGTATTGTCCTTGCGCGTCGTAGTAGCAAACATTGGAGAGTTCGTCGCTCATGCCCAGGTATGCTACCATGCCGTAGATGCGTTTCGTGACGCGTTCGAGGTCGTTCAGCGCACCGCTCGACACGTGACCGACGAAGAGCTCTTCTGCAGCGCGTCCGCCGAGGAGCGAACAGATTTCGTCGAGCATTTGTTCTTTCGTGGTGATGGTTCTTTCTTCGGGGAGATACCATGCTGCGCCGAGGGCCTGGCCTCGAGGCACGATGGTAACCTTCACCAACGGGTTGGCGTACTGAAGGAGCCACGACACGGAGGCGTGTCCTGCTTCGTGGATGGCGATGCTTCTCTTTTCTTCCTCGGTCATTACCTTTGAGGTCTTCTCGAGTCCGCCGATGATGCGGTCTACGGCGTCGAGGAAGTCTTGCTTGCCAACGACCTTGCGGTTGTGGCGCGCTGCGATGAGGGCAGCTTCGTTGCAGACGTTGGCAATGTCGGCGCCCGAGAAGCCTGGGGTTTGACGGGCGAGCATCTCGATGTCGAGGGAGTCGTCGGTCTTGAGCGGAGCGAGGTGAACCTTGAAAATGGCTACGCGTTCGGAGAGTTCGGGAAGGTCCACGTGGATTTGACGGTCGAAGCGTCCGGCGCGGAGCAAGGCGGAGTCGAGAATTTCCACGCGGTTTGTGGCAGCGAGCACGATTACGCCGGTGTTTGTGCCGAAGCCGTCCATTTCGGTAAGGAGCTGGTTGAGTGTGTTCTCGCGTTCGTCGTTGCCTCCCATGGAGGGATTTTTACCGCGGGCGCGTCCGATGGCGTCGATTTCGTCGATGAAGATGATGCAGGGCGCTTTGGCTTTGGCTTGCTGGAAGAGGTCGCGCACGCGGCTTGCGCCTACGCCGACGAACATCTCTACGAAGTCGGAACCCGCCATGGAAAAGAAGGGAACGTCGGCTTCTCCTGCCACGGCCTTTGCGAGAAGCGTTTTGCCGGTGCCCGGAGGTCCTACGAGCAAGGCTCCCTTGGGTATTTTGCCGCCGAGTTCGGTGTATTTCTGCGGATTTTTGAGGAAGTCGACTATTTCGCGTATTTCCTGCTTGGCGCCTTCCTGTCCGGCCACGTCTTTGAATGTGACGTTGGTGGTGTTCTTTCCGTTTTTCTCGAAGATGCGTGCTTTGCTCTTGCCTACGCTGAAGATGCCTGCGCCTCCTCCTCCGCTTCCCATGCGTCGCATGAGGTAGAACCAGAGGAAGACGAGGATGAGTATGGGGAAGATGCTTGTGAAGAGGCCCATGAAGAATTTGTCGCTTTCTTCATAGCGCACGTTCCCCTTGTAGTTGTTTTCGAGATAGCCGTTTACGGAGTCGAGCGTGGGGTATTTCGCGGTGACGGTGGGAGCCGAGCCGGTTTGGTCTACTCCTGCCTTGAAGATTTGGCGGATGAATTCGGGGCGCAGCACGAGGTGTACTTCGCCGTCGGTCTTGTTGACGACCACTTCTTTGGCCATTCCTTGCTGCACATAGGAGCGGAACGTGGTGTAGTCCACTTCTTTGTCGAGCCCGCCGGAACCTGAGGTGTTGCCCTGATAGAGCATCACGCCCAAGCCAATGATGATGGCGAGGTAGAGCCAGGAGAGGTTGAATCCGGGCATTTTTCCCGGTTTCTTCCCGTTGTTGAGGTTGTTGGGTTGGGGATTCATCGTAGGTTTGTTAGTCGAGGTCAGCTACTTGCGTAAGTTCGGCATCGTCCCAAAGCGTTTCGAGGTCGTAGTGTTCGCGTGCTTCGGGGAGGAACGTGTGTACCATGACGGTTCCGTAGTCCATTGCCACCCATTCCGAGTTGTCGCGTCCGGCGATGGCTGCGGGTTTTTCGCCGCAATGCTTTCGTGCGAACTCTTCTACGGAGTCGGTGATGGCGTCGACCTGCTGCGGCGAACCGCCTGTGCAGATGACGAAGAAGTTGCAGGGTGCTGTGATGATGTGTTCGAGGTTTACCACCACAATGTCGTGTCCTTTTTTCTCTTGTATGCCGTCGATGATGGCGTTTACTAACTGCTGTGTTTCTTCCATAAAGGGAAAATGATGTTTTCGTTTGTTTTGTTGTGGGAAGCGGTTTTGCGGAATGTGCAGGAGCGTTTCCCGGTGAATGTCCTTATATATAATAATGTGTCTGTACAAAGGACGAGCAAAGTTAAGTGGTTTTGTGCGATTTACGTGTTCCGCTTCGTTGAAAAAGCGCGGTTTTTGTCTTTTTTCCGAATTGTTGGAAATTTCTCAAAAGAGAAAATGGCTACATTTGCACGCGTCCCACCAGACAATCAGAACGAAAAAGCTGCCGGTGAAGGCCTTCGAAGCGTAGATGTAATGGAGTTCCCGGCTTTTGCAAGGGGCAAAGTGGCGAGACGTCAAGGGCGCTTTCGCGGCATTTGCGGGGAGAAACTCTGCGGTCGGCATGAGTATTGCTTTCGCCGGGTTGTCTGTACAACGAATCTATCGCATAAGAATCATCAAAAAGAACGTATGAACTACTTTATCATTTTCATTGTTTTCGCCCTCATCAGTTATATGGTGCAGGCCAATTTGAAATCGAAATTTGAGCGTTACTCGCAGGTGCGTCTGGCATCGGGCATGACGGGGCGCGAAGTGGCTGAGAAGATGCTCCACGACAATGGCATCTACAACGTGCGTGTGACGTGCACGCCCGGTGTGCTGACGGACCACTACAATCCTACGAACGGCACGGTGAACCTTTCGGAAGGCGTGTTCCACGGCAATTCCGTGGCTGCTGCCGCTGTGGCAGCGCACGAGTGCGGCCACGCAGTGCAGCATGCTGTGGCCTACGGTCCGCTCACGCTCCGCAGTTCGCTTGTGCCCGTGGTAAGTTTTGCTTCAAGCTGGGTGCAGTGGGTGCTCCTCGTTGGCGTGCTATTGGTGAATGCCATGCCGAGCATACTCTTTATCGGCATTGTGCTCTTCGCCCTTACCACGCTTTTTAGCTTCGTGACGCTTCCCGTGGAGATAGATGCTTCGCGCCGTGCCACGCAGTGGCTTCAGCGTGCGGGCATCACTACGGCCGCCGACCACCCGATGGCTGTGAGCGCACTGCGTTCGGCCGCCTACACCTATGTGGTTGCTGCCCTTGGGTCGCTTGCCACGCTTGTTTACTACGTGATGATATTCACGAACCGCCGCGACTAAAATTTTTTGTGCTTCGCTCAACGTAGTAACTACTCAAATGAGTGTAAGCGTAACTCAAGTTTTGAATTTAGAAGGGGACGGGCTGAAAGCCCCAAAGCGCCTAGCCCAGGACAACGCCCTGGGTTAATGATATAGCGAGAATGCGCCCTGAAAGGGCAAAAGCGTTACTAGACTGCACACGCTTTTGCCCTTTCAGGGCGCAAAGCCGTTGGAATTCAATACCCAGGGCGTTGCCCAGGACAAGGTGCTTACTGGCCCTTCAGGCCGTTTTGCCTATATCTCAAACTTCAAAGAGAACATCTGAGCAGTTTACTAAACGCCAAAGCCGCCTGACAAAATTGTCAGGCGGCTTTGGCGTATTTTTTTGCTTTGCTAAAAGATGGCGGCGGTTACTTCACGATGACTTTCTGTCCGTTGACGATGTAGACGCCGCGCTGGGGAATGCTTTGCAGACGGCGGCCTTGAAGGTCGAATATGCCGCGGGGGGTAGCGGAAGAGTCTACGGTGGTGTGGTGGATGCCGTCCTGCACTTTTTCGTAGACGAGCGTGACGGTGGTGTAGCCTTCAATGCGTCCGTCCACGTAGCCTCCTTCCGTTTGCGTGCTCTTGAGTGTGTAGCCGTCGAAGGTAAGAGCCGTGAGCGGGTATTCCGTACCGGCATCGACGTTTTCCGTAAGTTGATAGAGCGTTTCGCCTTCGGCGGTGACGCATTCGACGTTGACCGTGTAGACGGGCTGTGCAAAGAACGTGGTGATGCGTATGGGGTGGCCCGTGCCGCCGTTCCAGCCCACGAGGTCGCCGCTTTCGAGTCCGTCCCAGTACTCGCCGTTGGTGCCCTTGATGTTCCACGTGGTGCCGTCGGCGTTGAGCGTGAAGGTGAAGTTGGCGCCCGTCTTCGAAGCCGTGGTGGGCTGCGACTGCTCGAGCTGCGGCACATAGAGGTCCGTGAAAGCGTTTTTCACCTTGAACGTTTTCCCGCTGCCCTCGAGAGTCCATATGGCAGAGGCGGAAAGGTTGTCGGCGGACGTTTCGCGGTTAATCCGTTTGGTGAGGAGGTTAACGGTGCGGTAGCCTGCGCGCCCTGAAGCGTCGGTGGCGTCGTAGAAGAGGTAGCTCTTTCCGTTTTCGAGGGAGGTGGCGACGTCGGCGTCGGCTTTCGGGCGAATGATGGCGTCGGTGGTGTAGAGAGCGTTGACTGCGGCGTCGGCGGTGAGCGTGAGGCTGGTGCCGTTTGCTACGTCGGACGATGCCAACGTGTAGTATTTCGGTGTGGGGAGGGTGACCTCTGCGGTTTCGCCCACGGACACGGTGACTTCGCTACGCTCCACGATGGCGCCGTTGCCTAAGGTGCAGTTGTAGGTGAGGGAGTAGGCCGTACGCTTGTAGCGCACGGTGAACTTTCCGCTCTCTTCCGTTTCGCTTACGCTGAGGAAGGAATGGTTCTTCAGTGCGGGGCAGTCGTTTTCGCCTATTTCGCTCTGCGTGGCTGGGAGTGAACGCGTGAAGGTGCCGAGCGAGCGGCCTGCTTCGTCTTCGCAAAGGTACGTCACTACGCGCACTTCGCTCACGTTCCAGCGTGCGCCCTGGCTTCTTATGGCATCGGCGTCGCTGCTGGTGGTGCTGCCGGCGTTGACGGCTCCCGAGGGAACGGGGAAAAGGCCTTTGCCGGAAACTTTCAGGCAGTAGGTGCTGTCGGCCACGTCGCACGAGAGCGTGACGGCTGAAGCGGTGGTCTGCTTGGCGAGCGTGACGGACGTGCCGAGGCGCGAGGTGAACGAACCTGTGCCGCTGATGTAGCGGCCGCTCACGGCGTTGCGCAACTTGAGCGTTTGCGAACCGTCGGCATTGACGGTGCTTTTCTCCACCGTCCAGGCGTTGCTGGCGTAAGCGTCGGTGGAGTGCTGGAGTGCGGTGGCGGTGCCGTTGTCGGCAATGGCGGTGGCGTCGTAGCCGTCCACGGCATTGGTGAACGAGTAGGTGCGTCCTTCTTCGAGGTAGGGGAACGTGACGGGCTGCACGTTTTGTCCGTAGTCCTCCATGGGAGCAAATTCCCATTGGCCGCCTGCGCCGTCGTTGGGGTTGGTGTAGAGATTCACGGCGAGGCCCTGTCCGCTCATGGACGAGTTGAAATACTGTCCGCTCACTTTGTCGGAGGCAATGGTGTAGTAGTAGTTCGAACCCTTCTGGCCGTAAGCTCCCGTGCCGAGTTCAAAGTTGTAGTGCTTGGCGGAACTGTCGTAGTTCCATCGGCCGGAGGTGGAAACGGCGGTGGGGGTGGGGTTGACCGAACCGTCGGGCATGGCTTTGCACACGAGGGCGTACTTTCCGGCATTGTCGGGGTCTTCCTCAATGCTCCACCACTGGTAGTCGTAGTTGGTGTCGGAGGCCGACGTGGCTTGCGTGTTGGTCCAGAGCACGCCTGCCTTTGCGCCCTTGCCGCTGTAGGTGGTAATGAGCGGTGAGCCTGTGGCTATGAGTTCTATGCAGCGGTTCTTTCGTGTGTCGTCGGTGCCGCCGCTCACGAGGCGGTAGTAGTATTTCTTGTCGGAGGTGTTGGCCTTAGGCATCACTTTCGATGACGAGGAAGGACTGACGTAGCCCACCATGTGGTACTTGCAGTAGCGGTAGTTGCCGTAGTTGAGCAGCGTGGTGTCGGCGGTCATGCGCTTTTGGAAGTCGGTGAAACTCTTGCGCGAAGCCTGCGTCCATCCGCTTTCGGCAATGGCGAGGAGGCGTGGCAGTGCGAGCCATTCCATGTAGTTGGCGTCGCTCACGTTCTCCGTCCAGAAAGTACCCTGCACACCGTAGTCGGTGGCTGAGGGCACGGCCTGGTTGTAGGTGGCTTTCACGTCGTCGGAGCCGTTGCCTGCTCCGGGCGGGTCGAGTTCGGAATTGCCCTGCTTGCGGTTGATGTAGTAGGGACCGTAGACGGTGTAGACGTTGGGCAAGCCGAGCTGCTTGGCCTTGGTGGCTGAAGCGTCGGCGGGGTTCCAGCAGTAGACGGTGGCGCCGGTGGCCTTCATGATGTTGAGGTCGGCGCCGTCGGCGGTGATGCCTTCGTTCCAAACGGCTATCTGGCGTCCGTTTTCCTTGGCAAAGGTGGAAAGCTGCTCAATGAAGTGGCTCTGAAGCTGGCGGTAGCTCGTGAGGCCGAGTTCGTTGTAGAGCTTTTGGCAGTCGGCGTTGGCTTGCCATGCCGTCACGGGGCACTCGTCGCCGCCGATGTGGATAATCTCTCCGGGGAAGAGGTCCATGAGTTCTTTGAGAATGTCCTTGGCAAACTGCACGGCTTCGGCGTTTGCCACGTTGAGCACGTCGGAGTAGATGCCGCCGGACGTGGCCACGGTGTGGGAGCCGCTTGGTGTGCAGCTGTAGGCGGGGTAGGCGGCGAGGGCGGCGCTGAAGTGGCCGGGCATGTCGATTTCGGGCACGATTTCGATGTGGCGCTCCTTGGCGTAGGCCACAACGTCGCGTATCTCGTCCTGCGTGTAGAAGTAAGGCCCGTAGGGCTTGTTGAGCCAGTACTGTCCGCAGTCCTCCATGCTTGTTATGAGCGAGTTGGGAGCTGTGCTGGCTACCTTGGTGAGGAGGGGATACTTCTTTATTTCCACGCGCCAGCCCTGGTCGTCGGTGAGGTGCCAGTGGAAGCGGTTCATCTTGTAGTACGACATGACGTCGAGCATGCGTTTCACTTCATTGACGGTGAAGAAGTGGCGTGCCACGTCGAGCATGAAGCCGCGGTACTGGAAGCGCGGTTCGTCGGTGATTTTCACCACGGGCAGCGCATAGGTGCTGACCGCGGCGTCGTTCACGCCCGCCATCACGTTGGCAGGAAGAATCTTCTTGAGCGTTTGGCAGGCGTAGTATGTGCCGAGTGCGGTGCTTGCCGTGACGCTTACGCCTTCGGCGGTCACTTGTGCGGTGTAGGCCGACTCCTTGAGGGTGGAGGAGGGGAGGGCAAACTGGAAGAGTGCGGTGGCGTCGTTGTCCGTCACGCTCACCTGGCAGCCCGTGGTGCTTTGGAGCGCGGCGGCAAAGCGTTCCACTTCGGCTTTCATGTCGGCAGGGAGCGCGTTGCAACTGATGGTGAACGTTTCGGGAAGTGTGAGCGAGCCTGTGCCCACGGTCATCGACTTGGGCCGGGGCGTGAGGTTGACGAGGTCGTCGGCTTTTGCTCCAGCTCCGAAGCAGAGGAAGAGCGCAACGATAAGGAGTAATTTGTTTTTCATAAGCCTTTAAAAGGTGATTTTTTAGTTCTCTTGGCGCAAAGGTAAGTAAAATGGTGTAAGGCAGGGCGTTTGGCAATGTCCATTTTTAGCAAAAATTGAAGGGAAACTAAAAGGGAGTGAGATGTAAGGTGTATGGGCGCAGCGCATGGGGCAAGCAAGCGACGATTTGGGGCGCAGCGCATGGAGGTCAAGACTCCTGTCTTGACTGCTCTACACGGCTTTTCAAAGCGAAGCCACGCAAAAGCCTCTGAGTGGTCGCGCTTGTTTGTCAAGACTGGAGTCTTGACCCCCATGCGCTTCGCCCCGTGTGCTTCACCCGTACCTAAGCTAAAGTTACTTTTACTATTGTTAAATCTGTGACTTTTTATTGATAACGGGCTTTCTCAAACTAGAAAAGAAAAAGGGCTTTTGGGAGCGTGGAAAGGGGCGTTTTTCAACTTTTGGGCAACTTGTGGAAACTCCCCTTAGGCAAATTCGTTTGGGCCTTAGGGAAATTTTTCCTAGATGCCTTGGAATTTTTGCGGAAAAGGGGGCATTTTGGGCTTGAAAGTGGTTCGTTTTTGGAAGCTCTGCTAAAAAGATTCTCGGAAACTGGAAAAGCGTGCAATATAATGAATTTCCTCACGCGCTGAGAATCGCGTATTTTCGGGCAAATGGGCGGTTGGTGATTTCTACGCGAATTTCAGTGTTAAAAATGCCGCCGCAGAAGTCGCAGAAATAATTAAGAACCATCGCTCTGCACTGTAACCATATCTTAACCAAGCGTAAACCATCATGTAAC
>CAVJJO010000007.1:0-46654 GCA_963649665.1 Bacteroidaceae bacterium | reverse complement strand
TGGGCCTAGGGATAATTAAAATTCGCTGCCTTGGAATTTTTACGGCGTGCTTTGGAATTTTTACGGGATGCCTTGGAATTCTTACGGCGTGCCTTGGTGTATTTCTGAAGTGCCTTGGTTGATTAGGCTGTGTAGAGCGTGACGTTTTGGAAACGCCACCCCCATGGGCGTGATTATCGCCGTGTAGAGCTGTCAAGACGGGAGTCTTGACCTCCATGCGTTGGCACCCCATGCGCAGCACCTCACGTGCTACGCATCAGACACCATATATATACGCATCAGACACCTTATATATAATAGATGAGTAACGTAATGGAAACGTCACCCCCATGCGCGGGGTTTCCTCGCTCAAAATTTGTGTGTGAGCAGGCGGAGATAAAGGATGAGGGCTTCGCGGAGTTCGTCTTTGGTAATAAACTCGTCGGCGGTGTGGGAACGGGCGGAATTGCCGGGCCCCATTTTGAAAGAGGGGAAGGACATGAGTGCCTGGTCGCTCAAGGTGGGAGAGCCGAACGGCGTGCGGCCTAATGAAACTGCGGCGCAAACGAGCGGATGGTCGGGGGATATGCTCGAAGAATTGAGGCGGGTGGAACGTTCCTTTACCTCGCTCTCAAGATGGGACTGGAAGAAAGACAGAAGTTCAGCATTGGTATAGAGTTCGTTGGAACGAACGTCTACTACGAAGCGACAGACGTCGGGAATAACATTGTGCTGCGTACCGGCTTCTATCATCGTAACGGTAGCTTTTACCTTTCCGAGAAGGGGCGACACGCGTTCAAAACTTTGAGTTTGAATGCGTTTTATATCTTCAAGCGCTTTGTAAATGGCATTAACGCCTTCGTTGCGGGCGGCGTGGCCGGACTTTCCATGGGCTGTGCAGTCGAGAACCATCAGTCCTTTTTCGGCAATAGCGGGGTGCATACCCGTGGGTTCACCCACAAGCGCCACATCAACAGCGGGAAGCAAAGGCAAAGCAGCTTCCACTCCTTGACGACCCGACACTTCTTCTTCCGCAGAGGCCAGATAAACGAGATTCCACGGCAACGACGCATCATCTTTCAAGAAAAGAAAAACTTGCATGAGTGTGCAAAGGCCGCCTCCGCAGTCGTTGCTGCCGAGTCCGTAGAGCCGGTCGTCTTGCCAAGTCGGTTCGAAAGGCGACAGTGTCCAACCCGCTGCAGGTTTTACGGTGTCGATGTGCGCATTAAGGAGAATTGTCGGACGGGAAGGGAGGAATGTGCCGAGCGCCCACACATTATTATATATACGGTGTGTGGATGCACCTCGCTTTTGGAGATAATTCTCTATGAAGTCTGCGGCGGCAGATTCGTCACGGCTTACGGAGGGAATGGATATGAGCGACTGCAGCACGCTGAGCGCTTCGGCGAGCAAATGGTCTACGCGGGAAGTATGGGGCATGATGTGTAAATAAAGAGTTTCGCTTTAATGCGAGGGGTATGCAAATGTACAAAGATGTTGACGGATATGGTAACGGGAGATGGGAAATATATCACGCCGAGGCACTCCGTTTGACACGTTAGAGATAAAATGCATCGTGAACGAGCGGAAAACTTTGCGTGATTCGCACAAAGCAACCAAGACTGTAGTCTTTACCTCCGCATGCCACGCCTCTGTGCGCAATGCGCCCTATGCATTTTTTATGCGTGAGTTATATGATAAATTTTGCCAATTTGATGGAAAATGGATAACTTTGCCGAAATAGTAGGTGGAAGCGGCCACGCAAGTGAAGACAAAGCCCGAATCTGCCATTGAAAAATAAAGCATTATGCAAAACAACTGTCACCTGTCGAAGCTCATCCTGGAGCAAGCCAAGAAGTATGCCGACCGTCCAGCCCTCAGCTACCGCGACTACACGAAGAACTGCTGGATACCCGTTTCGTGGAATGAGTTTGCCCGCCGCGTACAGCGCGTGTCGCTCGCCCTGCTCCACTACGGCGTGGACGTACAGGAGAACATTGCCGTGTTCTCGCAGAACAAGCCCGAAACGATGTACGTTGACTTCGGTGCCTACGGCATCCGCGTGGTGACCATCCCGTTCTACGCCACGAGCAGTGCCGCACAGGTAACCTACATGCTCAACGACGCACACATCCGCCTGCTCTTCGTGGGCGAACAGGAACAATACGACACGGCATTCAGCGTAATTTCCGTGGCTCATTCCCTCGAAAAGATAGTCATCTTCGACCGCTCGGTGAAGAAAGACCCGAAGGATCACGTGTCGGAATATCTCGACGACTTCGTGGACAGCGCACTCGCCTGCGACCTCACAAAAGAGAAAGCCGAATATGCCGTGCGCCAGAAGCAGGCAAACTTCAAAGACCTCTGCAACATACTCTACACCTCCGGCACCACGGGGCAGAGCAAAGGTGTGATGCTGACCTACGGACAGTATCACGAAGGGTTCCGCGTGAACGACCTCGTGCTTCCGCTCTCGGAGAAGGACGTGTTTCTCAACTTCCTTCCGTTCACCCACGTGTTTGAACGTGCCTGGTGTTACCTCGGCCTGACGGAAGGCGCCCAGCAGTGTATCAACCTTCGTCCGGCCGACGTGCTGCAATCCATGCAGGAGGTTCACCCCACCTGCATGTCAAGCGTGCCGCGCTTTTGGGAGAAAGTTTACCAGGCCGTGCTTGAGAAGCTCACCAACGGCTCGTTCATGGAACGCAAACTCATCAGCGAAGCGCTCGAAGTGGGCAAACGCTACTGGCTGAACTACAAGTCGAAAGGCAAGAAAGCCCCCATCGCGCTCACGCTGCAATATAAACTCTACGACAAAACCATCATAGCCCTCCTTCGCAAGACGCTCGGACTGGAACGCGCCAATTTCTTCCCAACAGCCGGCGCTGCCGTTTCGCCCCAGGTGGAAACGTTTGTTCACGCTGCGGGCATCGACATGGTAGTGGGCTACGGCCTTACGGAGAGTCTTGCCACGGTGTCGTGCGACATTCCCGGCATGCCCACCTCCACAGGTTCCGTGGGACGTCCTGTAGACGGGCTGGAAATAAAATTTGGCGAGAACGACGAGATTCTTCTCCGCGGAAAGACCATCACCCCGGGCTACTACAAGCGAGAGTCGGCCACGAAAGAGGCCATCGACTCCGACGGCTGGTTCCACACGGGCGATGCCGGTTATCTTAAGAACGGCGAACTCTTCCTTCGCGAGAGAATAAAGGATCTGTTCAAAACGTCGAACGGAAAATACATCGCCCCGCAGATGATAGAGTCGAAACTTGTGCTCGACCGCTACTTCGACCAAGCCGTCATCGTGGCCGACAAGCGCAAATTCGTTGCCGCGCTCATCGTGCCCAACTATAAACTGGTGGAGGAATATGCACAGCGCCACGGCATCACTTACGACAACCGCAACGCGCTTTGCCACAACGAGGAGATACGCCGCTTCTTTGCCGAGCACATCGACACCCTCCAGCAGGATCTCGCCCACTACGAGAAAATAAAGGACTTCATACTCCTCCCCGATCCGTTCACAATGGAGAACGGCGAACTGACCAACACGCTGAAGGTTCGCCGCCGCGTGGTGTACGAGCACTACGCCGAACAGATTGAAAAACTCTACGCCGACGCAGAGGCACGCCACCAAGCTTCGGCAAAGAGATAAAAGCAAACGACATACATTCACATTCACTCTCCGACACTCACTCAAAAAGCAGAAACCCGTGATTACATCCGACCAACTCAAAGACGCACAAAACCGCGTGGAAGCCCTCCACCGCTATCTCGACATAGACGCCAAACAAATGCAGCTCGAAGAAGAGCAACTGCGCACACAAGACCCCGGTTTCTGGGACGATGCCAAGCGCGCCGAAGAACAGATGAAAAAAGTGAAGGGCCTGGAGAAGTGGATCAACGGATACAAGGAGGTGAAGACCCTCGTGGACGAACTCGCCCTGGCTTTCGACTTCTATAAGGAAGAGATGGTCACAGAAGAAGAGGTCGACACGGCCTACGCCAAGACCACCGACGCCATAGAAGAACTCGAGCTCCGCAACATGCTGCGCCAGGAGGAAGACCCGATGGACTGCGTGCTGAAAATCAACTCGGGCGCCGGCGGCACCGAGAGCCAGGACTGGGCATCGATGCTCATGCGCATGTATATGCGCTACGCCGAAGCCCACGGCTACCGCTGCACCATCTCACACCTTCAGGACGGCGACGAAGCCGGCATTAAGACGGTGACGATGGAGATTGAAGGCGACTCGGCATATGGTTACCTCAAGAGCGAGAACGGCGTGCACCGCCTTGTGCGCGTGTCGCCCTACAACGCCCAAGGCAAACGCATGACGTCGTTCGCCTCCGTGTTTGTCACCCCCTTGGTGGACGACACCATAGAAGTATACGTCGACCCCTCACGCATCAGTTGGGACCTCTTCCGTTCGGGCGGTGCCGGCGGTCAGAACGTCAACAAGGTGGAAACGGGTGTACGTCTCCGCTATATGTATAAAGACCCCGACACGGGCGAAGAAGAAGAAATCCTCATCGAGAACACCGAAAGCCGCAAGCAGCTCGAAAACCGCGAGAATGCCATGCGCCTTCTGCGTTCGCAACTCTACGACCGCGCCTTGCAGAAGCGCAAGGCTGCCCAGGCCAAGATTGAGGCAGGAAAGAAGAAAATTGAATGGGGCAGCCAAATCCGTTCGTACGTATTCGACGACCGCCGCGTGAAGGACCACCGCACAGGATTCCAGACGAGCGACGTGAACGGCGTGATGGACGGCAAGATTGACGGCTTCATAAAAGCCTACCTTATGGAGTTCTCCGAGCAGGACGCCAACAAGGAGGACTAACCAACAAAACCACTCATTAAAATTATTACGACCATGAACAATGCCACGAAACTCAAGAGAAAAGCCCTCGAAGCTAAACAGGAACGTCAAGCCAAGCGCGTAGTGAGCGGAATAGTCATCGCACTGCTGCTCATTGCCTTGCTGGGAGTGATTGCTTACTACGCACTGTCGTAAGTAATATAAGAAACACAAGCAATTTTTTTTTGACGCGAAGCGCATGGGGGCAAGACTCCCGTCTTGACTGATAAGCACAAAAACATAAGGCGCAGCCACGCAGAAGCCTCCGTGAGGCCGTGACGTTTTGAAAACGTCACCCCCATGGGCGGAGCAGTCAAGACTACAGTCTTGACCTCCATGCGCTTACGCCCCAAAGCTTCGCAAGAGGAATCTTCCTTTTGCAAAAGAAGAGTACGGCAAACACACATTATTAATAATGGCAGTAGAAATAGAACGCAAATTTCTCGTGACAGGTCCCTACAAGGAACTTTCCACGAGCCACAGCCACATCATACAAGGCTACATATGCAGCGGACGCGGACGCACCGTGCGCGTACGACTTCGCGACGAGGAAGGATTCCTCACCATAAAAGGTCCGTCGCTCGACGGGGGACTCTCGCGCTACGAATTCGAGAAAGCCATCACCCAAGAAGAGGCTCTCGCTCTGCTACGCCTTTGCGAACCCGGCATTGTGGACAAAACGCGTTGGCTCGTGCCAATCGGCAACCACACCTACGAAGTAGACGAGTTCTACGGCGACAACGAAGGTCTCGTCATTGCGGAAGTAGAGCTCGGTGCTCCCGACGAAGCCTACGAGCGCGCCCCCTTCCTTGGCGAAGAGGTGACGGGCGACCGCCGCTACTACAACTCCTCGCTCCGCGCCAATCCCTACAAGAACTGGAAATAAAGAACTATACCCCATACGCTTGCTATTGACGAAAGTCGGGCAAACACGTATGGGGTATTTTTTATTTGTCCGCCCAAACTCAAAAAGCTACGAAACACCTTCATCACAAAATGAACGTACATGCATCGGGCTATGAACGTACGTACATCGGGGAATGAACGTACGTACATCGGGGAATGAACGTACGTGCATCGGGCCTTTCTAATAGGATGTAGAGCGCAACGTTTTGAAACATCACCCCATGGGCGTAGCAAAGGGCGTGTAGAGCTGTCAAGACGGGAGTCTTGACCTCCATGCGCTGCGCACTAACGCTTGTACCCACAAAAGAAGTTACGCAGCATGTTAAAACAGCTCTTTCAACGTCGGCTTTTTACATATTCATCTCCAAGCGCAACGCGGTTGATGTGCAGCGCATTAGCGCGCATAAGCGACCTCTATATCGTTACAAATTGCAAACAAATTTCAAAAACGAGCGTTTTTAAGGAGGAAGAGGAAAGAAAAAGCGCAACAATACGTAAAGGGAAACGATTAATACGTAATTTTGCACCGATTTCAAAGCATGAGAATTTAATGCCGAGGGAGATTCAGAGACGTATCCCTTTGTGCCCCTAATATCTTTTCTTTACACCCCTATCCATGCCAAGCAGGAAGCACGAATACAATCTTGCTGTTATTGAAACGTTGACGCAGTACCCCAAAGGCACTCCAAGGGAGTTCCGCATGGAACGCAACAACATCTTTGACGGCTACCGCATTTTCGAACTGAAAACAGGCGAGACCATCGTGGACGGCGACGTCCGTAAAAACCATTTCTTTTTCGTGATTAATGGCCACGTCACAGTGGAATTCAGCGGAAAGAAGAAGTATGAGGTCACCGACGGTGAAATGATGATGCTCACCTACGACCTTAAACTTCGCATCACCGCCACAAAATCTACACGCATTCTTATTCACACGTTTACCAATTTTCTGCCCGAGTGTGAACGGCACATCAATGGTCTGTTTCGCGAAACGAAACTCACCGAAGACAAATACAACCCCATTCTTCCCATCCATCCGCTCATACGCAATATGGGCAGAAACATCGTGGACCTCACGAAAGCCGGACTCATGTCGGCATGGCTCACGCGTGTGAAGCGCCTTGAGGTGTTCTACCTTATCTGCGTGTGCTACACGGCAGAAGAGGTGGTATCGTTCTTCCGCCCGCTGGTAAACAAGCAGTTGAGTTTTCGCACGCGGGTAATCAACAACTTCGAAACAATCAGCACCGTGGACGAGTTGGCAGAGTCGGTCGGCATGTGCCGAACCAACTTCTACAAACGGTTCAAGGAAGAGTTCGGCATGCCAGCCCACAAGTGGATACAGATACGCAAGGCCTGGCAGGTGCGCGAATATGCCGCAATGCCAGGAATGGACGTGAAACGGCTGATGACAAAAACGGGATTTCCCTCGCCCAGCAACTTCATCCGCTTCTGCCAAACCTACTTCGGCCGCAAGCCGAGCGAACTCATCGAATGCATGCAGAAAGGCGGAATGCCCGAGTTGCAACTCCCCTTTTCTGAGCTTGAAGAGCCTTAGAAAAGTACTTGAAGAGCGTTTGAAGAACCCTAAAAAGTTTTTGAACAAAAGTAAAGTTGAAATGTACAAAATGTGATGCGGGAACACGCAAAAGCCCCGTACCTTTGCAGTGTAAAGAAAAGGATACGGGGTGCGTGAGCATCACGGATTCGGCGCCCATCTTTCCGCAACGGAGCGCAAGTTCCTGCGAATGGGACCATGGGCGTTTATTGTAATGAATAATTAGGTTAATGGTAATAATATTACAGATTGGACAAGAGAGATGAGAGACTCTATTGACGGATGGTGATTCGTCAATTAACACGGAAGAACAAAGACAAGGATGTTGTCCCAAGCATATCCACAACATTTACGCTGATCCAAAAACGTAGATTGTCTTTGTTCTTCCTTTTTTTATGCATAAAAAGCAACCGCTCGCTGAATGGACGTAGAATCCTTTCAGCGAGCGGCTTTGGTTTTGTGCTGAATGGTCCACTCAAAGAGTCGACGCATTACCCATGAGGCTTAGTCTTCGTCTGCATCGCCCCAGGAATTGTTGTTCCAAATGGGACTATCCGTATTCTTGTTTTGGGAAGAGAAAGGGGTCTTTTCTTTATCGGAATCAACATTGTTCCAACTTGACTCAGACAAGATGGTATATACAAGACGAGCTGAAAGCTCATAATTCATGAATTTTATTGAACACGGAAGACACGCAGAAGCCTCTGTGAGGCCGTGTAGAGCTGTCAAGACTTTGTCTTGACGGAGGGGGAGGAACACGAATTATCATGAATTAACCGCGAATTATCATAAATTTTTATTGAACAAAGAAGGCACACAAGTTCAGTGTTCTAAAAAATAATTCATGAAAATTCGTGGATAATTCACGATAATTTGTGTTCAAAAAGCAAGCAAGCGAGTTGTTTCTGTGTATTCTGTGAATTCTGTGGGAGAAAATTGTAATTAGAGGGAGCCGTGTAGAGCAGTCAAGACTGGAGTCTTGACCTCCATGCGCTGGCGCCTCCATGCGCTCTCGCCTCCATGCGCTTCGCCTCCATGCGCTTCGCTTTGAATTGCCGTGTAGAACGTGAGGTTTTGAAAACCTCACCCCCATGAGCAGTTGAAAACGTCAGCCCCATGTGCTGGCATGATTGGCATCACCATGCGGTGCAGCAATTTTGCGGAAACCGTTTTTTGCATATTGCTAAGTTTGCCAATCGCAAAGTTTGCGCTATCTTCGCATTTTGATAATGTGCACGGCGAAAGCAATGCTTGCCGTTTGCTTGCTCATTGACCACGGCAGTGCACAAAAGATTGACCAATGACACGCATTCTACCCCTTTCCGTTTTATTTCTCTTCCTCTTCCTCGGGCAGTCGCTGACTCTCCGTGCGCAGAGCGACGTGCCTACCGCCAACCCCGTGATGGTCTATACCGATGCCGACGGACAGGAGGTGGAAGAATCGTCCTACGACGGCTCGGCACCCCTTCACGTCACCTTCAAGGCGCAGCCCGAGAACGTGGGCACACGCACCGCCCTCTACGAATGGCGGTTCACGCGCGGCACGGAGTCGAGTCCCTTCCTCATCCGCTATGAGGAGAACACGGAGTACGACTTCACACAAAGCGGTTCGTTCACCGTGGAGCTCATCGTGAGCTTCGTGGAGAATGCCGACACCGTGCAGTACACCATGGACACCCCCTTCACGCTCACCATAAGCGAGTCGAAACTTGAAGTGCCGAATGCCTTCACGCCCAACGGCGACGGGGTGAACGACGTGTTCCGCGTGAAAGAAGGCTACACCAGCATCATCTCCTTCCGCGCCCAAGTGTTCAGCCGCTGGGGCAAGAAACTCTACGAGTGGACCGACCTCGACGGCGGATGGGACGGACGTTCCGGCGGACACGACATGCCCGACGGCGGCTACTACCTCCACATTGAGGCACGCGGCGCCGACGGCCACCAGTACCACATCAAAAAGGTAATCAGCCTGCTCCGCGGCTACACTGAAAGCGGTTCTACTACAAATTAAGGACAACACACCGCCCGAAAGTCCGCTTCCTCCTCCCCCACCCCACTGCATATCCAACGCAATGTCTGAAAACAAAATAGAAATACTCGGTGCCCGCGTACACAACCTGAAGAACGTCGACGTCACCCTTCCGCGCTATTCGCTGAGCGTCATTACGGGACTCAGCGGTTCAGGAAAAAGTTCGCTCGCCTTCGACACCCTTTACGCCGAAGGGCAGCGCCGCTACATCGACACCTTCTCTGCCTACGCCCGCAACTTCCTCGACAACATGGAGCGCCCCGATGTGGACCAGATAAGCGGCCTTAGCCCCGTAATCAGCATCGAGCAGAAAACCACCAACAAGAATCCGCGTTCCACCGTAGGAACGGTCACCGAAATCTACGACTTTCTTCGTCTTCTCTACGCCCGCGCCGGCGAAGCCTACTCCTATGCCTCCGGCGAGCGCATGGTGAAATACACTGAAGAGAAAATAGTGGACCTCATTCTCAACTCCTACGAAGGCTGCAAGATGTACCTTCTCGCTCCCCTGGTGCGCACCCGAAAAGGCCACTACAAAGAACTCTTCGAGAGCGTGCGCCGCAAAGGTTTCCTCCAGGTGCGCGTCGACGGGGAACTCCGCGAGATTGCCGTGGGCATGAAACTCGACCGCTACAAGAACCACGACATAGAAGTGGTGGTGGACAAACTTCTCGTGCAGGAAAAGGACGGCGAGCGTCTGCGCAAAAGCGTGGCACAGACCCTCCGCACCGGCGACGGCCTCATGATGCTCCTCAACGCCTCCACTGGCGAGGCTCGCTTCTACTCCAAACGGCTCATGGACCCCGCCTCGGGCATTTCGTACCGCGAGCCCGCACCCCACAACTTCTCGTTCAACTCCACCCAGGGCGCCTGTCCCAAATGCAAGGGGCTCGGGTTCATCAGCGTGATGGACCGCGAGAAAGTGGTGCCCGACCCTTCGCTCTCCATCAAAGCCGGCGGTCTTGCCCCTTTGGGGAAATACCGCAACGCCCTCATCTTCTGGCAAGTGCAGACGGTGCTCGAAGACTACGACTGCGAACTCACCACTCCCATTGCCGACATTCCCGAAGAGGCGATGGACGAGATATTCAACGGCCGCGCCGACCGTCTGCGCATCCCCGCCAAGGTGGCGCACACCACCGACGACTGCTACGTGCAGTTTGACGGACTCGTGAAATACATTCGCCAAATGGCCGACTCCGAAATGAGCACCGCCTCGCAGCGCTGGGCGGAACAGTTCTCCAAAACCGCCGTCTGCCCCGAATGCCACGGAGCGCGCCTCAACCGCGAAGCCCTCTCCTACCGTTTCGCCGGAAAGACCATTGCCGAACTGAGCGAGATGGACATTGCCCAGCTCTACGACTTCCTCAGCCAAGTGGAGCCTCAGCTCGAAAGCAAGAGCCGCGCCGTGGCACACGAAATACTCAAGGAACTCCTCACCCGCCTCAAGTTTCTTCTTGATGTGGGACTCGACTACCTCTCCCTCTCGCGTTCGAGCATGACACTCTCCGGCGGCGAAAGCCAGCGCATCCGTCTTGCCACGCAAATCGGTTCGCAGTTGGTGAACGTGCTCTACATTCTCGACGAACCCAGCATCGGCCTTCACCAGCGCGACAACGTGCGCCTCATCGACTCGCTCAAACGCTTGCGCGACCTTGGCAACACCGTGGTGGTAGTGGAGCACGACAAGGACATGATGCTCGCTGCCGACTACATCGTGGACATGGGTCCCAAAGCCGGACGCCTCGGCGGCGAAGTAGTCTTCGAAGGTACGCCCGCCCAAATGCTGCGCAAGGACACCCTCACCTCGCAATACCTCAACGGCAAGCGAGCCATAGCCGTACCTGCCACGAGGCGAAAGGGAAACGGCGACGTGCTGCGCATAATAGGCGCTAAAGGCAACAATCTAAAAGGCGTGGACGTCAGCTTTCCCCTAGGCACGCTCATCGGCGTGACAGGCGTGAGCGGAAGCGGAAAGTCTACCCTCATCAACGACACGCTTCTCCCCATCCTCTCCCAGCACTTCTACCACTCGCTGCGCGACCCCCTCGCCTATGAGCGCATAGAAGGTCTTGAATGCGTAGACAAAGTGGTGGCAGTGGACCAGAGTCCGCTCGGCCGCACGCCGCGTTCGAATCCCGCCACCTACACCGGCGTGTTTTCCGACATACGCGCGCTCTTCGTGAATCTCCCCGAAGCCAAGATACGCGGCTACAAGCCCGGGCGCTTCAGTTTCAACGTGAAAGGCGGCCGCTGCGAGACGTGCAAGGGCAACGGCTACAAGACCATCGAGATGAATTTCCTTCCCGACGTGTATGTGCCCTGCGAAGCCTGCCACGGCAAGCGCTACAATCACGAGACGCTCGAAGTGCGTTTCAAGGGAAAGAGCATTGCCGACATTCTCGACATGACCATCAACCAAGCCGTGGAGTTCTTCGAGAACGTGCCCGCCATTCTCCATAAGATAAAAGTGCTGCAGGAAGTGGGACTGGGCTACATCAAGCTCGGACAAAGTTCCACCACGCTCTCGGGCGGCGAAAGCCAGCGCGTGAAGCTTGCCACCGAACTTTCCAAGCGCGACACCGGCCAGACCGTCTACATCCTTGACGAACCCACCACGGGTCTTCACTTCGAGGACATCCGCGTGCTGATGGACGTGCTCCAGCGCCTTGTGGAGCGCGGCAACACGGTCATCGTCATCGAGCACAACCTCGACGTGATAAAAGTGTGCGACTATCTCATCGACATGGGACCCGAAGGCGGACGCGGCGGCGGCACGCTCCTCTTCGCCGGCACGCCCGAAGCGCTCGCCGAAAGCGGCGTGGGCTACACCTCGCGCTTCCTCCGCGACGAGCTTGCAGCATCGCAACCACAGGAAAAGAAACAATAATCACAAATAAAAACCTTACACACTATGTTCGAAAACCAACCGAAAGGTCTTTGGACCTTGGCTTTGGCCAACACGGGTGAACGATTCGGCTACTACACCATGCTCGCCGTGTTCGCTCTCTTCCTCGGTGAGAACTTCGGTTTCGCCGCCGGCATGGCGTCGGAAATCTACACCTGGTTCCTCACGGCAGTCTACTTCCTTCCCCTCTTCGGCGGTATGGCCGCCGACAAATGGGGCTACAACAAGATGGTCATCCTGGGCATCAGCATCATGTTCCTCGGCTACCTTCTCCTCTCCGTGCCCCTCGGCAGAGGCACTGTGGCCATCGCCGCCATGGGCGCCGCGCTCCTTCTCGTGAGCCTCGGCACCGGATTCTTCAAGGGCAACCTTCAGGTGATGGTGGGCGACCTCTACAACGACCCCAAGTATGCCCAGCACCGCGATTCCGGCTTCTCCCTTTTCTACATGGCCATCAACATCGGTGCGCTCTTCGCTCCCACCGCCGCCACCCGCATCATGGCATGGGCGCAGAACGACCTCAACTACTCCCATGCCGATTCCTACCACTTTGCCTTTGCTGTAGCCTGCGCTTCGGTGGTTGTGTCCATGTTCATCTACTTCCTCGGCAAGAAAACCTACCAGCAGGTACTCACCGTCAACAAGAAGAGCGACAACCCCTTGGAAAAGGCTGAAGAAGAAATGAGTCCCGCCGAAACGAAGGAACGCATCATCTGCCTCTGCCTTGTGTTTGCCGTAGTCATCTTCTTCTGGATGGCATTCCACCAGAACGGCCTTACGCTGACATGGTTCGCCGACGAGTTTACGGCACGCAGCGCCACGGGCATCACGGGCATGGAGTTCAGCGTGCTCAACCTCGTGTGGTGCATCTTCATGGTGTTCGGCATCTGCGGCCTTCTCTCTTCAAGCAAGGGTGCTTCCCTCACAAGCAAACTGACCAATGTGGCACTCATCTTGGTTCCCGCTGCCATTCTCGTATATACTTACCTTACCAGCGGCAATGACGTGGTAACCATCGACGCTCCCATCTTCCAGCAGTTCAACCCCTGCTTCGTAGTAGCCCTAACTCCGGTGAGCATCGCCCTCTTCGGATGGCTCGGACGCATCGGCAAGGAGCCCAAGGCTCCGGTGAAAATCGGTCTCGGTATGCTCGTGGCAGCAGGAGCCTATCTCCTCATGACGGTTTCCAGCATCGGTCTTCCCGCCACTGACCACCCCAACCATGTGGCCGACGTGACACCGAACCTCCTCGTGTCCACCTACCTCATCCTCACCTTTGCCGAACTTCTCCTCTCCCCCATCGGCATTTCCTTCGTGTCGAAGGTTGCGCCTCCCAAGTATAAGGGTATGATTATGGGCGGATGGTTCGTAGCCACCGCACTCGGCAACAAGCTTGTGTCCATCCCCGGCCACATGTGGGACATGCCGCTTCCCGTTGTATGGGGAACGCTCATGGTCATCTGCCTCGTGGCAGCGCTCTTCATCTTCAGCATCATCAAGAAGCTCAACCGCGTAAGCTAATCCTCGCTTGCGTGAGTTCTATCTCCTAACAAATACAAAGCGCCAAGCAAGCCTTACTTCCAAGAAAAGGCGTGCTTGGCTCTTTTTAAAGGGTAACCACATACTAAACGCATCTACTATGAACAAAACCCTACTCACCGCAGCCCTTTGTGCAGGCATAGCCTCTACCGCCTGTGCCCAAAAGCGCGCGTTCACCATAGAAGACCTCTACCGCGTGAAAAGCGTGTACGCCATCAGCGTGTCGCCCGACGGGAAGCAACTTTCCTACACGAGCGGCGCTTCCAATCTGAAGGAGCACAAGTCGACTACCGACGTTTACCTCATGAACACCGACGGCAGCGCGGTGGAAAACATCTCTGCCGACGGCAAGAGCAGCGGTGCCGTTTGGGCTGAGGACGGCAAGCGGCTCTATTTCACCGCCACGGTCGACGGCAAGTCGCAGGTGTTTGCCTACTCGCTTGCCGACAAGCAGCGCACGCAGCTTACGGACTATGCGCTGGGCATTGACGCCCCGGTGGTTTCGCCCGACGGACGCTACATTGCCTTCACGGCACGCGTCCGTCCCGAACTGGGAGCCGACGGAGAGAAAAATGCCGCGTGGATCAAGCGCCGTGCCGAAGGTCCCGTGCAGGCACACCTTGCGGACAGTTTGCTCTACCGCCATTGGGCGGACTACACCGACGGACTCTACACCCACCTCATCGTGTTCGACACGCAGCGCCAGACCTACCGCGACCTCACGCCGGGCACGGAAGAACTGCTCTTCTCGCTCGGCGGTGCCGTATATGCCTTCTCGCCCGACAGCCGCGAGATTTGCTACGCTTCCAAACGCGGCGCGCACCCCGAAGCCAGCACCAATTCCGACCTCTTCATCGTACCGGTAGAAGGCGGAACGGCGGAAAACATCACGGCGGAGAACAAAGCCTGGGACGGTTCGCCTTCCTATTCGCCCGACGGCCGTTACATTGCCTACCGCATGCAGCGTGTGCCTGGCTATGAGTCGGACCGCTTCCGCCTTGCCCTTTACGACCGAAAGAGCAAGACGACGCAGGTGCTGACGGAAGATTTCAACAACTGGGTGGACGGCTACAAATGGGCGGCGGACTCGAAGAGCCTCTACTTCCTCGCCGAAGAGGAAGGCGCGCAGCCGCTCTACCGTGTGGACATCGCGCAAAAGGATATTGTGCCCGTACTCACGAACCGCGCCATTTCGGAGTTCGACTTCGACAACCGCGGCTACGTCTACTTCACCTACAGCACCACGGGAAAACCCTCCGCACTCTATCGGCAGCAGCTTGCCCATGCGCTCAAGCAAGCCAATGCGCAGAAGGGCGGCCGCCGCTCGCTCGCCAAAGTGGAAAACGAGAAGCAGCTCACCTTCCTCAACAGTGCGCTGGAAGCGGAAGTGGACATCCGTCCGAGCGAAACGATGTGGGTAGAAGGCGCCAACGGCGATAAGGTGCAGGTGTTCATTGTGAAGCCACACGACTTCGACCCCACGCGTAAATATCCCCTCGTGCTCAATGTGCACGGCGGACCGCAGATGCAGTGGATGAATTCCTTCCGCGGCGACTGGCAGGTATATCCTGGAGCGGGCTATGTGGTGGCGTATCCCAATCCCCACGGTTCCACGGGTCGCGGACAGGCATTTTGCCGTGCCATTTCCGGCGCTTGGGGCGGAGCGCCCTTTGAGGACGTGATGAAGGTGACCGACGCCCTTGCCGCTCTGCCTTATGTCGACTCCACGCGCATGGGCGCCATGGGCTGGAGCTACGGCGGCTATATGATGAACTGGCTTCAGGCGCAGACGAAGCGTTTCAAGTGTCTGGCTTCCATGATGGGCATCTACGACACGAAGTCGTTTTGGGGCGCCACGGAGGAACTTTGGTTTCCCAACTTCGACCTTCAGGGTCAGCCGTGGAACTCTCCGCTCTACGAGAAGTATTCTCCTTCGAGCTACGTGAAGAACTTTTCCACGCCGACGCTCGTCATTACGGGCGAGAAGGACTACCGTGTGCCCTACACGCAGGGGCTCCAGTACTTCTCTGCGCTTCAAACGCTCGGCGTGCCCTCGCGCCTCATCGTGCTAACAAACGACGGCCACTGGCCGAGCAACCTCAACTCCATGCCGCTCTACTACAATGCTCACCTCGAGTGGTTCCACAAATATCTCGGCGGAAGCCCCGCGCCGTGGAGCACGGAGAAGATGGTGAACAACGAGATTGACTATTGAAGTTGGCGGTATATTTAGCCCAGGCTTCATAAATGCCGAAAACCCCGCGAAGAGTGAACGTCACTCTTTGCGGGGTTTTCGGTTTATGCAATGTTCTAAATGAAGTGAAGCAACGCAAAAGCTACTGCGTGGGTCGTGTAGAGCGTGACGTTTGGGGAACGTCGCCCCCATGCGCTGACGCCCAAAACATCATCGGAATAAAACATCCAAGAGGTTTTATTCAAGATAAGTGTAGCCGTAGAGGCCGGAGCGGTAGTTGGAGATGAATTCCTTTCCTTCCTCGTTGGTGATTTTGCCTTCCTTGACGGCTTTGCTCACCCACGACTCGAGGCGGCGCACGAGGCGCTTGGGGTCGTACTGCACGTATTCGAGCACGTCGGCAACGGTTTCGCCGTCGATGGTCTTGTCTATGGAGTAGCTGTCTTCGTCGACGGTGACGTGAACGGCATTGGTGTCGCCGAAGAGGTTGTGCATGTTGCCGAGAATCTCCTGGTAGGCTCCCACGAGAAACACGCCGATGTAGTAGTGCTCGCCTTCGTGGAAAGTGTGGAGGGGAAGGTAGGACGTCTGCTGGTTGTAGTTGACGTAGGCGGATATCTTACCGTCGGAGTCGCAGGTGATGTCCTGCAGCGTGGCGCTCTGCGTGGGCTTCTCGTTGAGGCGCTCAATGGGCATGATGGGGAAGAGCTGGTCAATGCCCCATGAGTCGGGAAGCGACTGGAAGAGGGAGAAGTTGCAGAAGTACTTGTCGGCCATCATCTTGTCGAGCGTGCGGAGTTCGTCGGGCACGTGCTTCTGGTGATGGGCGAGTTCGCTTATCTCGTGGGTGATGCTCCAGTAGAGGCTCTCTATCTGGGCTCGCGTCTTGAGGTCGATGATGCCGTGGCGGAAGAGGTCGAGCGCCTCGTCGCGGATGTCCTGCGCGTCGTGCCAGTCCTCGAGCATGGAGCGGGGCGAGAGTTTGTCCCAGATTTCGGTGAGGTCGTGCACGAGCTGGTGGTCGGTCTCGGAAGGATGGAA
The DNA here is from genome assembly GCA_963649665.1 of Bacteroidaceae bacterium. Classification (GTDB taxonomy): domain Bacteria; phylum Bacteroidota; class Bacteroidia; order Bacteroidales; family Bacteroidaceae; genus Alloprevotella. The sequence continues at coordinate 29,638 of CAVJJO010000007.1, read as the reverse complement.
GTCCTCGCTCATATGGGGCATGCTCACACTCTCGAGCACGTCGAGGATGAGCACGGAATGGTGTGCGGTGAGCGAGCGTCCGCCCTCGGTGATGAGGTTGGGGTGCGGAATGCCGTTTTTGTTGGCGGCGTCAACAAAGGTGTAGACGCAGTCGTTCACGTATTCCTGGATGGAGTAGTTTACGGAGCTTTCGGAGTTGCTGGAGCGCGTGCCGTCGTAGTCCACGCCGAGGCCGCCTCCGCAGTCGACGAACTCAATGTTGAACCCGAGGGCGTGGAGCTGCACATAGAACTGTGCCGCTTCGCGCAGCGCGGTGGAGATGCGGCGTATCTTGGTAATCTGCGAACCGATGTGGAAATGGATGAGCTTCAAGCAGTCGTGCATGCCCATTTCGTCGAGTTTGCGGAGCGCATTGAGCAGTTCGGTGGAGTTGAGACCGAACTTGGAGGCGTCGCCGCCGCTTTCCTGCCATTTGCCGGTGCCTGAGGCGGCGAGCTTGATGCGTATGCCGAGGTTGGGACGCACGCCGAGCTTTTCGGCGGTGCGGGCTATGGTGATGAGTTCGGGAAGCTTTTCCACAACGAGAAACACACGCTTGCCCATCTTCTGTCCGAGCAGCGCGAGTTCTATGAAGTTCTGGTCCTTATGGCCGTTGCAGATGATAAGGCTGTCGGAGTCCATGTTGGTGGCAAGGACAGCGTGGAGTTCGGGTTTCGAGCCTGCTTCGAGACCAAGGTTGTACTTCTTTCCGTGGCTGATGATTTCCTCTACCACGGGACGCATTTGGTTTACCTTGATGGGGTAGATGATGAAGTGCTCTGCCTTGTAGTCGTATTCCTTCGCGGCGATGTTGAAACACTCCGAAGTCTTTTCAATGCGGTTGTCGAGGATGTCGGGGAAACGCAGAAGTACGGGAGCGGTGATGTCTCTTGAGTTGAGTTCGTCCACCACTTCCTTGAGGTCTACTTTCACTCCGTCTTTGCGGGGTGCCACGTAGGCGTGGCCTTTTTCGTTTATGCCGAAGTAGTTCACTCCCCAACCTTTTATGTTGTAGAGTTCTTCGGAATCTTCAATTCTCCATTTTCGCATGTGTAACGTGTGTAGAATGGGTTGATGTGCGGGGATTGTATTTGTAGTGATAAAGAATTCAAGGCAACGATATTACGCTTTTGCCCTTTCAGGGCGCATTGCCGTTGGTCGGGCTTACCCTGGGCGTTGCCCTGGACTAGTCGCTTTTGGGCTTTCAGCCCGTTCTCATTTAAATCCTAGACTTCAGTTCTTTATCCGTTTCCAGGCAGCCTATAATCTGCTCGGACACTTCGCCTATCTTTTCAAACGAGTCGAGCACGTCGACGTCGATTTCGTGTTGTGCCTTGGCATAGAAGGGTTCGCGCTCGGCGAGCTGTGCGGCTACGAACTGGCGCAGTTCTTCGGGCGACTTGCCTTTAAGGAGGGGTCTTTCGCCGCGGCTCATGGCGAGGTGGCGGAGTATGGTGTCGGTGGAGGCTTTGAGGTAGAACACATGGCCGGTGCGGTTCATGTAGTCCATGTTGTCGAAGTAGCAAGGCGTGCCTCCTCCGCAGGAGAGCACGATGTTTTCGAACTCTGCCACTTCGTGGAGCATGCGGCGCTCGAGGTCGCGGAAGGCTTCCTCTCCCCTTTCGGCGAAGATGGCGGACACGGTGGTGTGGAACCGCTCTTCGATGTACCAATCGAGGTCGTAGAAAGTGCAGTTGAGCCTTCGTGCGAGGTCTTTGCCCACGGTGGTCTTGCCTACGCACATGTAGCCTGCCAGGATGATGCTTTTCATAAGCTTTATTACTCAAACGGAATTTAAACGGAAAAACACCGCCTGAACTCCGAAGCAGATTATTTATCCGCGGAACTTAATTCAAGTTTCTGATTTAGGGGGGGACGGTCTGAAAGGCCAGTTAGCGCCTAGCCCAGGGCAACGCCCTAGGTAGCGATTATCTGCGGCTTTGCGCCCTGAAAGGGCAAAAGCGTGTGATGTTCAGGAATGCTTTTGCCCTTTCAGGGCGCATTCTCGCTACATCTTTCACCCAGGGCGTTGCCCTGGGCTAGGCGCTTTTGGGCTTTCAGCCCGTTCTCGTTTCAACCCGAAACTTCAGAACTTAATCACTTTGCTTTGCGCGCCGTTTTGGCACGGGTGGTGCGTGCGGCGGACGCGGTCTTGCGCGGCGCGTCGTTCTTTATGATGGCGTAGCACTCCTCGGCGGTGAGACTTGCTGCGCGCTCGGCGTCGGCTTTGGGTATCTTGTAGTTCTTCTTCTTGTAGATGATGTAGGGGCCCCATCGTCCGTTGCGCACTTCGAGGTCGGGATCTTCGGGGAAGAGTTTGAGGTGGCTCTTCTCCTCGGCTTCGCGCTTGTCCTTGATGATTTGTATGGCTTCCTCGAGCGTCACGTCCATCGGGTCCATGCCTTTGGGTATGCTCGCGTACTTCTTGTTGTGCTGCACATAGGGACCGAAGCGGCCGGTGTTGACCACCACGGGGAGGTCTTCAAACTCGCCGAGCGTCTTGGGCAGTTTGAAGAGTTCGAGGGCTTCTTCGAGGGTGATGGTCTCTATGCTCTGTCCGTGGGCGAGGTTGGCGAAGCGGGGCTTCTTGTCGTCGCTCGGTGTGCCGAGCTGTGCCACGGGACCGAAGCGGCCTATCTTCACGCTCACGGGTTCGCCCGTGGCGGGGTCGTTGCCGAGGAGGCGTTCGCCCACGCGGCGCTCGCTCTTTTCGTTGAGCGTGCGTTCCACCTGGGGCTCGAAGTTTTTATAGAAATTGCTGATGAGCGACGTCCAGTTGAGTTTTCCTTCAGCCACTTCGTCGAACTCCTTCTCCACGTTGGCGGTGAAGTTGTAGTCCATGATTTCGGGGAAATACTGGAGGAGGAAGTCGTTGACCACGGTGCCGGTGTCGGTAGGCACGAGTTTGCCGCGGTCGGAGCCTACGTTCTCGCTGAGCGTTTCGGCGGCAATCTGTCCGTCGGTGCCGAGCTTGATTTGCGTGTAGGCGCGGGGTGTGCCTTCCTTTTCACCTTTGGCTACATACTGGCGCTGCTGGATGGCAGAGATGGTGGCGGCGTAGGTAGAGGGACGGCCTATGCCGAGTTCTTCGAGTTTGTGCACGAGTGAGGCTTCGGTGTAGCGCGGGGGCTGCTGGGTGAAGCGCTGCTGTGCGATGATTTCGGTGCGCTGAAGCTCTTCGCCGTTGGTCATGGGGGGAAGGAGGGTGGAACCTTCAGCCTGGTTGTTGTCGTCGTCGCCGTTGCTCTCGCGGTATACGCGGAGGAAACCGTCGAACTTCACCACTTCGCCTTCTGCGGCGAAGGTTTCGTTGCGTCCTTCCACGTTGATGGTGACGGTGGTGCGCTCAAGCTGTGCATCGGCCATTTGGCAGGCGATGGTGCGTTTCCATATGAGTTCGTAGAGTCGCTTCTCCTGTGCGGTGCCGCTTATGGTGCTTCGGCTCATGTCGGTGGGGCGGATGGCTTCGTGGGCTTCCTGCGCTCCTTTGGAGTGGGTGTGGTAGGTGCGGCGCTTGTGGTAGGCAGCTCCCATCGTTTGGGTGATGACGGGTCCGCAACTGTTGAGACACATGTCGGAGAGATTCAGCGAGTCGGTACGCATGTAGGTGATGAGTCCGGCCTCGTAGAGGCTCTGTGCAATGCGCATGGTCATGGCCACGGGGTAGGAAAGCTTGCGTGCGGCTTCCTGTTGGAGGGTGGAAGTGGTGAAGGGAGGGGCGGGTGTGCGCTTTGCAGGGCGGGTGGCAATGTCGGTGATGGTGAAGCGTGCCGTGCGGCAAGCTTCGAGGAATGCCTGTGCCTCTGCCTCGGTGGCGAAGCGCTTGTTGAGTTCAGCTTTGAGCGTGGCGCACGTGCCGTCGGCTGCGGGCACGCTGAAGAAGGCCGTAAGGCGGAAAGCCGATGTGGGGGTGAATGCCTGGATTTCGCGCTCGCGCTCCACGATGAGGCGCACGGCCACGCTCTGCACGCGACCGGCGGAAAGACTGGGACGCACGCGGCGCCAGAGCACGGGGGAGAGCTTGAAACCTACGAGACGGTCGAGCACGCGACGTGCCTGCTGTGCGTCGACGAGGTTGAGGTCGATGTGGCGCGGATGCTCAATGGCAGAACGGATGGCAGGCTCCGTGATTTCGTGGAACACAATGCGCTGCGTGGTGGCAGGGTCGAGTCCGAGCACTTCGGCGAGGTGCCATGAGATGGCTTCTCCTTCGCGGTCCTCATCGGATGCGAGCCACACCGTTTCGCTCTTCTTGGCTTGTGCGCGGAGGTCGGCCACAACGTGTTTCTTGTCGGCGGGAATTTCGTACTGGGGTTCAAACGTTTCGAGGTCGACGCCAAAGTTTTTCTTCTTCAGGTCACGGATGTGTCCGAAGCTCGACATCACTATATAGTCGGCACCGAGGAACTTCTCGATGGTCTTCGCTTTGGCGGGCGACTCGACGATTACCAAGTTCTTTTGCATGATTTTTTTGAATTATGGTGCAAAAGTAGTGCAAGGTGAGCGAAGAGCGAAGAAAAGCCAAAGTTTTTCTTTGCTCTTCCGAACCGCAGCCTACTTTGGCGTAGCAAAAGTGCTCAAGGTGAGCGAAGAGCGAAGAAAAGCCAAAGTTTTTCTTCAGTATGTAGAATTGAAGGACACTAAGGGTGAGAATCGTGGGCGAAGCGCATGGGGGTCAAGACTCCAGTCTTGACTGATAAGCGCGAAGTATATAAGAAAACACGCAAAAACCTCCGTAAAGCCGTGTAGAGCAGTCAAGACTGGAGTCTTGACCCCCATGCGCTATCGCCCCCATGCGCGGGTCATGCGCTATCGCCCCATGCGCGCGCCCATCGCCACTTAAAGTTCCCCTTCAAAGGGCAACTGCTGCTCACCGAGGCCGGCGAAGGAGCGGCGGTGGTAGGGCGAGAGGCCGTGGAGGGCTATGCCTTCGCGGTGTGCCTTGGTGGGATAACCGGCGTTGCGATCCCAGGCGTAGAAGGGATATTCCTCGTGGAGGCGGTGCATGTAGTCGTCGCGGTAGGTCTTGGCGAGGATGGAGGCGGCGGCTATGGAGAGATATTTGCCGTCGCCTTTCACTATGGTCTGGTGCGGAATGTCGGCATAAGGCTTGAAGCGGTTGCCGTCGACAATGACAAACTGCGGCCTCACCTCCAGCTGGTCCAGCGCACGGTGCATGGCAAGGATGGAGGCGTTGAGTATGTTGATGTGGTCAATCTCTTCGGGCGTGACGATGCCCACTGCCCAAGCGAGGGCGTCGCGCTCTATTTCCTCGCGCAGTGCATAGCGGCGTTTGGCGGTGAGCTGCTTGGAGTCGTTGAGCCGCGGGTTTTCGTAGTCGGGCGGGAAGATTACGGCGGCGGCATACACGCTGCCGGCGAGGCAACCGCGTCCGGCTTCGTCGCAACCGGCTTCTACGAGTTGCTCATTATTATATAGGGGTGATAGCATGGGGTTTTGTGGAGGTATAAAAGAGAGATCAGAAAATCAGGGGCAGCACGATGACCATGACTACTCCGATGGCCACTTGCAGCGGAAGGCCCACCTTCACGTAGTCGATGGGTTTGTAGCCGCCTGCCGACATGACGAGAGCATTGGGCGGAGTGGAGAAAGGCGAGGCGAAACACATGCTTGCCGCCACGGTGACTGCCATGAGCACGGGCACGGCGCTCATGCCTTCTGCCGTGGCTGCCTGGAGGGCAATGGGTGCCATGAGCACGGCGGTGACGGTGTTGGATATGAAGAACGTGAGGAGCGACGTGCCGATGTAGATGGCCGCCAGAAGGGCGGTGGGACCCATTCCGCCCACGGCATGTACGAGGCCTTGCGAGATGAGTTCCGACGCGCCGGTCTTCTCCAGCGCGGTGGACATGGGGAGCATGGCGCCGAAGAGTATGATGCTTTCCCAGTTGATGGTCTTGTAGGCGCGCTCCATGCCTCTCACGCATCCCGTGAGCACCATGGCAGCAGCTGCAAGGATGACGGCGGTGACGGGGGCTATGGGGATGAAGTCGAACGCCATGGCGGCTACCATGAGAAGCATGATGAGGGCGGCCACGGGGGCTTTGTAGTCGAGGGTGACACGCTCGAGTTGGTCCTGCGGGCGGCCTATCACCACGAAGTCGGTGCCGTCGGCAGAGGAGAGGCGACCGATGTTGTCCCACGGCCCCTGCACGAGGAGGATGTCGCCGGAGTGGAGCTTGTGGTTCTTCATGTTGTCGGTGATGATGGTGTTGTGGCGGCGAATGCCGAGCACGTTAAGGCCATACTTGCGCCGGAAGTCGGCTTCCACCACGGTGCGGCGGGCAAGGGTGGAGGTGCTCATGAGGAGTATCTCCGCCATGCCCACATCGTAGAATTCCATTTTGCGCTTTCCGTTGTCCTTCACTTTCTTGAGTCCGTTTTCCGCCACCACGAGCGCCACGCTTTCGGGTGCGCCGCTCAGGCAGAGCACGTCGCCGGCTTCTATGCGGGTGTCGGCAAGCGCACGCTGTTCCACACGGCCGAGCGGTGCGGAACCCTTCGACGTGTGGTGGCGCACCTCAATGACGGTGACGCCGTAGCGCCCGTTCACGTCGAGTTCGCCGAGCGAACGTCCCGCCATGGGCGAAGCTGCGCCCACGCTCACCGCCTGCACGCCTTCGCCAATGCGGTACTCGCGGGCAAGTTCTTCGAGCGTTTTGCCGTTGCCGGTGGAAGTGGTGGCTTTCTGTCCGTTGAGAAAACGGCGGCTGAGGGGAATGAGCACCACGATGCCTACGGCTATGCAGATGATGCCCACGGGGGTGAAGGAGAAGAAGGAGAGGGGTTCGTAGCCTGCCGAAACGAGCACGTCGCGCACGATGAGGTTGGGCGGCGTACCGATGAGGGTGAGCATGCCGCCCATGCTGCCGGCAAAGGCAAGGGGCATGAGCAGGCGCGACGACTTGAGTCCGGCGCCGCGGGCAAGACTGACCACTATGGGGAGCATGAGTGCCACGGTGCCGGTGTTGCTCACGAAGGCCCCCACGCCGGCGGTGGTGAGCATGAGGAGCACGAAGAGGCGCGTTTCGTTCTTTCCTGCCATGGAGAGTATGCCGGAACCTACGCGCGCGGCGAGTCCGGTGCTGAAGATGCCTCCGCCCACTATGAAGAGTCCGGCCATCATCACCACGATGGGATTGGAGAAGCCTGCCAGGGCTTCTTCGGGGGTGAGCACGCCGCATAGCACGAGGGCAAGGGCGGAAAGAATGGCTACAAGGTCGCTGCGCAGCCGTCCGCTCACGAAGAGCACGGCAGAGAGGGCAAGAATGATGAGGGTCGCTGTCATGGGCTGTGGGGAAATAGGAGGTTGAACGTAAGGGGCAAGGACGGAAAAAGTACACACGCTTGGGGCTTCCGCCTTTCACCGTGTTCAAAGTTACGCAAAAGGGTTTGGATGAACAAATGCGGGAGGGGCGGGAGGCGGAAACCGAATGCGGGAAAAACGACTTGCACGAATTTTGGGTGCGAAGCGCATGGAGGTCAAGACTCCCGTCTTGACTGTTGAGCGCGAAGAATACAAAGCGAAGCCACGAAGAACGGTCCGTGACCGCCGTGTAGAGCAGTCAAGACTGGAGTCTTGACCTCCATGCGCTTCGCCCGCAAATGGCGCCTGAATAAACGCTCGAGTTCATTTCTTACATTTTACATTGTCACTCCAGCCCAATTTTAACACTGAGAATCGCGTAGAAATCACCAGCTGCCCGGTCGCTCGGAAATACGCAATTCTCAGCGCGTGGCGAAATTCATCATTTCGCACGTTATTCCATTATTCGCGCATTTCTTTACACATTAAGACTAAAAGCGGCCACTTTAGAGCCAAAACGCCGCCTATCGGAGGAAAAATTCCAAGGCATTGAGGAAAAATTTGCTGCCTTGGAATTTTTTTGAGCCGCCTTGGAGTTTTTATGAATTGCCTAAAAGTTTGAAAACGGTGCTTGCGGCACTGAAAAAGGGGCTTTGTTTTTTCTAGTTTGAGCAATGGCGTTGTCAATATTTAGTCACAAAATTAACGGTTGCTTAATTTGGTTAAACGTAGCAAGCAAAGGCAACGCAAGCACTTGGGGCGAAGCGCATGGAGGTCAAGACTCCAGTCTTGACAGTTGAGTGCGAAAAATACAAAGCGAAGCCACGAAGAACGGTCCGTGACCGCCGTGTAGAGCAGTCAAGACTGGAGTCTTGACCTCCATGCGCTGGCGCCCCATGCGCATTACCCCAAAACGCTTCACGCCGTGCGCATTTGTCAACTCCCTCCCCACCCTTCCCCACACCGCTTCGAGCCGCTGATTGGCAACGCTTTATGCAGCCACCGTTAAGGCTTTTATGGAGGCTAAAAAGAAAAAAGTGTAGTGCGGTGGGGAAATGTGGGGGAAAATCCGTACTTTTGGAAACTCTAAGAAACTGTAATGACATTCGCAGGAACCATCGAAGCCAAACTCGACGAGAAAGGACGCGTGTTCTTCCCCTCTGAATACCGGCGCCAACTCATGGTGCCGGACGCACAATTGGTGGTTCGACGCGACCTCTACCAACCCTGCCTCGTGGTCTACCCCCTGAGCGTGTGGCAAGCGGAAGTGGCGCGCGTGAAGCGCTCACTCAACGCGTGGGACGCCCGCCAGGCCATGCTCTTCCGCAAGTTCATGGCAGAAGCCCACACCGTGCAGCTCGACGCAAGCGGGCGCATGCTCCTTCCACGACGCCTCGCCGCAGCTTGCAGCATGAACGCCGCCGTGTGTTTCATCGGGCTCGACGACCGCGTGGAACTCTGGGCACAGGAGGTGATGCAAAGCGAATTTCCTTCGGACGACGAACTGGCACAATCGTTCGGCCAGCTCCTCGCCCCCCTTCAGGCTCCCGACCCCATAGCAGACTTGTGAATCCATAGGCGCAAGTCTGCCATAGCTATATATAATAAGGAGTGCATCCAGTAATCCGTACGCTCCACACCCATTATTATATATAGCCTCTTCGCTGACGAACAGCAGCAACACGGCGCGGCGGAGCACAGCAGTTTCTCTCCCCAAAAATTCAACATCCACTTTCATCCCCGGCACACCATGTACCACATTCCAGTGCTTCTGAACGAAACCGTCGACGGCCTCAACATTCGGCCCGACGGCAACTACGTCGACGTTACCTTCGGCGGCGGCGGCCACAGCCGCGAGATTCTCCGCCGACTCGGCGCCGACGGACATCTCTACAGCTTCGACCAAGACGCCGATGCCGAACAGAACGTGCCCGAAGGCGACACGCGCTTCACCTTCGTGAGGAGCAACTTCCGCTACCTCACAAACTGGATGCGCTACTACGGCGTGGACAGCGTGGACGGCATACTGGCGGACCTCGGCGTGTCGAGCCACCACTTCGACGACGAAGCGCGCGGCTTCTCCTTCCGTTTCGAAGCCCCGCTGGACATGCGCATGAACGGCCGCGCCGGCATGACGGCCGCCGACGTGGTGAACACCTACGACGAAGAACGGCTCTCCGACGTGTTTTACCTCTACGGGGAGATGAAGAACTCGCGCCGCATTGCCGCCGCCGTGGTGAAGGCGCGCGCTGCGAACGCGCTGCTCACCATAGACGACCTGCTCGCCGTGGTGAAGCCGCTCATGCCGCGCGAAAGGGAGAAGAAGGACCTCGCGCGCGTGTTTCAAGCGCTCCGCATAGAAGTAAACCACGAGATGGATGCCCTGCGCGAAATGCTCGAAGGCGCACTGCGCGTGTTGCGTCCCGGCGGACGCCTCTCGGTGCTTACCTACCATTCGCTCGAAGACCGCATGGTGAAAAACTTCATACGCGCCGGACGCATAGACGGGAAGGTGGAACAGGACTTCTACGGACGCAAGCTCACACCTTGGCGCGCCGTGAACAACAAAGTGATTCTCCCCTCAGCGGAAGAGCAGGAAGCCAATCCGCGCAGCCGTTCCGCCAAACTCCGCATAGCCGAAAAGCTCTAGAAGCCGCATTGCGGCAAGCGCCGCCCACACACTTAACGCCTTTTCCCCAACCGTCTCTCACCCATCATTTCGCACAAAAAGAGATGTCAATGCACGAAGAAGAACATAGAGATACGTCCGTTTCCGACGAGCACGCCATAGCCCCCGAAAACCTTGAGGCTCCCAACTCCCCCACCGGCGCTTCCGCCGATGGCGAAGAACTTGCGCCCGAAGAGGAAGAAGCAGTGCTTGCCCACGACGAATCAGACGAGAAGAAAAACAAAAAGCTGGAAGCCGATGCCGACCTCCGCTCCACGCTCAACGACATACGCAAATTCGTCGACGCCGACGACTCTCCCAAGCACAAGATACCCCACAAGGTAAGCCTCGCAAGCATACTCGGCGGCGACATACTTGCCGGCCCGTGGTTCCGCAAGCAGATTCTCTACATCGTCATGTGTCTGGCTATGGGCATGGTCTACATCAGCAACCGCTACACCTGCCAACACAAGATGATAGAGCAGCGCAACCTCAACGACACGCTCCTCGACATGCGCTACAAAGCGCTCACACGCTCCGCACAGCTCAAGGAACGCATGCGCCGCAGCTACATAGAAGAGTCGCTACAGGACACCACGCTACAAACGGCCAACACGCCATCGTACAACCTCAAAGTGGAAGAACAATAAATGAAGTTTCCCGCATCAAAAGTCATGCAGCGCTACGGACTGGTAGGCGCCGTGTTCGTGCTTCTGGGTTTTCTCGTCCTCGGGAAAGCCCTCTACACCATGACCGTACGCAAAGACTACTGGCTGGCGGTGGGCGAACGCTTCAAGCGCGCCAACATGCCCGTCTATCCCACGCGCGGCAACATTCTCGCCGCCGACGGCGAAGTGCTCGCGGCATCGCTTCCGGAATACAAGATATTCATGGACTACATGTCGTGGGAGAAGGACGAGAAGAAACGGACGAAGGACCAGAACCGCCGCGACAGCATGCTGCTCCACCCGATGATCGACAGCATTTGCCTCGGCATGCACGCCATATTCCCCGACATCGACCCGGTGGAATTCGCCGCACTCCTGCGCAAGGGACGCGAGAAGAAGAGCCACCACTGGCTGCTCTACCCCAAGCGCATCACCTACATACAGTACCGCCAGGTGAAGAGCCTGCCCTGGTTCCGCAAGTCGAAAGGCTGGAGCGGTTTCCACGAAGAAGAATTCAAGACACGCACCAACCCCTACGGCCGCCTGGCCATACGCACCATAGGCGACCTCTATAAAGAGAAGGACTCCGCACGAACGGGTCTTGAACTGAGTTTCGACTCCGTGCTCCGCGGCACACCCGGTTCGGCCCACAAGCAGAAAGTGCTCAACCGCTATCTCACCATCGTGGACCGCCCAGCCGAGAACGGTTGCGACGTGGTCACCACGCTCGACGTGGGCATGCAGGACCTCTGCGAAAAGGCGCTCAACGACAAACTCGTGGAAATAGGCGCCAACTCGGGCGTGTGCATTCTCATGGAGGTGGCAACGGGCGACATAAAGGCCATGACGAGTCTCACGCGCGTGGCCGACGGCTCATATCAGGAAATCAACGCCGACGCCGTGAAGAACCTCTACGAACCAGGCTCCGTGTTCAAACCCATGAGTTTCCTCGTGGGCATGGACGACGGCTACATCCACATGACCGACCAAGTGGACGTGGGCTGCGGCATACGCGAAATGTACGGCCGTAAGATGCGCGACGCCAACTGGCGCTCGGGCGGTAGCGGCGTGGTGACGGTGCCGCAGATTCTACAGAAGTCGCTCAACGTGGGCGTGAGCACGCTCATCGACCGCTACTACCACGACGACCCGCGGCGCTTCGTGGAGGGCATCTACCGCATAGGCGTGGCTGAAGACCTCCACATACCTATTCCCGGCTATGCACGTCCGCGCATCAGAATGCCGAAACCCGACCTCTCCAACTGGTCGAAGACGGCGCTGCCCTGGATGAGCATCGGCTACGAAACGCAGATTCCGCCCATCACCACGGTAAACTTCTACAACGGCATAGCCAACAACGGTAAACTCCTCCGCCCACGACTCGTGAAGGCCATCAAGCGCGGCGACGAAGTGGTGAAGGAATTCCCCGTGGTGGTTCTCCGCGAACAAATGGCGAAGCCCGAAGCGGTGAAGAACATTCAGGACTGCCTCGAAAGCGTGGTGAGCGTGGGTCTCGGCAAGAAGGCCGGCTCGCCCTACTTCCACGTGAGCGGAAAGACGGGCACGGCGCAGGTATGGACCAAACACGGTTTCGCATCGCAGTATCTCGTGTCGTTTGCAGGCTATTTCCCCTCCGAACAACCGCTCTACTCGTGCATCGTGTGCATTCAGAAAGGCGCACCGGCATCGGGCGGCGGCATGTGCGCCCCGGTGTTCAAGCGCGTGGCGGAAAGCGTGATGGCGCAGCGCCGCGTAGACGACTATTCGCGTGCCCGCGACACACTTCATTCACACAATCCGCTCGTCGATGCCGGCAACCTCAACGCCGCGCAATCTGTGCTTGAAGAGCTGGGCATAAAATACGACAGCAACATTAACCCCGAAAACGGCGACATCACGTGGGGACTCTGCACCACGTCGAACAAAGGACTGCAGCTCGGCGAGGTGAAACTCGCGGCGCAAAACGTGGTGCCCGACGTGCGCGGCTACGGACTCCGCGACGCGCTCTTCCGTCTGGAAAAGATGGGCTTGAAAGTGAGCGTGCGCGGTGTGGGACGTGTGAGCCGGCAGAATCTTGAACCGGGCCACGTGTTCAAGCGCGGCGAGAAGATAGAACTCGTTCTCGGCGACCCCGAAATTGCCGCTCCCGCTGCCACCGACTCCGACTCCACGGCACGCGCCGAACACAAGCCCGCTCCCGCTGCCGAAGAGCCCGACCACGAAGCCATTCCGGGGAAACCCGAAAGCACAAAGGCACACGATAAGCCAAGCGACAAGTCTTCCGACAAGAAGAAGGATCCCTCCCAAGCGCCCACTTCGCCCGCCGACGACCCCCGCAAGGCAAAGCCGAAAAGCAAACCGTAACATAGGGGCGAAGCGCATGGGGGCGAAGCGCATGGAGGCGAAGCGCATGGAGGTCAAGACTCCAGTCTTGACAGCTCTACACGAGCAATTCAATTCAAAGCAAAGCCAAGCAAAAGTCTCCATGCGCTGGCGCTCCATAACCATCGCCCCACATCCCTCCCCAACCACCGAACATCACATACCTCAAGCATATAAAAACCCTACGACAATGAAATTGTCTGACATCCTTAAAAACATAAGCGTCAAAGCGTCCCACGGAGACCTCGAACGCGAAATCAACGGCGTGCAGATTGACTCGCGCCAGGTAGAAGAGGGCAACCTCTTCGTAGCCGTTAAAGGCACACAGGCCGACGGCCATGCCTACATTCCCAAAGCACTCGAGAAAGGCGCAAAGGCCGTACTCGTGTGTGAACCCATACCCGTCGACGCTCCCGAAGACGTGACGTTCGTGCAGGTCGACGACACGGAAGAAGCCGCCGGCCGCGTAGCAACGCGCTTCTACGGCGACCCCACCTCACGCCTCAAACTCGTGGGCGTGACGGGCACCAACGGCAAAACGACCATTGCCACCGTGCTCTACCACATGTTCCGCGCGCTCGGTTACAAGTGCGGACTCTGCTCCACGGTGTGCAACTACATCGACGGACGCGAAGTGCCCGCCGACCACACCACGCCCGACCCCGTCACCCTCAACCGCCTGCTCGGCGAGATGGCTGATGCCGGCTGCGAATATGCCTTCATGGAATGTTCGTCGCACGCCATCCACCAGAAACGCATAGCTGGACTCCGCTTCGCCGGCGGCATATTCACCAACCTCACGCGCGACCACCTCGACTACCACAAGACATTCGAGAACTACCGCGACGCGAAGAAGGCCTTCTTCGACGCGCTTCCCGCCGGCTCGTTCGCCATCACCAATGCCGACGACCGCAACGGTTCGGTCATGGTGCAGAACACCGCCGCCACCGTGCGCACCTACTCCACGCGCACGGCTGCTGACTTCAAGGGACGCATCCTCGAAGAGAGCATCGAAGGCATGCTCCTCAACGTGAACGGCAGCGAAGTGAGCGTACGTTTCGTGGGCCGCTTCAACGTGAGCAACCTGCTCGCCGTCTACGGCGCTGCCGTGATGCTGGGCGAAGAACCGCAGGAGGTGCTCCGCGTGATGTCGGCGCTGCGCCCCGTGAACGGACGTTTCGAAGCCATCACCTCACCCAAGGGCTTCAGCGCCATTGTGGACTACGCCCACACACCCGACGCGCTCGAGAACGTGCTCACCGCCATCAACGAGATTGTGCGCAACGGCAAGGTTATCACCGTGTGCGGCGCAGGCGGCAACCGCGACAAGGGCAAACGTCCGCTCATGGCACAGGAGGCTGCAAAGCGTTCCGACCGCGTGATTATCACGAGCGACAACCCGCGCTTCGAAGAACCGCAGGACATCATCAACGACATGCTCGCCGGACTCGACGCCGAGCAGATGAAGAAGACCATAGCCATCACCGACCGCCGCGAGGCCATCCGCGCCGCTGCCATGATGGCAGAGAAGGGCGACGTGATTCTCGTGGCCGGTAAAGGCCACGAACCTTACCAGGACGTGAAAGGCGTGAAGCACCACTTCGACGACCACGAGGAAATACGCCGCGCATTCGGCCTCGAAGCATAAACCATCAGCACATCACCAATCATGCTATACTACTTATTCCGCTTCCTCGAGCAATTCGGCGTGCCGGGTTCGGCCATGTGGTCGTTCATCTCGTTCCGCTCACTCCTCGCGCTCATCCTCGCCCTCGTCATATCTGCCTGGTTCGGCCAGTACTTCATCCGCTGGATGAAGCGCCACCACATCAGCGAAACGCAACGCGACGCTTCCATCGACCCCTTCGGCGTGAAGAAGATAAACGTGCCCTCGATGGGCGGCATCATCATCATCGTGTCCATACTCGTGCCCTGCCTCCTGCTCGGGCGTCTGAGAAACATCTACATGATTCTCATGCTCGTGTCCACCGTGTGGCTGGGAATGCTCGGGTTCCTCGACGACTACATCAAGATATTCCGCCACAACAAGGAGGGACTCGCCGGACGCTACAAGATTGTAGGCCAAGTGGTGCTCGGACTGGCCGTAGGCCTCACGCTTTACCTCAGTCCCGACGCCACAATCCGCGAGAACATAGAGATGCAGCGCAAAGGCAACGTCACGGAGATTGTACACAAAAGCGAACCGGTAAAGAGCACAAAGACGACCATTCCGTTCGTCAAGAGCAATAACCTCGACTATGCCGACGTGGTCAGTTTCTGCGGTAAATACAAGACGCAGGCGGGATGGATTCTCTTCGTCATCGTCACCATCTTCGTTATCACCGCCGTGTCGAACGGCGCAAACCTCAACGACGGCATGGACGGCATGGCGGCGGGCAACTCCGCCATCATCTGCATTGCCCTAGGCATTCTCGCCTACGTGTCGAGCCACATCGAGTATGCCTCTTACCTCAACATCATGTACGTGCCGGGGTCGCAGGAACTCGTCATCTTCATCTGTGCCATGGTGGGAGCACTCATCGGTTTCCTCTGGTACAACGCCTATCCGGCACAGGTATTCATGGGCGACACAGGCTCGCTCACCATCGGCGGCGTGATTGCCGTGCTTGCCATCATCATCCACAAGGAACTTCTCCTGCCCATCCTCTGCGGCATATTCCTCATAGAAAGCCTCAGCGTGATTCTGCAAGTGGAATACTTCAAACTGGGCAAGCGCCGCGGCGTGCGGCAGCGCATCTTCAAGCGCACCCCGATTCACGACAACTTCCGCGTGCTGCCCGAACAGCTCGACCAGACGTGCCGCTACGTGTTCCGCAACTGGCCCCGCGGCGCATGGCACGAGTCGAAAATCACCGTGCGTTTCTGGATTACCACCATCATCCTCGCCGCACTCACCATCATCACTCTCAAGATTAGATAGTTTTCTCCCCCCCGACACAACAATGAAACTCGTAGTTTTAGGCGCTGCCGAAAGCGGCGTAGGCGCAGCCATTTTGGCGCAGAAAGAAGGTTACGACGTGTTTGTTTCCGACATGGGAAGCATTCAGCCGCGCTATAAAGAGATGCTCTCTTCCCACCATATCGAATGGGAAGAAGGCCACCACACCGAGGAACGCATCATCGACGCCGACGAGGCTGTAAAGAGCCCGGGCATTCCCGAAACGGCTCCCATGGTGAAGAAACTCATGGAGAAAGGTACGCCCATCCTCAGCGAGATTGAATTTGCCGCACGCTACACTTCAGCCCGCATGATTTGCATCACGGGCTCCAACGGCAAAACGACGACCACTTCGCTCATCTACCACATTCTCAAGAAAGCGGGTATGGACGTAGGGCTTGCGGGAAACATAGGCCATAGCCTCGCTCTGCAGGTGGCGGAAGCGCCGCACGCCAACTACGTGATAGAACTCTCGTCGTTCCAGCTCGACAACATGTACCGCTTCCGCGCCAACGTGGCGGTGCTTCTCAACATCACGCCCGACCACCTCGACCGCTACAATTTCTGCATGCAGAACTACGTGGACTCGAAAATGCGCATCCGACAGAACCAGACGGCCGACGACACGTTCGTCTACTGGGCGGAGGACGAACACGTGCCCAACGAATTGCTGAAATACAATGTGGAGGCCCAATGCTGCGGATTTACCGACGAACCGCACGAAGGCGCGTCGGGCTATGCCGACGGCGCGAAGTTCGTAATAAACGCTCCCGTCCGTTTCGAGATGCCGCTCAGCGAACTTTCCCTTCCCGGTCGCCACAATCTGCGCAACTCCCTCGCCGCCGCCACGGCAGCATTGGCAGTAGGCGTTGACGCTTCGGTAGTGCGCGAAGGTCTCTCGGACTTCCCCGGCGTGGAACATCGTCTGGAAAAGGCGGGCACCGTACGCGGCATTCATTTCGTCAACGACTCGAAAGCCACCAACGTGGACGCCTGCTACTGCGCGCTTGAAAGCATGACCACTCCCGTGGTACTCATTCTCGGCGGTAAGGACAAGGGCAACGACTACTCGGCCATCGTGCCGCTCGTACGCGAGAAATGCCGCGCACTGGTCTACATGGGCGTCGACAACAGCAAACTCCACGATTCGTTCGACGCACTCGGACTTCCCGTAGCAGACACACACTCCATGCGCGAATGTATGGAACATGCCGTAAGCCTCGCTGAAGAGGGCGACACGGTGCTCCTCAGTCCGTGCTGCGCCAGCTTCGACCTCTTCCACAACATGGAAGACCGCGGCGAGCAGTTCAAGGCATGGGTGAAGGCTTGGAAATAACAGATTTCACCCACTCAAGAAAGCCTTAAGGGCATAAGCGTAAAAACAACAGAACAGAAAACACGACCACAATGAAGAAATCAATAGGCTCGCTCTTCATGGGCGACCGCGTCATCTGGATCATCTTCTTCCTTCTTTGCGCCATCTCCACCCTGGAGGTGTTCAGCGCCGTGAGCACGCTCACCTACAAGAGCGGCAACTACTGGTCCCCCTTGCAACAGCACGTGACGTATCTTCTAGGTAGTGCGATTCTCTGCTGGGGGGCTCACCGCGTTGAATGCCGCTTCTTCCGCATCATACCGATTATACTCCTTCCTGTTAGCATTGGATTGATTCTCATCACCACATTCACATCGGCAGCGGTAAACGAAGCTGCGCGATGGATAGACTTGGGCTTTGTGCGATTCCAACCCTCGGAACTGGTGAAGTGTGCCGTGGTGATGAGCACAGCGCTTATCCTCTCGCAACTGCAAACGGAAAAAGGAGCGGACAAGCGGGCATTCAAGTATATCCTGTGGATGACGATTCCGCTTTGCTTCATCATCTTCATGGAAAACCTCTCCACGGCGGCAATTCTGTTCGTAGTGGTGGTGCTCATGATGTTCATAGGCCGTGTGCCCATGGTGCAACTGGGAAAACTCTTCGGCGTTATATTCATTTTAGGAGTTGCCATAGGAGGCATCGTCTATGTACTTGCCAAGAACGACACCGAACACAAACTGAAGGATGTACCCGTAGCCGGCAAAGTTTTTCACCGCGCAGAAACGTGGATAGGACGCCTTGAAACGAAAAGCAACGACGACTCCGACGACCCCGCAAAGTTCGAAATCAACGACAAAACGGCACAAAGCGCTCATGCCAACATCGCCATTGCCAACTCCAACGTCGTGGGACGACTGCCGGGCAACTCCATAGAACGCGACTTCCTCAGCCAGGCTTACTGCGACTTCATCTATGCCATTATCATAGAAGAAACAGGCATTGAAGGCGCGGCCATCGTATTGATTCTCTACGTCTTTCTGCTTTTCCGCGTGGGACGACTGGCAAGCCGGTGCGAATATACCTTCGCGCCATTCCTCGCCATGGGACTCGCGCTACTCATCACCACGCAAGCCATGGTGAACATGTTCGTTGCCGTAGGCCTTGCGCCCGTAACAGGACAACCTCTCCCGCTCATCAGCCGCGGCGGTACCTCGGTCATGATCAACGGCATCTACATAGGCATGATTCTCAGCGTAAGCCGTTACGCCCAACAAACCGCCAAACCCGAGCACACCAGTTTCGACGGACCGCTCCGAGGCGTGAAAAGAGAATAGGAAGAAGCGCATGGAGGCGAAACGCATAAGGCGAAGTGCATGGGGGCGATAGCGCATGGAGGTCAAGACTCCAGTCTTGACACACAAGAGCGACAACACATAACTCACAATCGCAAAGAATACGAAGCACGAACACGCTGAAAAGCGACTAAAAACGCGTTTAACATTTCAAAAAATGCGGCAGTTCAAAGCCTCATCTAACATATTGCTGATTTCGCCCTCCAAGCACATCTGCCGAAAACTCCAAAATGCACACGAACGCCCCTATACACGCTAAACGAGCGGCAATCGTGCAAAGCCTGAAAGCAAGTTTCCCATGCCCTAAAAGCACCCTTCAAAAAGGCTTTTGCAAACGTTAAAGTGGTGAGTATCAAGCACACGCCATTTGCACAGCTCAAGAAAAATGCGTAACTTTGCAGGCGTAAACCTCACGAGGAGAGAGGTCTAACGCCGTTGAAGCGCCGCGTGCGCCCACAACGAGCAGCAGACAAGCCCTCTGGCGGAGAGCAGAAAGTCGACGACAAGAAGCCCTCACCCAAACGCCAATCCAAGCACTCTCACCCCAACGCCGGATACTACTCCGCTGCCGCCCCAAAGCAGCAGCCCAACGTTTCCGCTGCACACCACACAACGTGCAAAAAGTCACCCCGTGACGAAAGTCGCTCAAAACCTCAGGCAAAGCACCCGACACTCCTTATATATATATATATATGGAGCAACGCCGGACAAAAGGCACGGCACGTAGCCCGCCCGCTTCGCCCGTAGGCAAATGCGCATCCCGCCTCTACCAAAGCTCACAGCATGGCTAAGCTAAAGTGAGCACAACGAAGACGGGAACAGTTACCCGGCGGTCCTCGTGGCAAAACAAACCACATGAAGTTAAAGCAAACCATTCTTCTCTTAGCAACTCTCTTCACTCTCTTCACAACCACCGCCATCGCACAAAGCCACGGCGACGCCACTTACTACGGCAACAAATTCCACGGCCGACGCACCAGCGACGGCTCACGTTACCACAAAGACTCCCTCACCTGCGCACACCGCACACTGCCCTTCGGCACACTGCTTAAAGTACGCAACGTAAAGAACGGTCGCGAAGTCGTCGTAAAAGTCACCGACCGCGGCCCCTTCCGCCGAGGAGGCATCGTAGACCTCTCCATGGCCGCTGCCAAGGAAATCGGCATGGTAGCACAAGGCGTAGCACGCGTTGAAGTTACCCAAGTGGGACAGGCCGCAGACTCCAAAGGCCAAACCTACGACGAAATGGGCGACGCTGTAGCCGACTACAAACTCCCCGAAGCAAAATACATCGACCCAGCCACCGGACAGTACTACACCCTCACCGAATGGCGTGAGCGCGGCGAACAGGCACAAAAGCGACGCATGGCAGCAGCCCGCAAGAAGCTCCAGCCCAACTACCGCATACTCGACACGAAACTCATGGCGCAAAAAGGCGTAAAAGTCTCCGCCGCCAAAGTCCGCTAAACAATAGCCACCGCAGCGGAAACACCACAACATACCACTGCCCGCCTCTTCAACAGAAGAAGCGGGCAGCGTTTTTTTATGACGACGTAGCGACTCAAATATAATAAGCGAAATTCATGTAGAACGCGAGGTTTTGGAAACCTCGCCCCCGTAAGCGTCATACATAAGCATTCGTTAAGCAAGCTTCTAAACATCACATTCTACACGAAAAACTAAAGCCAAATCTCAAGTTCTATAAACTTCCTCAACCATTTCATCGTCTATAGACGACAAAATCGCTCACTATTCATCGTTTATAGACGATGATATGAAGTATTCTCTACGTTTACTGCCGCTTCACGCCAAACGAAGCTTTAACAATATTCACCCCACAACTCTTTAAAAACCTTTCGCCCGCCAATCACTCCTTATTATATATGCGCGCAAAGGAAGAAAGTTGCATATTCATCAAATATGCACGAGTTTGGCATTTTGTGTTCTCAAATAGGACGCAAAAGTAACGCTGGGAAAAGCAAAAAGCCCAATTATTCATCAAAACGTAATGTGATTGTGCCTACTATAAGAAAAAAGTCGTACTTTTGCCCATCATATCCCAATTGTAATATTATGCGTTTACCACGCATATTTCCACAGAACAACCTTAGCTGAGCCTGAAAAGCGCAAACCCTACGAGGTTTGAGCTTATAAGACGCGGCCATAAAAGGTTGAAAACTAAACAAACACTAAAAAGCATTTGGGAATTCGCAACGAAAATAATGTTTAATTTAATGGTGATATTATGAACAAAAAGTTAGTGCTCTTGGGAGCCAGCCTGCTGTTGACAGCAGCCTCGGCTTCGGCGCAGAAGCTTGTGACGGGTAAGGTTACCGACTCGCATGGTGAACCCGTGATGGGTGCAACCGTTCGCGTACCCGGAACCAAAATCCTTACCACCACGGACGCTTCTGGTAACTTCAAGCTCAGCAATGTGCCCGCATCCGCCAAGAAACTCAACGTTTCATTCATTGGCATGCAACCTACCACAGTTAGCGTGGCAGGCAACGTGAGCGTAGTACTCAAAGACAACGAACTCGGCGAAGCAGTCGTAATCGGTTACGGTTCTGCTAAGAAACTCGGTACCGTAGTAGGTTCCGTGAAGAAAGTAGGCTCCGAGAAGATCAACGGCCAGCCCGTAGTGGACGCTTCCGACGCGCTCCAGGGTAAAGTATCCGGTCTTACCGTGCTCAACTCCTCAGGTGACGCCGGTTCGCTCGGCAACGTAAGCATGCAGATTCGTGGTGCCGGTTCGCTTTCCGCATCTAACTATCCCCTTATCGTGATCGATGGCTCGCCCGCAGGTTCTGCCATGTTCTCCATGCTCAACAACAACGACATCGAGAGCTACACCGTACTTAAGGACGCTTCCGCTACCTCCATCTACGGTTCGCGTGCTGCCAACGGTGTAATCTTCATCACCACCAAGCGCGGCCGCGCCGGCGAGAAGGCTCAGATCAACATCGGTCAGAAAATTGGCTGGAGCCAACTCTCCTCTCCCGCCAGCCACAACATGATGAACGCCTCCGAGCTTCTCAACTTCCAGCTCGAGAACGGCGTGATCACCGCTACACAATATGCCAAGTATAAGGCACTCGGTTACAACACGAACTGGCAGAAGTTCAACTTCGACAATGCCGCTCCGATGTACAACACCGACTTCTCCGTACGCGGCGGTTCAGGCAACACCACTTACTTCGTGTCTGGTTCTTACATGAAGCAGAACAGTATCACGAAGATTTCTCACTTCAAGCGCTACACGTTCCGTACCAACCTCGAGACCAAGCCCAAAGATTGGATGGCTCTCGGTGTACGTCAGAACATCACCTATACCGACCGCCTCGCCGACGGTTACACCAACCAGGATCGCGGTAACTCGCTCTACAACGCGTCTACCTCTTCTTACTGGTTCCCCGCATACTGGGGTACTGACCTCGATGAGAACCACCAGTACATCGGTTCTGAAATGATTGGTGGCGTATATGACCGCTACTGGCTCAGCGCCATGCAGCCCCGTACCTACAACGACGTTGTTTACAACGGCGTAGGTTACATTACCCTTACTCCCGTGAAGGGTCTCACCATCAAGTCACAGCTCGGCCTCTACGCTACCGACACCCGTTCTTCACGTTCCGTAAGCACGGCATTCCCCGGTAACAACAACATCGGTCAGGCTAGCGAAACTCACTCACGCAGTTCCGTTTGGACCATCACCAACACGGCTGAATACAAGTTCGGCTTCACCACCGGCAACGACAACAAGCACGAACTCACGTTCCTCGCCGGTCACGAAGGTATCAAGAGTACTACTAAGGGCTTCGGCTTCAGCGGTACGGGTATCACCGACGACCGTCTGAACAACATCGGTAGCACGATTATTGACCTTACGTCGAGCACGAGCAAGAGCTACAGCTACGCCAAGTACGAATATCTCTCATTCTTCGGCCGCGGCGACTATAGCCTCAACAACAAGTACTTCGCCAACTTCACCATCCGTAACGACCAGAGCTCACGCTTCGGTGCCGAAAACCGCGGAGCCATCTTCCTCAGCGGCGGTTTGATGTGGAACATCATGAACGAAGACTTCATGGCCGTGACCAAGGGGTGGCTCACCGACCTCCAGGTGAAGTTCTCCGTAGGTACCACGGGTAACTCCGAAATCGGTAACTACAACAGCCTCGGTCTGCTCGGCAACACCACCTACAACGGTACAAGCGGTTGGGTTCTCTCTCAGCCCGCCAACGAAAAGCTTGGTTGGGAAAAGCAGATTCAGTACAACTTCGGTTTCACCGCCCGCCTCTTCGACCGCTTGAACGTTGACTTCAATGCCTACAAGCGCAACACCACCAACATGCTTATGAGCATGCCCCTTCCCTACACCACCGGTTTCTCTTCACAGACCGTGAACGTAGGTAAGATGAGCAACCGCGGTGTTGAAATTGAACTCGGCTACGACGTATACCGCACGAAGGACGCTTTCGTGAACATCTATGCCAACTACTCCTACAACGTAAACCGCATCGACGAGCTCTTCAACGGCCTCAGCGAATGGCCCGTGCCTGAGAGCGCACTCAACTACATCGTAGGCAAGAGCCTCAACTACTACCTTCCCGTCTTCGCCGGTATCGACAAGACCGACGGTAAGCAGATGTGGTACAAGGCAGGCTACCAAGGCAACGGCAAGGCTGTATACGAATACAACCCCGAGACCATGACGAAGAACTACACCGACGACCTCTTCCAGGACACCGGCAAGAAGATTACCGCTCCCCACGTAGGTGGTTTCGGTTTCACCGCAAGCTGGAAGGGTCTCACCCTCACCGCAGACTTCTCTTACGTGCTCGGCAAGTATATGCTCAACAACGACTACTACTTCCAGATTTCCTCTACGAACGCCGCTCAGGGTCTCAACGTAAGCAAGGAAATGCTCAACATGTGGAAGAAGCCCGGCGACGAAACTACCATCGCTGCCTTCAGCGAGCAGTCGCAGTTCGACACCCGCGTACTCCAGAACGCATCCTTCATGCGCTTGAAGAACCTCTCGCTCTCCTACAACCTTCCCAAGCGCTGGATGGAAGCTACTCACTTCTTCGAGAACGTACGCCTGAACTTCACCACGCGTAACCTCTTCACCGTCACCAAATACACCGGTTCCGACCCCGAAGTGGACAGCAACATCGGTATTGGCTCTTACCCCGCTACCCGCCAGTTCACCCTCGGCATCGACGTGACGTTCTAAACAACAGGTTTAATTCAAATCGAACAGAAACAAATGAACAAATACATCATCAAGGCTCTGCTCTGCTCTGCATTGGCTGTTCCCGTCCTGACTTCGTGCGAACTCGACCAGTATCCCGCCACCAGTCTGCCTTCCGAACAGTCATGGCAGACTCTCACCGATGCCGCCACGCACCAGAACGGTCTTATTGCCCTTCTGCGCGGTGTAGCCAGCGGTTACGGAGGCGTGCAGGAAGCACAGTCCGACCTCTTCAACCAGACCAGCAACTCCGTTACGTACCGTATGGTACACAACTGGACGTTTACCACAAACCAGTTTGAAGGCGACGGTCTCTATAGCGGCAACTACAGCCTCATAACCAACGCCAACGACATTCTCAACAACATCGACAAGATCAAGTTCGAAACGGAAGGCGACTCCACCTACTACGGAGCCTATACGAAGGGACTTGCTTACTTCGGACGCGCTTGGGCTTACAGCACGATGACCATGCGCTACTGCAAGAACTACACGGCTGAGACGGCAGCCTCCACTCCGGGTATGCCTCTCTTGACCACTGTAGACGTTAGCCTCAAGCCTTCCCGTTCAAGCCTTGCCGACACTTACGCATTCATCCTCAGCGACATTGAGAATGCCAAGAAGTACATGAACGACAAGGACGAAAGCGACTTCACCCTGCCCCACTACTATGCTGCCGTAGCTTTGGAAGCACGCGTTGCTCTGCAGATGCAGAACTACGAGAAGGCGCTCTCCGCTGCCCAGGAAGTAATGGACGCCTACGAGCTTTGCACTACGAATGACGCGCTCACAGCCCTCTGGACTGACGACAACGCCGACGAGCGCACGGAGCTTATCTACGAGCCCCTCTACACTCAGCAGGAGCGCAGCAGCCTCTACGGCATCTTCATGTCTCACCACGCTACGAAGGAGTTCTACACGCCCGACTTCATCCCCACCCAGGGTCTTATGGACCTCTACAAGCGTGGCGACCGTCGCAAGAACCTCTTCTTCAAGAGAGATGCGCTCATGAGCGGTTCTTACACCACCAATGCCTACTACCTCAGCAAGTTCCCGGGCAACGAGTCTCTTTTGAGCAGCAGCGACAACGCTACCACGCAGTTCTACAACATGCCCAAGCCCTTCCGCACTGCCGAGGTTTACCTCATCGCAGCTGAAGCAGCTTACAAATTGGGCGATGCCGACAAGGCGCTCACCTACGTCAACACGCTTCGCACGAGCCGCGGTGCATCCAAACTCACCAGCACGGGCGACCAGCTCTACTCCGACATCAAGACCGAGTGGACACTCGAATTCGTAGGCGAAGGTTACCGCCTGAACAACCTCAAGCGTTGGGGCGACGGATTCACCCGTATGACGGCACAGAACCTCCCCGCAGGCTTCCTCGTAACGGAAAGCGGCGTAATCGGCCAGACCATCTCTGCCGACAACTATCGTTTCGTATGGGAATTCCCCGCCAACGACCTTCAGGCCAACAAGAACCTGGAGCGTAACTGGCCCACCGACTATTGATACATTAAAAGCCCGGCGCGCCGGCTTGCCGACGCGCCGAGCTAAAGATTTAATTCAAAACCGACAACAACAATGAAACTCAATATTAAAACACTGGCTGCTTCGCTCGCAGTAGGTTTGGCTATGGTTTCTTGCAACACCGACTTCGACGAGACAGACTACTCTCCCAAAGTTCCTGAGAAGGCACCGCTCGGCATGTGGACACGTTCCTACACTCCTTCCGAGTCCATGCCCTTCACCGTGAACGTTCTCGTGAACGAGACCGGCGATACCATCTGCGACGTGACCTACTACGACACTGAGGCAAAGATGGCCAACGTCTACTCCAACGGCAAGGTTTCCTACGACAAGCTGACGGGTATGATTACTGCCGAATATGCCGAAGACGCCGACGGTTCTCCCGCACGCGTTACCATCACTCCCAGCAACGACAACAGCCACATGATTGTCAACGTCTACAACGTAGGTGCTGACGACGACGGCAACGAAGAACTCACAGCCGTAGACAACTTCACCGCTGTAGCTTCCGACACCATCTCCGTACTCGGCCGTTGGCAGCTCGCCGATGGCAAGACCGTGCAGCTCGACGCTGACGGCAAAGCCAGCGTGGTAGACGGTGAAGACGTGCTTGAAGAAGGCACTTACACCTTCGACGGCAAGACGGGTTCCATCAACGTAGGCGGACAGACCTACGCCATGAACTTCAACACTTCCGGCAACGGCCAGATGACCATTGCCAACGCCTATGCATCGCACGTGACTCGCGCTCTTCCCGACGACTGGGCAGAATATGCCATCGGTAACTACACGAGCGGCATCTTCGGCGAGACTTTCGAAGCTACAATCTACTACTCCGTTTCACGCCGTTACTTCAAGATGAACCCCTATGAGTCACTCTTTGGCTCTGGCCCCACTGAATTCAAGTTCACGTGGTCGCAAGATGACAACGTGTTGAAGATGAAGACCACCAAGGGTATGTTTATTGGTTATAACCACCCGACCTACGGCCCGATGTACGTAGACGTTGCTGCGTCAAGCGACATCGCAAGCTGGAATAGTTCATACCCCGATGAAGCTGTAAAGGCAACGGGCGTTGACGGTCAAGAATTCACCTTCTGCTGGAAGCTTTACGTAGCAGCAGGTACCTTCGGTTACTACAACGACACTTATGAAGTGACCGACTTCGTAGTTGACTCTGAATAATAGAAGCCGACAAGCTTAAATGTAAAATGCGGCTCTTCTCCGACGAGAAGAGCCGCATTTATTTTGTTGTTGTAAGAGAAAAAGGGGCGAAGCGCATGGGGGCTAAGCGCATGGAGGTCAAGACTCCAGTCTTGACTGCTCTACACGGCCTCACGGAGGCTTTTGCGTGGCTGTGCTTCGAAAGGTCGTGTAGAGCGTGACGTTTTGAAAACGTCACCCCCATGGGCGGGGCATGCTTCACTTTCTATTCATCGCCGTGTAGAGCGTGACGTTTTGGAAACGTCACCCCCATGGGCGGCGCATGGTTCGCGCTTAACTGTCAAGACTGGAGTCTTGACCTCCATGCGCTTCGCCTCCATGCGCTTCGCCCCCATGGGCTTCGCCTCCATGCGCTGCGCCTCCATGGGCTTCGCCTCCTGGGCTTCGCTTTAAAAGATTACTTCAGCACGCCGAGTTCCTTGCCTACTTTCACGAAGGCAGCGACGCACTTGTCGAGGTGTTCGCGTTCGTGGCCGGCAGAAACTTGCACGCGGATGCGGGCCTGATCCTTCGGCACTACGGGATAATAGAAACCGGTGACGTAGATGCCCTCTTCCTGAAGTTTAGCAGCGAAAGTCTGCGAGAGCTTGGCGTCGTAGAGCATCACGGCGCAGATGGCGCTCTGAGTGGGCTTGATGTCGAAACCGGCAGCGAGCATCTTGTCGCGGAAGTAGTTGACGTTCTCCACGAGTTTGTCGTGAATGTCGTTGCTCTCCTTGAGAATCTTGAACGTTTCAAGCGCAGCACCCACGATGGCAGGAGCCACGGAGTTGGAGAAGAGGTAAGGACGTGAACGCTGACGGAGCATGTCGATGATTTCCTTGCGTCCCGTGGTGAAACCGCCCATGGCACCGCCGAAGGCTTTGCCGAGCGTACCGGTGTAGATGTCCACGCGTCCGTAAGTGTTGAAGAACTCGCTCACGCCGTGACCCGTGGCACCGACCACACCTGCAGAGTGGCTCTCGTCCACCATCACCAGTGCGTCGTACTTCTCGGCGAGGTCGCAGATCTTGTCGATGGGAGCCACGTTGCCGTCCATGGAGAACACGCCGTCCGTGACAATCACGCGGAAGCGCTGTTCCTGCGCAGCCTGAAGCTGACGCTCGAGGTCTTCCATGTCGGCATTGGCATAGCGGTAGCGCTTGGCCTTACAGAGGCGCACGCCGTCGATGATGGAAGCGTGGTTGAGCGCATCGGAAATAATGGCATCGTCGGCAGTAAGGAGCGGTTCGAACACACCGCCGTTGGCGTCGAAGCAAGCGGCGTAGAGAATGGTGTCTTCGGTGTGGAAATATTCGGAGATGGCAGCTTCAAGTTCTTTGTGGACGTCCTGCGTGCCGCAGATGAAGCGCACGCTCGACATGCCGTAGCCGCGGCGGTCCATCATGTCCTTGGCAGCCTGGATGAGACGCGGATTGTTGGAAAGACCAAGATAGTTGTTGGCGCAGAAGTTGAGCACTTCCTGGCCCTTTACCTGAATGGCGGCCTGCTGGGGGCCTTCGATGAGCCGTTCTGCCTTGTAGAGGCCGGCTTCCTTAATGTCCTTCAACTCGTTCTGAAGGTGTTCCTGAAATTTACCGTACATAGGAGGGTATGATTTGTTAGGTTAAAAAGTTCGCGTTGCTATTTTTGCCGAGTGCGTAGTCTTGCGAGCTGGCGCATCGTCGTTCACGCTATTGCAAAGTAACGTATTTTTTTCCGATTTGCGCGGTGTGTCCGCCACGTTATTGGCACAACTATATATAAGGAATGTCCTTTTCCCCGCATTGCCCTTGGCACTCTCAGAGTTTTTTCAGTAACTTCGTGCGTGAAAAACGATCCTAACAAATCCTTTTTAGCAATGAAGAACATATTGGTCATCGGAGCGACCGGACAGATTGGCTCCGAACTTACCATGAAGCTTCGCGGCATTTACGGCAACGACCACGTGGTTTGCGGCTACATTCCCTCTGCGGCTCCCCAAGGCGAGTTGGCAGAGAGCGGCCCTGCTGAAATCTGCGACGTGACGAACGGCGAACAAATCGCCGAAGTGGTGAAAAAGCACAAAGTGGATGCCATCTACAATCTTGCCGCCCTGCTTAGCGTAGTGGCTGAAGGTCGTCCGCAGTTGGCATGGAAAATAGGCATCGATGGCTTGTGGAACGTGCTGGAGGTAGCGCGCGAGCACAACTGCTCGGTGTTCACACCCAGTTCCATCGGCTCTTTCGGTCCCGAAACGCCTGCCAACCACGTACCGCAGGACACCATCCAGCGTCCGCGTACCATCTACGGTGTTTCCAAGGTGACCACCGAACTCCTCTCCGACTACTATTTCCGCAAATACGGCGTAGACACGCGTGCCGTGCGCTTCCCCGGCCTCATCTCCTACGTGACCCTCCCGGGCGGCGGTACAACTGACTATGCCTGCGACATCTACTACTCTGCCGTGCGCGGCGAGAAGTTCACATGCCCCATCAGCAAGGGTACGTATATGGACATGATGTACATGCCCGATGCCCTTCGCGCTGCCGTGGAACTGATGGAGGCCGACCCCAAGCGCCTCATCCACCGCAATGCGTTCAACATCGCCGCCATGAGTTTCGACCCCGAAGGCGTGCTTGCCGCCATCCGCAAGTACAAGCCCGAGTTCGAAATGGACTATGCCGTTGACCCCCTCAAGCAAGCCAATGCCGACTCCTGGCCCAACAGTCTCGACGACATCTGCGCCCGCCAGGAGTGGGACTGGAAACCGGAGTACGACCTCGACCGCATGACGGTGGACATGCTTGAGAAGCTCACCGAAAAGCTTAAGGCGTAAGAGTCTGAAGTTTCGGATGTAGGAAAAAACGGGCTGAAAGCCCAAAAGCGCTTAGCCCAGGGCAACGCCCTGGGTGAAAGATGTAGCGAGAATGCGCCCTGAAAGGGCAAAAGCATT